>JBKHJP010000083.1:0-14088 GCA_046538065.1 Thermoanaerobaculia bacterium | reverse complement strand
GCATGGTGACCCTGGCGGTGCCGGCGGCCCCGGAGGAGGAGGACGAGGCGAACGCGGTCAAGGTGGTGACCGACCTGGCGGGTCACGCCCTCTACTTCAGCCGGTCCCGGATCCCCTTCCCGCGCCACGGCAACGCGCCGGCGGTGCGTCCGAAGAAGCACGTGGGGATCTACGGTTACCGGCGCGACGTCCTGCTGCGGCTGGCGGAGCTGCCGCCGAGCCCGCTGGAGGAGGTGGAGGCCCTGGAGCAGCTTCGGGCGCTGGAGAACGGCATCCCCATCCGGGTGCTGGAGGGCTCGCGCCCGGCGCCCGGGGTCGATACCCCGGAAGACCTGGAACGGGTGGAACGCATGATGAGCGGAGAACCGTAGGGTGCGGCGTACCGCACCGAACATGTATGGCCTCGGCCGGACACCCGGTGCGCCCCTTCGACTGCGCTCAGGGCAGGCAAGGCGCACCCTACGGTCCCAGGGGGAGGAGGGCGCCGGGTGCGCGCCGGGCGGAGGACGTCGAGGCCCGACCCTGGCCACAGGCTCCGAACCGGAGCCGAGGCGATCTCAACGAGGGCGGACCTCCCGCGGCAGCGACCTCGAAGCGCCGGCCGCTCCCCAGCAGGCCGGCGATCGATCACCCCACGCGCCGGCGCTGAGCGGAGCCGCGCGCCCTACGCCCGATGCACCACGACGCGCGTGGCGTTCGCAGCCGCGGGAGTCCGCCCGAGCCCCGCGCCGGTCCGGAGCCCGGCCCGCACCCGGCGCCCTCCGGGGCGGGGGCGACACGATGCGGGATGCAGAGTGAGGAGGCGACCTAGCTCATGGCGACCAAATACATCTTCATCACCGGCGGCGTGGTCTCCTCCCTGGGCAAGGGGGTGGCGGCCGCCTCCGTGGGAGCGATCCTGGAGTCCCGGGGTTTCAGCGTCACGCTGATGAAGTTCGACCCCTACGTGAACGTGGACCCGGGGACCATGTCCCCCTACCAGCACGGCGAGGTCTTCGTGACCGACGACGGCGCCGAGGCCGACCTGGACCTGGGCCACTACGAGCGCTTCACCCACACCACCACCTCGAAGCGCCACAACTACACCACGGGCAAGATCTACGAGCAGGTGATCGGCAAGGAGCGCCGGGGCGACTACCTGGGCAAGACGGTCCAGGTCATCCCCCATGTGACCGACGAGATCATGGAGGCCATGAGCTCGCTGGGCAACGGGGTGGACGTGGTCATCGTGGAGATCGGCGGCACCGTGGGCGACATCGAGTCGCTCCCCTTCCTGGAGGCGATCCGGCAGTTCCGCCAGGAGCTGGGCCGCTACAACGCCATCAACGTCCACCTGACCCTGGTGCCCTACATCGCCGCGGCCGACGAGCTCAAGACCAAGCCCACCCAGCATTCGGTGCGCGAGCTCCGGGCCATCGGCATCTCGGCGGACATCCTGCTGTGCCGGTGCGACCGGCCCCTGCCCTCGGACCTGCGCAAGAAGATCGCCCTCTTCTGCAATCTGGAGGCGGACCACGTGATCGAGGCCCGGGACGTGGACACGATCTACCAGGTGCCCCTGTCGTTTTGCCGCGAGGGGCTGGACGAGCGCCTGCTGGACCTGCTCAACCTCCCCCGCTACCGCCGCGACATGAGCCCCTGGGAGACCCTGGTGGGCAAGATCCGCAACCCCCGGGAGCGGGTCAAGATCGGCCTGGTGGGCAAGTACGTGGAGTTCCCGGACTCCTACAAGAGCCTGAACGAGGCCCTCCTCCACGGCGCCGTCGCCAACGAGGCCGCCCTGGAGATCACCTACATCAACTCCGAGGAGCTCGAGGGCTCGAACTGGCCCCGGGAGCTGTTCGAGGTGGACGGCATCCTGGTGCCCATCGGTTTCGGTGCCCGGGGCTCGGAGGGCAAGATCCGGGCGCTGCGCTACGGCCGGGAGCACGGCGTGCCCACCTTCGGCATCTGCCTGGGGATGCAGCTCATGGTGGTGGAGTACGCCCGGACCGTCTGCAACGTCGCCGGCGCCACCTCGTCGGAGTTCGACGAGGACGCGGAGCACGCGATCATCTACAAGCTCCGGGACCTCCTGGGCGTCGAGGAGATGGGGGGGACCATGCGCCTGGGGGCCTACCCCTGCCAGCTCGTCCCCGGAACCATGGCCCGGCGGATCTACGGCGTCGACGACACCAGCGAGCGCCACCGCCACCGCTACGAGGTGAACCAGAAGTACCTGGAGCTGCTGACGGACGGCGGCCTGAAGGTGGCGGGGATGTCGCCGGACCGGAAGTTCGTGGAGATGGTGGAGCTGCCGGACCACCCCTGGTACCTGGGCTGCCAGTTCCACCCGGAGTACAAGAGCCGCCCCTACGATCCGCACCCGCTGTTCGTCTCGTTCATCGAGGCGGCGCTCCGGGAGCGCCGGCGCCGCGAGGAGCCGGACCGAACCCGGGAGCGGGAGGTGGCCCCAATGGCGGAGGCGGGGTGAGCCCGGAGGCCGGACCGGCGCCTGCCGCGGGCTGGCCCCGGCCCGTGGAGCTGGCCCCCGGGGTCTCGGTCGGCGGCCCGATGGACGATCCCGGCCGGACCCCCCTGCCGGTGATCGCCGGCCCCTGCGCCCTGGAGAGCGAGGAGGTGGCCCTCGGGATCGCCCGCTGGCTCTCCGGCCTCGCCGGGCGCCTGTCCGTCGCGGCGGTCTTCAAGTCGTCCTTCGACAAGGCGAACCGCAGCTCCGTCGGGAGCTACCGCGGCCCGGGGCTCGACGCGGGCCTCGAGCTCCTCCGCCGGGTGCGCCAGGAGACCGGCCTCACCCTCCTGACGGACGTCCACGAGCCCGGCCAGTGCGCCCCGGTGGCGGAGGTCTGCGACGTCCTCCAGATCCCGGCCTTCCTCTGCCGCCAGACGGACCTGGTGACGGCCGCCGCCGAGACCGGCCGGGCCGTGAACGTCAAGAAGGGCCAGTTCATGGCGCCGGAGGACATGGCCCGGGTCGCGGAGAAGGCCGCGGCGGCGGGCAACGACCGGGTGACCGTGACCGAGCGGGGCCACAGCTTCGGGTACCACAACCTGGTGGTGGACATGCGGAGCTTCACCCTCCTCCACGGCCTGGGGATCCCGGTGATCTACGACGCCACCCACTCCCTCCAGCTCCCGGGGAGCGGCGCCGAGACCGGTGGTGACCGGCGCTTCGCCGAGCCCCTGGCCCGGGCGGCGGTGGCCGCCGGGGCCGACGGCGTCTTCCTGGAGGTCCACCCGGACCCGCCCCGGGCCCGCTCGGACGCGGCCACCCAGCTCCCCCCGGAGCGCGCCGAGGCCCTCCTGGAGAGCCTGGTGGCCGTGCGGCGCGCCCTGGCCGGCGCCGCCCGCGTGTAGGGTGCGGCTTGCCTGTCCTGAGCGAAGCCGAAGGGCCGCTCCGTGCCTCCCGCCTCGTCCCCCGGCATTCGGCGCACCCCCTCGGCTCCGCTCGGGGCAGGCAGAGGCGCACCCTGCGGCCCCCCTCACGACCGTCCCGTGTCGTGTAGGGGAGGAGCTCGCCTCCTCCCCCCGGGCGGACGCAAGGTCCGCCCCTACAGGTGCTCAGGAAATCCCCAGGCGCCGGCGGAGCTCCCCGGCCCGGGTCCGGCTCACCCGGAGCGCCGTCCCGTCCCGAAGGCGCACGGCGCCGTCCCCGGCCGCGCCCGCCTCCACCACGTCCACGCGGTCCAGGTTGACGATCGTCGAGCGGTGGATGCGGGCGAAGCGCCGGGGATCGAGGCGCTCCTCGAGGCGGGTCATGCCCTCCCGAACCAGGTGCACCTCGCCCCCGGCGTGGACCCTCTCGTAGGAGCCGTCCGCCTCGATGAAGTCCACCTGCTCCACCGGCAGGAGCACGATGCGGTCGTGCTTGCGCACCGCCAGGCGCTCGAGGGGCGGCTCCGGCAGGGCGGCCTCCCCCCGGCGGTCCCCGGCACCCCCGCCCAGGAGCCGGAGGAGCTCGTCGCTGACGCGCTCGACCCGCTCCAGGCGGATCCGATCGAGGGCCCGCTCGAAGGCAGCGAAGAAGCGCTCGTCCTCGTAGGGCTTCAGGAGGTAGTCCACGGCGCACAGCTCGAAGGCCCGGACGGCGTAGCGGTCATAGGCGGTGACGAAGACCACCGCCGGCATGGCGGCCGGACCCACCCGCTCCACCACCTCCAGGCCGGACACCTCCGGCATCTGGACGTCCAGGAAGACCAGGTCCGGCTCGTCCCGGCGGAGGGCGCGGACGGCCTCGCGCCCCGAGCCCACCGACGCGACGACCTCGACGTCCTCCCGGCGGGCCAGCAGGTCCTCGATCCGCTGCCGGGCCGGCGGCTCGTCGTCCACGACCGCGATCCGCAGGCGCTCTGCGCTCACACGGCCACCGGGCGGGCGGTCCCGTCATCGGCTTCCGGGAACTGCAGCGGGAGGACGATCTCCGCCCGGAACCCACCTCCCGGCGGGCTCGAGAGGTCGAGACGGGCCGCGTCGCCGTGGAGGGCCTCGAGGCGCGCCGCGGTGTTCGACAGGCCCACGCCGGTGCGGAGCGTCGGCTCCGGACAGCCCGGACCGTCGTCGCGCACACCGAGGCGCAGTGTCTCTCCGTCGCGCCGGGCCCGGACCCAGATGCGGCCGGCCCGGTCGGCCCGGGCCACGCCGTGGCGGATTGCGTTCTCCACCAGGGGCTGGAGCACCAGGCTGGGGACCAGGGCCTCCCGCACCTCGTCCGCGACCTCCAGCTCCACCGTGACCCGCTCGCCGAAGCGGGCCCGCTCGATCTCCAGGTAGCCCTCCACGAAGTCGAGCTCCTCGTGGAGCGGCACCTCGTGCCGCTCGCCGCTCTCCAGGGCCCGCCGGAGGAGCTCGCTCAGCCGGACCACGGTGGTCCGCGTTCCGGCGGGGTTGCGCTCCACGAGGGCGGCGATCGTGTTCAGGGTGTTGAAGAGGAAGTGGGGGTGGATCTGGTTCCGCAGGGCCTGGAAGCGGGCTTCCGCCAGCCGGGCCCGGAGCTCCGTCGCCTGTGCCTCCAGACGGGCGGCCCGGGCCTGGCGGCGCCGGACCTCCCGGTGATGCGCCAGGGCGAACCCGGCGATGAGGACGGCCGCGTAGACGGGGAAGTCCAGGGGGAGGTTCGCGACGAAGCCGCCCTGAAGCCACTGGTCCACTGCATGGGGGGCGCTGCTCTCATGGGAGACCAGGAGGTCGTGGGCCGCAGCCTTGTAGAGGCCCGCGCCGGCCGCCACCGCCAGCGCGATGACCAGGTGCAGGGGCAAACGGTGCCAGGCGTTGCGCCGGGAAACCGGCAGCCGAACGGCCAGGGCGAAGACGGCCGGGGTCAGCAGGGCCCAGAAGACGGGCGGCGCAAGCTGCCGGCGGGCGAAGTCGGGCAGGCGGCCGAGGGCCTGACCCAGGGTGGGGGAGCAGTCGTTGACCACCTCCCGGACCAGGTCGTTGCCCACCGAGAGGACTCCCAGAACCCCCCAGAAGCCCACCACCCCCGCCACCACCAGCCAGCGCTCGCGGCTCTTCGAACGCGAGGTATCCACCGCCTTGGGACCGTCAGGTGGCATCGTTCCAGGGAGTCACGGTATCACTCCCCCGGGGTCCCCGGAGCGCCCGGAACAGGCCTCCCCCCGCCCAGGTGCTCGTCGTACCAGGCGAAGACGCGGGACCAGAAGTCCTCCAGCATCTCCCGGGGCCACGCGCCGAACCAGTGACCGGCGTCCTCGTAGCGGAGGAACCGAACCCGCTTGCCCAGCCGGGCGAGCCCGCCGTACATCTCCACCGATTGCCAGTAGGCCCTGTCTTCGGAGCCGTGGACCAGCAGCAGGGGCGTGGTCACCCGGTCCAGGTAGGAGATCGGGGAGTTCTTCCGGTAGCGCTCCGGCACCTCCCAGGGGGTGCCCCGCATCCTTCCCTGGCCGCTCTCGAACCAGCCGGTGGTCCCGCCGGAGAAGAACCTCTGGCAGAAGGCGCTCACCAGGTTCGCGGCGCCCGTGCTCGAGACGGCGGCGGCGAACCGGTCGGTCCGGGTGACGAGGGAGTTGACCGAATACCCGCCGTAGCTGTGGCCGAAGAGCCCCAGGCGATCCGGGTCGATGCGGCCCGTCGCCACCGCGGCGTCAACCGCCGCCAGGACCGGACGCACCATCGCCTCCAGGGGGTCGGCGCCCTCCTCCAGGGGGACGTCCGGATAGAGGACGGCGTAGCCCCGCCCGGTGAACATCGCCGGGTTCTCGGCCACCGGGTCCTCCGAGAGGCCGAAGGAATGGATGGAACCGCTCGGTGAACGTCCAGCATAGACCCAGACGACGAGGGGGAGGGTCTCGTCCTCCGGGGCGTCCTCCGGCAGGACGAGGATCGCGGCCTCCTCCTCGCCTTCGCGGCCCTCCCAGGACAGGAGCCGGGGGCGCCCCAGGGCGACGCCTTCCAGGTGATCGTTGATCCGGGTGAGCCGACGCGGCTCGGCGAACGAAAAGCCGGCCATCCACAGGTCGGTGGGCTCGACGTTGCTCTCGGCGGAGTAGACGATGCGGGCCTCGTCGTCGGTGCCCGCGGCGGCCACACGGAACCGGGTGAGGCGGGAGTGACGGCGGGCCTCGGAGAGCAGGCGCTCGACCGAGCCCGTGGCGAGATCCACGCGGGCGAAGCCGGCCTCCCGCGTGTCGCGGTCGAAGGTCTGGGTCAGGACCATTCCCGGCTCGGGGGTCCAGGCGCTCCCTCCGTGGGCGTCCCCTCCCACCAGGCCCTTGATCCGGAGCCCGGTGCCGGCCGTGAGGTTCCGCGCCTCGCCCTCCGCCACCGGGACGTGCCAGAGGTTCCCGTCGCCGGTCCACAGCAGGGCCCGGCCGTCCGGGGTCCAGAGGGGGCGGGCGTAGACCTCGGACGAGCGGTCCGGGGCGAGGTTCTCGTCCAGGTCGGCGGTGAGGTTCGTCACTCCGCCGTCGAGGTCCAGGACCTTCAGGTCTCCCCGGGCGAGGGGACCCGCCGTGGCGAAGGCGACCCGGTCCGAGCCCGGACTCCAGCCGATGGAGATCCCGTAGCCCTGGCGCACGGTGGCCCGGGCGACGGGGTCCCCGCCTGCGGCCGGGTCGGTGGACACCACCACCAGCTCGAAGAGCGGCTGCTGGGCGTCGACACGCTCCGGGCCGAGCTGGACCATGACCGCGAGATGCCGACCGTCGGGAGACAGGTCGAAGTCCCGGATCGCCCTTCCCTCCAGCAGACGCACCACCTCTCCGGTCTCCACGTCGATCCGGACCAGGTCGACGACGCCTCGGCCCCGGGTCTCTTCGGGGGCGTCCAGGGCCGCCGGCTCCATCGGCGGGCGCCGGCTGTCGAACACCTGGACGAAGGGCGGGGCGGCCGACGGCTCCGGGTCGGTATCCTCGCCGCCGCCCTCCTCCGGAGCCAGCGCCTGCTCCCAGGGCCAGTGGTCCGGCTGGTCACCGTAGCGCTCCTCCACCCGGGACGAGAGGGCCCGGGTGTAGACGAACCGGCCGTCCGGGGACCACTCCGGGACCTCGAAGGCGAAGAAGGTGCGGACCACGGCCCCCTCGTACGGGCGGGCCTCGCCGCTGTCCCGTTCCCAGACCCAGACCAGGGGGCGGCCGGTGCGATCCGAATAGAAGGCCAGGCGGGAACCGTCCGGAGACCAGCGGGGAGCCCAGCTCGTGCCCCAGCCCCCCGTGAGCTCCCGGGTGGCGCCGGTGGCCACCTCGGTGACCCGGACCTCGGCGTCCTCGACCATCCGGTGGACCCCGGTGGGCAGGTAGTGGCTCGAGCCCGACCTCCGGGCCGGATCCCGGGAGCGCACGGCGTAGGCCACCCTTTCGCCGTCCGGGGAGAGGGCGATGGGATGCCGGCCCAGGGGCTCGACCAGGTCCAGGCCGTCCTGGAGGGTGAAGGCTCGCTCGGCCGAGGCCGGGGGGCCCGGAAGGGCCGCGGCGACGGCGACGGCGAGGAACCAGGCGGCGCGGCGCGTCACGGCGCACCCTCCTCCGCCGGCGCGGCGTCCCCGCCGACGAGCCCGGACACCAGCTCCTCGAGCTCCTCCACGCGCAGGCGCTTGCCGGCGATCCGGCCGTCCGGGTCGAGGACGTAGAGGGCCGGCGCGCCTTCCACGTGGAAGCGCCGGGCCAGCGGTCCTTCCCCGCCGCCCGGAGCGTCCCACACCTGGGGCCAGTCCAGGTCCCGGTCGGCGACCATGCGCTTTACGGGCTCGCGGCTCCGGTCGAGGGAGACCCCGATCAGCTCGAGGCCCCGCTCGTGGTACTTCCGGAGGATCTCGTCGAGTCGCGGCAACTCCGCGACGCAGACCCCTCAGTAGGTGCCCCAGAAGCTCAGGACCGTCACCCGGCCTTCCAGCTCTTCCGCCGAAAGGGTCTCACCGGAAAGGGTCTCCACCTCGAAGTCCGGCGCCGGCTGACCCACGTTCAGGTGGTCGAGCTCGTAGAGCCAGCCCTCGGCGCTCTCCGCCCAGGAGGAGCCCTCCCCTTCGCGGGCGACGCGCCGGAAGGTGCGACGGGCGGCCTCCGTCCGCCCGGCCAGGACGTAGACGCGGCCCAGGTCCAGCCGGACATGAAGCAGGGCGTCCCGGGCCGCCGGCTCGTCGCCCAGCGCGCGGAGCTCCGGCGCCCACCGGTCAATCACCTCCTCGACGGCCTGGACGCGGTCCTCCGCGTCAGCATCCATCGCACCGTGGACGGCCGTCATGGCCTGGCGCGCGATCTCCTCAGGGGGCGACTCCGCCGTCGCGGCGGCGGGAGCGACCAGGCAGAGAACCACCGTCCAGGCAGCGAGGGAGCAGGTCTCGTGTCGCGGCATGGTGCACCTCCAGAGTCGGGTCGTGAAGCCTCGTCCACCGAGGTTTTCGTTTCTTGATACGCCGGAGCCGCCCCGGCCGTTGCCCGGGGGAGCCCCGGCACCGGCGACGCCCGTTTCGTCCGAGGACAGGCTAGGCCGGCCCGAGGCCTCCCGCCACGGCCCCCGCCATGGGCCGTCCCCTTGTGTGGTGGACCGTGGCGCAGAGGGCACGAGCCGCAGCCTGCGAAGCCCCTGGGGGATACACTCCGGGCGGGCAGGCGGTATAGTTGCCACTCCCGTTCCACCCCGTTCCCGCCCCGAGGAGACCGCCGTTGGACCCGAAACCGAAGCCCGCCGCGTCGCGGCGCCCCGTGGAGGTGGCGCGGGAGGTGCTGGCCACCGAGGCCCGGGCCATCGAGGGGCTGGCGGACCAGCTCGACGAGCGGTTCGAAGCGGCGGTGGACCTGATCCTCGCCTGCCAGGGCCGGGTGGTCTGCACCGGCATGGGCAAGAGCGGCGTGGTGATGAAGAAGGTGGCGGCGACCCTGGCCTCCACCGGCACGCCGGCCCTCTTCCTCCACCCGGCGGAGGCGGTCCACGGCGACCTGGGCATGGTGGTCCCCGGCGACGTGGTCCTGGCGGCCTCCTTCTCCGGCACCACCGAGGAGCTGGTCCGGCTGGTCTCGACCCTCAAGCGCCTGGGCGTTCCCATGGTGGTGATGACCGGCAACGGCTCGAGCGCCCTGGCGCGCCACGCGGACGTCCACCTGTCGGTGGCCATCGACCGGGAGGCCTGCCCCCTGAACCTGGCCCCCACCGCCTCCACCACCGCCACCCTGGCCCTGGGGGACGCCCTGGCCATGGCGCTGCTGGAGGCCCGCGGGTTCACGCCGGAGGACTTCGCCCGGCTCCACCCGGCGGGGCGGCTGGGCAAGCGCCTGCTCCAGGTCCGGGAGCTCATGCACTCCGGCGAGAGTGCCGCCCGGGTGGGGGTGGACACGCCCATGCGCGACGCCATCTACGAGATGTCGCGCAAGGGGCTGGGCATCACGGCCGTGGTGGATGCCGACGGGCGCCTGGCGGGCTGCATCTCGGACGGCGACCTGCGGCGGTTGCTCGAGAAGGAGGCGGACATCCTCCACAGGAGCGCCGGCGAGTGCATGACCCCGGCTCCCCGGACGATCCCGGGCGACGAGCTGGCGCCGGCGGCCCTGAAGACCATGGAGGACCGGCGGATCACGTCGCTCTTCGTCTGCGACGGGGAGGGCCGGCTGGAGGGGATCGTCCACCTCCACGACCTCTGGGGGCTGGAGCTGTTTTGAGGGGGCGCTCGGCGGGGCCCCGGAGCGCGGCGTCCGGCGGGGGCGCGGGACCGGTAGCCGGCGCGGGAGCCGGGGACCTGCGGCTGCGGGCCTCGGCGCTGCGCTGGCTGATGGCCGACGTGGACGGGGTCCTGACCGACGGGCGCCTCCACTACGGCCCGGAGGGGGAGGCCTGGAAGGTCTTCCACGTGCGCGACGGCCTGGGGTTGAAGCTCGCCCAGCGGGCCGGGCTCCGGGTGGGCGTTCTCTCGGCCCGGGGCGGGCCGGCCCTGGACGCCCGGATGGAAGAGCTGGGCATCGACGCCGTGATCAGCCGGCGCGAGGACAAGCGGGCCGCCTTCCGGGAGTTCCTGGACGAGCGACGCCTGGACGCCCGCAAGGTGGCCTACGTGGGCGACGACCTGGTGGACCTGCCCATCCTGCTCCGGTGCGGCCTGTCCTTCGCCCCCGCCGACGCCGCCCCCGAGGTCCGGGACAGGGTCGACCACATCCTGGCGGCGCCCGGGGGCTGGGGAGCGGTGCGGGAGACGGTCGAGTGGATCCTCCACACGCGCGGGGAGTGGGACGGCCTGGTGGATGCCTACCTGGGACGCGAGGCCGGTTCGTGAGCGCTGCGGCCCGGGAGTCCACGCTCCGGGAGCCGCGCCCGGCGGTGAGCCGGGGGCGGCTGGCGCGGGCCCAGGTCATCGCCGTCGCCACGCGCTTCCTGGCGGCATTCTTCCGGCTCCTGCCGTGGCGGGCCGCCCAGGCGGTGGGCCGCCCGCTGGGGCGGCTGGCCTGGAGGTTTTCCCGCCGGGACCGGTACCGGATGATGAAACACCTGGCGGTCGCCTTTCCGGAGCGCTCCCCGGCGGAGCTCGAGCGCCTGTGCCGCGCCTGCTACGCCCACCTGGGGACGACCGCCACCGAGGTCCTCTGGCTCTTCACCCGGGACTGCCGGGCGGTGCTGCGCCTCACGGAGACGGAGGGCCTGGAGCGCGTGCTGGCGCTGCGGGCCTCCGGCCGGCCGATCCTCTTCGTCACCGGCCACTGCGGCAACTGGGAGCTCCTGGCGGCCCGGATCAACTGCTCCGGGCTCGGGATGACCGTCGTGGTCCGGGCCCTGGACGAGCCTCCCCTCCAGCGGCTGGTGGAGTCGTTCCGGGCCCGGTTCGGCACCCGGGCCGTGGAGCGGGGCGAGGCCGGGGCGGCCCGGTTGCTGCTCCGGAGCCTTCGGGGAGGCGCGCTGGGCATGCTCATCGACCAGGACACCCGCGTGGACGGGGTCTGGGTTCCGTTCTTCGGCCGGCCGGCCTACACTCCGGTGGGAGCCGCCCGGCTGGCGCTCCGGCGCGACGCCGCGGTGATCCCGATCTTCATCGAGCGCCGGCGCGACGGCTCCCACCTGGCCCGGTTCGAGCCGCCCCTGGAGCTGCCCGATGACGAGATGGAGGCGACCGCGCTGATGACCCGGGCGATCGAGGAGCAGATCCGCCGCGTGCCGGAGCAGTGGGTCTGGATGCACCGGCGCTGGCGGCGCCAACCGGAATGAAGCCCGCCGTGCCCATCCGGACACCACCGCCCCGCTGCGGCGCCGGTCGGCGCCCGGGCTGGACCCTGAAGCGGGCCCCGAGCTGGGCCCTGCTCGGGGTCCTCGGCTGGCTCGCGGCGTGCGGGCCCCGGCCGGTGGTGGAGCCGCCCCTGGGCTGGCACCGCCTCGACCTCACCCGGGCGGAGCCCGCGGTGGCGCTGAACCGCCACGAGGCCCGGCCGCCCTTCGAGGCCAGGATCGGCTTTCTCGGCCGGGAGGAGGTGCGGGACATGACCCGGGTCCCGGAGCGCCAGTTGCGAGCCTTCCCCCACCGCCGGGCGCCCCAGATCCGGGTCCTCGATCAGGCCGTCGACACGCGCCTCGCCTGGGAGGTGGAGCTGGGCGAGGAGCCCTATGCGTCCTTCATCCCCCTGGGCTGGCGGGGCGAGGCGTGCCGCTGCCGGTTCCGCTTCGGCCTGCGCGACTCCAGAGGCCGGATCCACGAGCTCCACCGGGAGGCGGCCACCGAGGTGCCGGCGGTGGCTCCCAGCACCGTGGAGGTGGACCTGTCGGACTTCGCCCACAGCCGGGTGGAGATCCTCCTCCAGGTGGATCGCGTGCCGGGGGTCCCCCGTCCCGCCGGCGCCGTGGCCGACGGCACCGGCCCGTCCCTGCTCTGGGGTTCCCCGGCGATCCATCACCGCGAGCCGGTGGATCACTGGCGCCCGGGGACCCCGGAGCGTCCCAACGTGGTGCTCCTGGGCCTCGACACGGTGCGGGCCGACCACGTGGGCCCGTGGCGCCAGGAGGACGATCCCTCCCCCAGCCTGACGCCGGCCATCGACCGGCTGGCCGGGGAGAGCGACGTCTGGCTCCAGGCCTACTCCACCTTCAGCACCACGAACCCGAGCTTCGCCTCCATCCTGACCGGCCTCTACGGCAAGGACCACGGGGTCTACGACCTGAAGACCCCGTTGCCGTCAGCCCACCGGACCCTGGCGGAGGTCTTCTCGGACGGGGGGTACGAGACCCTGGCGGTGATCTCGGCGAGCCACCTGGGGGACCACAACTCCGGCCTGGGCCAGGGCTTCGACCGGGTGGAGCTGGCGGAGCACACGTTCGCCGGCGAGCTGCCGGTGGACACGGCGATGGACTGGATCGCCGAGCGGCCGCGGAGGGCCGGGCGCGGCGGCACACCCCCCCCGTTCTTCGCCTGGCTTCACCTCTTCGATCCCCATACCCCGCACTCCCCCACGGCGCCCTACGCCGTGGGCTTCCGGCCGGCACGGCCCATGGGCTTGCGCCCGGTGCACTCCTGGCTGCCCTTCCGGCGCCCTGGCTCCCGGGCCTTCGACGAGCCGGTCCTGGGGGGGCACTCGGACCTCTACGCGGCGGAGGTGGCCTACGTGGACCGGCAGGTCGACCGGCTGCTGGGGTTCCTCGCGAGCCGGCGGCTCCTGGAGCGGACGGTGGTGGTGCTCGTGTCGGACCACGGCGAGAACCTGGGGGAACACGGGATCGACTACCGCCACGTGGGGCTCTGGGACACGACGGTCCACGTGCCGCTCCTGGTGCGCTGGCCGGGCGCCCCCGGGGAGCGGGAGGGCCGCCGTTTGGAGGGACTGGTCCAGACCCTCGACCTCTTCCCCACCCTGCTCGCGACCGCGGAGCTCCAGGTCCCCGAGCAGGACGGGACCGAGCTGGACCTCTTGACCGGCGAGGGCCGGCGGGGGCGCCGGGTGGTCTTCGCCGAGCACTTCGGACGCACCGGCACCATGGTCCGCACCGCCACCCACAAGTACATCCGGATGGCCGGGGACGCGACGGTGCCGGACGGCGCGTACCTCTACAACCTGGTCCAGGACCCGGAGGAGGAGCGGAACCTGGCCGGCCGGGGCCTGGCGGTGGAGGCGGAGCTGGCCGGGGTGCTGGAGCGATTCCTCCGGCAGCGCCGGGAGGGCCCGGAGGCGGAGAGCCGGCGCCTCAGCGAGGAAGAGCGGCGCAAGCTCGAGGCCCTGGGGTACGTCCAGTAGCTCGGACGGACCTCCCGCGGGGGCGAACGGCGCGCGCTCGGTGGTGCCTCGGGCGTAGGGCGCGCGCCTCCGCTCACCCCCGGCGCGTGGCGATCGGTGGCGTCCCCGGTGATGGCAAGCGGCCGGGGGTTCGAGGCCGCCGCCGCGGGAGGTCCGCCCTCGTTGAACCGAGCTCGACCTCCGGCGTCGTGCGGCATCGATGCCGAAGACAACCCGGTGGAACGCAGGGTGCGACCCTGTCGCACCGGCAGTAGCCGGGCCACCCTCCGGTGCGACGGGATCGCACCCTACGACGTGGTTTCCGAGTCCCGCTCCCGCCGCTCGCGCTTGCGCCGCCGGCCCACCACCACCCACGCCGCCCCGACACCCAAGAGATAGAGGCCGACGGTGGGCAGGGCGAAGATGCACAGGTTCACCACGTCCGGCGTCGGGGTGA
>JBKHJP010000445.1:0-3299 GCA_046538065.1 Thermoanaerobaculia bacterium | reverse complement strand
CCCCCTGGCCGAAGCCGCCCGCCTCGCCGACCGCCTGGGCGCCCGCGCCCGCCTGGAGACCGCCCGCGCGGCGGCCGGGGTCCCGCTGCCGGCGTGAGGATCCGTGCCCCCCGGTGCCGGGATCGAGGGGACCGCCCGGAGGAGCCTTACCGTCGCGGCACCAGGGCGGCGATCCGCACCGGGCCGCCGGAGCCGCCGGCGATCTTCATGGGCAGGGCGAGGACCCAGGCGCCGGTGGGGGGGAGCTCGTGGAGCTCGGCCACGTTCTCGAGACCCGAAACGTCGGCGGCGCCGGCGACCTGGTGCACCGGGAACTCCCGGGACGGCCCGTAATCGATGCTCGCCGTGTCCACGCCCAGGACCGCCACGCCCCGCTCGGCCACCAGCAGCTCGGCCGCCGCCTCCCCGTAGGACGGGAAGTGGAGGTCCGAGGCATCCCCCGGCGTGTCGTCCCCGAGGTAGCGCAGGGGGTCGCCCCAGCGCTCCCCCCAGCCGGTCCGCAGCAGCACGATGGCGCCCTCGGGGATCGTGCCGTGCTCCGCCTCGAAGGCGGCCATGTCGTCCGGCGTGAGCCGGTAGTCCGGGTCCGCCGCCGCCTGCTCCGAGACGTCCACGACCACCGCCGGAGCGACGAGGCGCTCCAGGGGCACCTCGTCCGCCGCCTGGGCGCCCTCGGCGAAGTGGATCGGGGCGTCCAGGTGGGTGCCGCCGTGCTCCGGGGCGCAGAACCGGTTCGCCGAGTAGAAGTAGCCCGCCTCCGTGGGCCCGTGGTGGACCTCCTCCAGCTGGAAGCCCGACGGAGCCGTGGGCCAGTAGATCGCCTCCTCGTCGAAGGGGTGGGTGAGGTCCACCAGGCGGTAGGCGGAAAGGTCGATGGGACCGCCTGCGCCCGGAGCACTCCCTCCGGGGTCCGTCGCCACCGCAGGGTCGGCGGGCTCGCCGCCGGAGCCCTCCGGGGAGGGGCCGGCGCACGCCGACCCCCACGCCGAGGTCAGGACGAGGAGCGCGGCGCCGAGCAGAGGGACGATGGGACGGGGCGGGGATCGCAGCATGACTCGCACCTCCGGGGGGGTCCGCAACCAGTCTACTCGCTCACCGGGCGAGGAGCTCGCCGAGCGCGGCCTCGAGCTCGGCGAAGTCCTCGTCCCCTTCGACGTACTTCCCGCCGGGATGGACCCAGCGGACGACGCCCTCGCGGTCCAGGAGGAAGCTCACGCTGGTCCAGCCCCGGTCCCGGCGGTCGAGCCACCAGCTCCGCAGGGTCCGCCAGCCGGTGTCCACGGCGACCGGGAAGTCGAAGCCGAAGCCCTCGGCGTAGCGGGCCACGTCCGCCGGGTCCAGGGGGCTTCGGGCCTTGTGGTGGTAGAGACCCAGCACCACCAGGCCGTCGTCGCCGTAGCGCTCGTGCAGGGTGTTGAGAGAGGGCGCCGTGGCGCTGCAGAAGGGGCACCCCGGGGCGGTCCAGAAGCGCACGAGGACCACCCGGCCCCGCAGGTCGTCCAGGCTGAGGGGCTCGGAGTTGATCCAGAGCTCCGCATGGAGCTCCGGCGCCGGGCTGCCCAGGAGCTCCGCCCCCGGGGTCTCGGCGCCCAGGCGTCCGGTCGCCATCACACCCAGGGCGACCATCGGGGCGATCCCGAGCAAGACCGCCGCCCCCCTGCCGGCAAGCCTCTGCACGCAGCCAAGATATCACTCCGTGGCGGCCGCTCCGACGGGTACCAACGGAAGAGAGCCGCCGGAAGCAACCCGCGCCCGAGACGGTTTCCCCCGGGAGAGGCGAAGCCCGACTCCGCTCCGGTCCCCGGACTCGGTGCTCCTAGAATGTCCCGAGAGGTCCAGACCATGCGCAAGCCCGCCAGCCGACCCGTCGCCGCCGTCACGGCGCTCGTCGTGCTCCTCGGAACGAGCTGGGGCTGCGCCACGACGCAGCTCCCGCCCATCTCCGCCGCCGGGGACTCGTTCGAGCCCCTGCCGGACGAGCGCCGCCTGTGGCAGCGGGCCCGGGAGGAGGAGCGCAAGCTCCTGGACGAGGTCGACCTCTACGAAGACCCCCTCCTGGAGGATTACCTGGAGGACGTGGCCGGGCGGCTCCAGCCCGCCGGAATGGCCGCCAACCCCGCCGTCCACTACCGCGTCCGGGTAATCGACGACCCGACCCTCAACGCGTTCGCCTACCCCCACGGATCGCTCTTCGTCCACACGGGGCTGCTGGCCCGCATGCAGAGCGAGGACGAGCTCGCCACGGTCCTGGGCCACGAGATGACCCACGTGGAGAACCGGCACATGATCCGGTTCCACCGGGCCGCGAGGAACCGCCAGATCGGCTGGACGGTGGCCGCCGTGGCGGCGGCGGTGGTCCTCGCCGGGGAGGAGGCGGAGGCCTACGAGGAGGGGGACTGGTCCCGGGGCGCCCGGATCGGCGTGCTCTCGGACGTCTTCATCGGTCTGGGGCTCCAGCTCGCGGTCCTCGCCTCGGTCAACGGCTACGGCCGGGACCTGGAGCTCGAGGCCGACCGGGGCGGCTTCGCCAAGCTCGCCGCCGCCGGCTACGACCCGGACGCGGCGCCGGCGGTCTACCAGGCCCTGCTGGACGACCACGGCGAGGGGGCCTCCGGCGCCGGGGCCTTCTTCTTCGCCAGCCACCCCAAGCTCGCGAACCGCCTGGAGAGCGCCGGCGCCTGGGCCGAGACCCGGCCGGCCTCGGACGGCGTGGCCCCCGCCGGGGAGCCGGACGAGTTCGTCCGGCGCATCCGCCCGGTGGTGCGCCACGACGCCCGGGCGAACCTGGAGGCCGGCCGCCTGGCCCTGGCGGAGGAGGAGCTCCAGCGGGTCCTGGCCTGGATGCCCACGGACCCGGTGGCCCACGAGCTCACGGCGCGGCTGCGCTTCGCCCAGGCCGACGCGGCGCCGGAGGGGGAGGAGGCCCGGCGGCTGGAGGACGAAGGCGAGGACGCCCTCCGCGAGGCCGTGCGGCTCGACCCCCAGCGACCCGGCCCGCACCGGGAGCTGGGCCTGCTGGCCTACCGCCAGGGGGACTTCCGGACCGCCTGCATCGAGTTCCGCCACTACCTGGACGCCGACCCCGACGCCCCGGACGCCGGCAGGGTCCGGGACTACCTCCTGGAGCTCGAGCGCGACGGCTGGTGCGTGTAGGGGAGGAGCTCGCCTCCTCCCGAAGTCCAGCGACCACCCAACGGTTTCGCACTAGGGGCGGAGGCAAGCTCCGCCCCTACAGGCGTGAAGAGGGGCCCTCCCAGCGCGGGTAGGGGCGGACCTTGCGTCCGCCCGGGGCGAGGCGC
>JBKHJP010000444.1:0-3303 GCA_046538065.1 Thermoanaerobaculia bacterium | reverse complement strand
GGTCCCCCCGGCGGGAGCCTCCGACCCGCCCCCTCCCGCTCCGGATACGCTCCTGGTCCCCGGACGGGAGGCCCGCCCGAGCCCTCAGAACGTCCAGGACACCCCGCCGGAGATCGCCCGGCCGGAGAGGTCCAGGTCGCCGAAGCCTTCGAAGTCAGGGCCGCCCAGGTCGTCCTCGGCCCGGTGCCAACGGCCCTCGGCGAACAGGCTCCAGCTCGGCCCGACGGGAACCTCGACCCCGGCGAGCCAGAAGTAGCCCAGCGTCGCGCCGTCGTCCTGGAACGTGGCCGTGAAGATCTCGTCGAACTCCGGGCCCTGGAAGACGAAGTCCCCCGACTCCTCCAGGTCCCACAGGTAGTAGCCGCCGCCCACGCCCACGTACGGCTGCACCGCGGCCCGGGGCGCGAAGTTGAACGTCACCCCCGCCGTGAGGGCCGTGACCTCCAGGGTGGCCTCGTGGATGATGGGGAAACCCTGGGAATCGACGAAGCGCAGGTCCTCGCGGTCGTCCTGGCCCTCGAAGCCGCTCACCGACAGGAGGAGACCCAGGCGCTGGCCGTCCCCCAGGCCCATCCGGTAGTCGAAGCCCAGGATGGCGTCCTCGAACTCCGAAGCGTCGCCGGTGAAGATCGCCTCCGCGTCCTCCCAGTACTCGGACTCGCCGTCGGGCTCGAACAGGCCGCCGTGGAAGCGGATGGTGTGGTCGCCGCCGTAGTACTGGGCGGATGCCGGGACCGCGGAGCCGGCCGCGGTGAGCAGGGTGAGTGCCACGATGGCCGCTCGGAACCCACGAAGCTCGGTGGTCATGTCCAGTGTCTCCCTTGGTGTGTGGTCGTTGGGGGCGCGCCGGGCGACCCGGAAGCCCTTCCCATGGAGTGGGGAGCAACTCCGGTGCCATGCAGGAGATCCGGCGGAAACCCTTGCGGCGAAGCGGTTTGCTCCATGCACCTCCGCCGCCGGGAGTGCCCTTGCGGCCGCGTCGTCCTCTCGACAGGACGTTCCAGCACCCGGAAGGTTGCAGGCGGGGGGGGGCGGCCTTCAGATCTGTTCCCGCATCAAGTACGCCAGCCGGTCCCCCAGGCCGCGCAGGGGGCTGCGGCTCGCCCACCCCTCCAGGGTGACCTCCTCGCAGCTCTTCAGGTCCTCCTCGAAGGCGGCGGTGAGCTCCGCCGCCACGCCCCGGTCCAGGATGCCCACGCTCACCTCCCGGTTGATCTGGAGCGAGCGGTGGTCGAAGTTGGTGGAGCCCACGTGGCTCCACACGTCGTCCACCACCACGACCTTCTGGTGGGCGAAGGTGGGCAGGTACTCCCACAGGCGGACTCCGGCGCGAAGGAGGTGTAGGTAGGAGCGGTGGCTCGCGTGACGCACCAGGAGGCTGTCGTTCTCCCGGGGGAGCATCAGCCGCACGTCCACCCCCCGGTCCACGGCCGCCGCCAGCAGCTCCAGGACCGGCTCGGCGGGAACGAAGTAGGGGTTCTGGATGATCAGTCGCTCTTGTGCCGACGCGATGGCCACCTCCAGGAGGATCTCCACCTCCGAGTAGGTCCCTACCGGGTCGCTGGCGGCGACGTGGATCCGGGCGTCGCCCTGCCTGTCGAGGGCCGGGAAGTTCCGCGCGTCGATGACCAGCTCGTCGTTCACCTTGAGCCAGTTCTTGAGGAAGATGGTCTGGGCGCTCGCCACGGCGGGGCCCTGGATGCGCACCGCCGTGTCCCGCCACGCGCGTTCGCCCGGCCGGCCGCCGGCCCACTCCTCGGCCACCCCGTGGCCCATGAAGTAGGCGATCCGCCCGTCGACCACGGCGATCTTCCGGTGGTCCCGGCTGTTGACCTTGCCCAGGTGAGCGACGGCGAACGGGTGGAACCATGCCACCTGGCATCCCGTCTCTTCCATCGTCCGGCGCACTCCGGCCTCCATCGTCCGGGCCCCGTGGGCGTCCAGGAGGAGCCGGACCTCCACGCCGGCCCGGGCGCGCTCGGCGAAGGCTTCGGCCAGCTCCCGGCAGATGGCGCCCCGCCACCAGATGTAGGTCTCGTAGTGGATCGTCCGCTCCGCCCGGCGGAGGTCCTCCAGGAGGGCGTCGAAGAAGGCGGCGTCCTGGATCACCTCGACCCGGTTGCCTTCGGTCACGGGTCCGCCGGTGAGGGCGGACAGGTTCGGCAGCAGCCGCTCGATGCGTTCCAGGGCCACCGGCGTGACCCGCCGGACCAGCGTCCGGCGGCTGGACCAGATAAGGAGGAGAAGAAACGCAACGAAGAGGCCAACCCCCGCCAAGGCCCACACCGGTAGGGTCACATCCACGGATGCGGGGTTGCTGCGAACCGGGTGCCAGAGGCGATCGGGACGTCTGAAGGAGGGCCGGGGCGGCGCAGCCCGGCGCCTGGGGACGGTGGGCGCTGGTCGGACTCCTCCGGGCTCAGCGCCCACCTCGGCACGGCCCGCGCTTCGGCTCCGTGCACTTCCTTGGCCCGTGGCTCGCGCGGTCCGTGACGCCCCTGGCGCCGGGCTGCGCCGCCCCGGCCCCTTCACCGATGGTGGTTCCCGCGTCACACTGGCTTTCGGAAGGCGGCAGCCGCTACGAAGGCCGGACGGCACGGATTGACGCAGCGTCCGACCCGGCACCGACGCGTCCTCCGCTGCACCGAGCCACTTCCGCGTTGGATGTCGTGTCGGGAGTCCGAGGGAGTTGCAACGAGGGCGGGCCTCCCGCTCCGGGGGCGTACGGCGCCGTGCAGCATCTCGGGGCGGTTCGGAGTCTCCCGCCGGGGGGACGTCGAGGCCGGCGTTCCGCGCAGCCCGGGCGGCGACCCAGCCTGTTCAACGCGCCGGCCGAGCCGAAGCGCGCGCCGGGGGCCGGGACACCCAGGAGCGCGCGCTGGTCCCCCCGGCGGGAGACTCCGAAACGCCCCTGCGAGATTCGGCCTCAGGCCTTCGCGGGGAGATCGACGGAGCTTCAACGAGGGCGGGCCTCCCACGACAGCGGCCTCGAAGCCCTGGCCGCTCCCGAAAGCGCGAGAAACCACCCGACCTCGCGCGCCAGGGCTGAGCGGAGGCGCGCTTGACGCCCAATCCGCCACTCGTAGCGCGCCGTCCGCAGTCGTGGGAGGCCCGCCCGAGCCGCCCGGGGCTCGGGTACACTCCCGACCGCGATGGGACGCCTCATCCTCGGAGACCTCCGCGTCACCCTGGTTCGCGACGGCACCTTCGGCCTGGACGGCGGCGCCATGTTCGGCGTCGTCCCCAAGCCCCTCTGGGAGCGGCACAAGCCCGCCGACGAGAAGAACCGGATCACCATGGTCA
>JBKHJP010000443.1:0-3310 GCA_046538065.1 Thermoanaerobaculia bacterium | reverse complement strand
GCGCCCGCCCGCCGGCAGGGCGGGCCGCCTGCGGGTGGTGGCGCTCCACCACGTGTTCGGCGGCGAGGAGCTCTTCGCCCGCTCGCCGGCGGTGGCGGAGCGAGCCCCGGTACCGTACCTGGCCCTCCACCCGGAGGACGCCGGGGTCCTAACCGAGGGCGACGAAGCCGTCCTGGAGCTCCCGGACGGAACGGAGCACCTCCCGGTCCGCCTGCGCGACGACCTGCCCCGGGGGATCGCCGGCCTGCCGGTGGGGCTCCCGGGGATCGCGTACCACGCCCTGCCCGCCCTGGGGACGGTCCGCGACGCCGGGGAGGAGGCCCGGTGAGCGAGGGCGCCCGCAGCATGATCACCCTGGCGGGGGTGCTCTTCGTGGCCCTCAACCTGGCGGCCGTCATGATCTGGGTCGAGCGCCGGGGCCTGGCCCTCTGGCAGGAGCGCTATGGCCCCAACCGCGTGGGTCCCTTCGGTCTGCTCCAGCCGGTGGCGGACGCCCTCAAGCTGTTCCTGAAGGAGGACTGGCTGCCGCCCTTCGCGGACCGGCCGGTCTTCATCCTCGCCCCGGCCATCGTGATGGTGGCGGTCCTCATGGCCTTCGCCGTGGTGCCGGTGGCGCCGGGGTGGGTGGTGGCGGACCTGGACGTGGGTGTCCTCTTCTTCCTCGCCATGTCCTCCATGGCGGCCTACAGCGTGCTCCTGGGGGGCTGGAGCTCGAACAACAAGTACGCCCTCCTGGGGGGGCTCAGGGTGGCGGCCCAGATGATCTCCTACGAGGTCTTCATGGGCCTGTCCCTCATGGGGGTGGTGGTCCAGGCCGGCACCTTCCGGCTCAGCGGGATCGTCGACGCCCAGGCGGGGCTGTGGTTCATCGTGCCCCAGTTCCTGGGATTCGCCGTCTTCCTGATCGCGGGACTCGCCGAGAGCCACCGCCTGCCCTTCGACCTGCCGGAGGCGGAGAGCGAGCTCATCGCCGGGTACCACACGGAGTACTCCGGGATGAAGTTCGGGATGTTCTTCGTCGGCGAGTACCTGGCGATCACCCTGATCTCGGCCCTGGTGGCCATCCTCTTCTTCGGCGGCTGGCGGGGGCCGTGGCTCCCCGGGCCGGTCTGGCTCCTGCTCAAGGCGGGGGTCTTCCTGCTCTTCTTCGTCCTCATGCGGGCCGGGCTCCCCCGGCCCCGCTACGACCAGCTCATGAGCTACGGCTGGAAGGTGCTTCTGCCCCTGACCGTGGCGAATCTCCTGATCACCGGCGCGGTGGTCGTGTGGAAAGGAGAAGCCGGATGATCGGATGCGAACGCCCAGCCCTGCTGGAGTCCCCGTATCACGCGTGCAGGGGAGGAGCTTGCCTCCTCCCGAGGGCGGGCGCGAGGGCCGTCCCTACCCGCGGGATCCGGGGCACCTCTACCCTCGCGTGTAGGGGAGGAGCTTGCCTCCTCCCGAGGGCGGGCGCGAGGCCCGTCCCTACCCGCGGGATCCGGGGCACCTCTACCCTCGCGTGTAGGGGAGGAGCTTGCCTCCTCCCCGCGGCCGGCGGTCGCGGTGGCTTCGCCCCGGGCGGACACAAGGTCCGCCCCTACACGCGTCGCGAGGCGCCCACGGGCGATGGCGACCCGGGAGGGAGTCCCCGGTGATCTCGATCCTCCGCACCATCTGGCGCGTCTTCCTCCACGCCTTCAGTCGCCGGGCGACGATCCAGTACCCGGACGAGACGAAACGCCTCCCCCCCCGCTGGCGGGGGCGGATCGTCCTCGCCCGGGACCCGGACGGCGGCGAGCGCTGCGTGGCCTGTTATCTCTGCGCCGTCGCCTGCCCGGTGGACTGCATCGCCCTCCAGGCCACGGAGGACGACCACGGCCGCCGGTACCCGGACTTCTTCCGGATCAACTTTTCCCGGTGCATCTTCTGCGGCTTCTGCGAGGAGGCGTGCCCGACCTACGCCATCCAGCTCATCCCGGACTTCGAGATGAGCGAGTACCGGCGCCCGAACATGGTCTACGAGAAGGAGCACCTGCTGATCGACGGGCCGGGCAAGTACCCCGGCTACGACTTCTACCGCCACGCGGGGCTGGCCATCGCCGGCAAGGACAAGGGCGAGGCCGAGCACGAGGAGCCCCCGGTGGACCTCAGGAGCCTTCTGCCCTGATGGCGGCGGCCTTCTACATCGCCGCGGGCGTGGCCCTGGTGGCGACGGCCCTGGTCATCACCCGCTCGGACGCGGTCCACGCCGTCCTGTACCTGATCGTCTCCCTCCTGGCCGTGGCGGTGGCGTTCCTGACCCTGGGGGCGGCCTTCGCCGCGGTGCTCGAGGTGATCGTCTACGCCGGGGCGATCATGGTGCTGTTCGTCTTCGTGGTGATGATGCTCGGCGGGGCGCCGGGGATCCGGGCCCCCGGCAGACGGACCTGGATCGGTCCCGCCATCCTGGCCCTGGTCCTCCTTCTGGAGGTGGCCTGGGTGCTCTCGCCGCTGGCCGCCCGGCCGCCGCCGGTGGCCGCCGGGCCGGTGGAGGCCGCTACGGTGGGCGCGGCCCTCTTCGGGCCGTACCTGGTGGCCGTCCAGGTCACCGGAATGCTCCTCCTGGTGGCGCTGGTGGGGGCCTTCCACCTGGGGCGCAAGGAGCGGCCCGCTCCGGGCACCCGGGAGGAGCAAGGCGCGGAGGGGACCCGCACGTCCGCCGGAGCACAACCCCGGCGCCCGCGGGACGGCCGGGAAGGGGTCGCGGGATGAACGCCTTGGCCGCCGGCGTCCCCCTGGACCACGCGCTGTTCTTGGCCGCGGTCCTGTTCGCGCTGGGACTGGTGGGTGTGCTGGTGCGGCGGAACCTGCTCTTCATCCTCATGTCGGTGGAGATCATGTTGAACGCGTCGGGGCTGGCCTTCGTGGTGGCCGGAGCCCGGTGGGGCGCGCCGGACGGCCAGGTGGTCTTCGTCCTGGTCCTGGCGGTGGCGGCGGCGGAGGTGGCGGTGGGCCTGGCCCTGGCCCTGCGCCTCCGGGACGCCCGGAAGACCCTGGACGTGGACGCCGCCCGGGAGCTGAGGGGGTAGACCGGAAACCGACGAGGGCATCGTGTCGAGGAGCGACAGAAGAGGACAGCCGGACCTCGGCGTAGGGTGCGGCTCGCCGCACCGGGCGGGTCGCGCCCCGGGAGAGGTCCGGTGCGCCAAGGCGCACCCTACGGGTGATCGGAGGGTGTCGGCGTGATCCTGGAAACCCTCGTGGCTTCGATGCCGGCGCTGCCCTTCGCGGGGTTTTTGGTCCTCGCCCTCGCCGGCCGGCGCCATTCCCGGGCCGCCGCGGCCTGGGTGGG
>JBKHJP010000442.1:0-3326 GCA_046538065.1 Thermoanaerobaculia bacterium | reverse complement strand
GGTAGCTGGCGTGCCGCCTCGCGTCGTCTGCGGTCCCCGCTCCGCCGGTGGCTCCGGCGGAGGGTTCGTCTTCCCGGCCTCGATCGGCGGGCGCGGCTGCCGCCGCCTGCGCGGAAGCCCCGGCCCCTGCCCTTCCCCCGCCCTGCGGGTTTTCTGGGTCCGTGGTGCCGTTTCCATGGTCGTCGCCCCGAGCGGGGCCGAGGGCCCCGGGCTGGGGTGCGCCGGTCCTCGCCGTTCCCCCGCCCAGGTTCCTCGACTCCGCTTCGCTCCGCTCGGAACGACAAGGAAGGCGGGCGGACGATGTCGAGCCCCGGCCCGAGCGACGGGACGGCGAACCGGAGACCGAGCCAAACTCAACGAGGGCGGACCTCCCGCGGTAGCGACCCCGAAGCACCGGCCGCCTTCGGACGGTGGTGGCCCGAGCCGCTCGGGTTCGCTTCGGAGGCCGGGCGGGGGAGGAGGAGGCCGGGTGGGCGCCGGGCGAAGGACGTCGAGCCCCGACCCGAGCCACGGTCGGACCGGACACCCGCGAGGTCGCGGGAGGGGTGAGCCGAGGCGCGGGCCCTACGGAACATCGTCCGACCAGCCCGCGCCGGTCCGCAGCCCGGCGCCCACGCGGCCTCCTCCGGGCGGGGGCACTCCGGTGCATCGAAGCCGCCGCTCGCACGGAACTCCCGGACCCGACCCGAGTGCGGGGCACCTCGGTCCACCCCGGCGCGGTATCCTGGGATCCGGCCATGAGCGAACCCGTCCTCCTCTCCTGGTCCGGCGGCAAGGACAGCGCCATGACCCTCCACGCCCTGGAAGGCCCCGGGTCCCCCGGCCAGGGGACGCATCACGTCGTGGCTCTCCTCACCACCCTCACCGAGGCCGACCGCCGGGTCAGCCAGCACGGCGTGCCGGAGGAGCTCATCGCCGCCCAGGCCGAGGCCCTGGGCCTGGCGTTCCAGCCCGTCTACCTGCCCACCGAAGGCGACCGCATGGTCCCGAACGCCGTCTACGAGGAGGTGCTGGAGGCGGCGCTCCGGCCGTGGGCGGAGTCCGGGGTGCGGACGGTGGCCCACGGCGATCTGTTCCTGGAGGACGTGCGTTCGTACCGCGAGGCGAACCTCGCCCGCCTCGGCATGCGCGGGCTGTTCCCGATCTGGGGCCGCGGCACGGCCGAGCTGGCCCGCTCCTTCGTGGAGGCGGGCTTCCGGGCCTGGCTCGTCTCGGTGGACGAGGAGGTCCTCGATCCGTCCTTCGCCGGCAGGGCCCTGGACGCCGAGCTCCTCCGGGACCTGCCGGAGGGGGTCGACCCGTCCGGCGAGAACGGCGAGTACCACTCCTTCGTCTGGGACGGCCCCGGCTTCGCCCACCCGGTGCCGGTGGAGGCGGGCGGGTGCTCCAGCCGGGGCGGGCGCACCTACGCCGCCCTGCGGCTGGTGGGTGCGCCGGTGGGGGAGGCGCCTTGAGCCGGCCCGAGCCCCTGGGACGGGGCGCCGGGGTGGGAGCCGCGGGCCGCCCGGAGCCGCCGCGGGCGGTCTCCCTGCTGCCCGCCGCCACCGAGATCGCCGGCGCCCTGGGGCTGCTGGACCGGGTCCTGGCCGTCTCCCACGAGTGCGACGCCCCGCCGGCGGCCCGGGAGAAGCCCCGGATCACCCGGGCGGTGGTCGACGGGATCGACACCCCGGGGCGGGAGGTGGACGCCCTCGTCCGGGAGCGCCTGGCGGCGGGCCTCGACCTCTACGCCCTGGACGAGGAGCTCCTGCGCCGCCTCCGGCCGGACGTCATCCTCTCCCAGGAGCTCTGCGCCGTCTGCGCCCCGGCGTACGACAGCGTCTCCGCCCTGGCGGAGACGCTCCCCGGTCCGCCCCGGGTCCTGAGCCTCGAGCCCGAGAGCCTGGAGGACGTCTTCGGCGACGTCCGCCGGGTCGCCGAGGCCCTGGGGGAGCCGGAGCGCGGCGACGCCCTGGTGCGGGAGCTCCGGAGCCGGGTGGAAGCCGTCCGTGAGGGCGCCTCCGGCGCCGGGCGCCGCCCCCGGGTGGCGGTCCTGGAGTGGCTCGACCCGGTCTTCGCCTCGGGCCACTGGACGCCGGAGCTGGTGGCGATCGCCGGCGGTGAGGAGGTCCTGGGCCGCTCCGGGGCCCCCTCGGCCCGGAGCGACTGGGACGCGGTGGCCGAGGCCCGGCCCGAGGTGGTGGTCGTGGCGTGCTGCGGCTGGCCGGTGGAACGAGCTCTGCATGAGTGGCAAGCGGTCCGGGAGGAGCCCGGAATCCGGAAGCGGATCGAGGGGCTGCCGGCGGCCGCTTACGGCCGGATCCACGTCTGTGACGGCTCCGCCTACTTCAGCCGCCCCGGCCCGCGTCTGGTGGATTCGCTGGAGATCCTGGCGACGCTGCTGCACCCGGACCGATTCGCCGGGCGCCTGCCCGACCCCGCAGAACGCGGCGTGGTCCGGGCGCCGTCGGGAGCCCCCGCCGGCGTTTGCCGGTAAGCTCGACCGTGGAGCGTCGCGGCCGGGCCGTCCAGGCCGCCTCCCCGCGAAAGGAGACGCCATGAAGGTCAAGATCGCCCTGTTCCTCGCCGGAGTGCTCGTCGGCGGCTTGCTCGCCGCCCTGTTCCGCCCCCTGATCGAACCGGCGGTCCGGAACGTCCTCAACATCGAAGAGGCCTCGACGGAAGGCCGTGTGGTGGCCAAGCGCATGGAGGGGGAGCGGCTGCTCCTGACCGTCGACGGCGAAGAGGGCACGGTCCTCGCCACCTTTACCAGCAGGGTGCCGGAGATCGACCTGCTGGTGGAGGAGGGAGACCAGCTCCGCCTCGGCGTCGACCGCTACGAGCCGTTCGTCGAGGATCCGGACGTCCTCGCCGTCCACAAGAGAGACTTCCAGGAGGAGCAGCGCCGGGCCGAGCGTGATGCCGAGGAAGCCCCGCCCGAGGAGCCGGCGGGAGCTCCCGAGCCGGGGGACCGGGAGACGGCCCGCTTCCAGCCCGAGCCCGAGCCCGAGCCCGAGCCGGAGCCCTACGAAACGGAGGCCGACCCGGAGCCCGCCGAGCCGGAGCCCCCGGTGAGCCCGGAGGAGAGCGAGGAGGCGGCGGAGGAGGAAGAGGAGCCTCCGCCGCCGCCGGCCTGACCCCGGGGCCCGGGGGCGGGTAGAGTCGCCCCGATGGAGGAGCCGCTCTTCGAGGTCGCCGGGGCCGAGAAGGCCTACCGGCTGGGCCAGGTCCGGGTGCCGGCGCTCCGGGGCGTGGACCTGGCGATCGGCCGGGGGGAGCTCGTGGCGGTCACCGGCCCGTCCGGCAGCGGCAAGACCACCCTCCTCAACCTGCTGGGAGCCCTGGAC
>JBKHJP010000082.1:0-14171 GCA_046538065.1 Thermoanaerobaculia bacterium | reverse complement strand
GAAGCGGAGTCGAGAAACCTGGGCGGGGGGCGAATCAGGCAGATCCCCCGCCCAGACCCCTCGACTTCGCTCGGGGCGACAAGGAGAGGTGGGCGGCGCTCAGCGGACCTCCAGGCCGGAGGGGGTGGGGACCTCCAGCCCGGAGGGGGTGGGGACCTCCAGGCCGGAGGTGGTGAGGACCTCTCCGCCGGCATCCACCAGGAAGGCCTCGACGTCTTCGAGCTGTTCGGCGAGAGCCAGGCCCTCCTCCGGGCCCAGGACGAAGACCCCGGTGGAGAGGCCGTCGGCCAGGACCGGGTCCGCCGCCACCACGGTGGCGCTCCGGAGGCCCCGGGCGGGACGCCCGGTCCGGGGGTCCAGGATGTGGTGGTAGCGGACCCCGTCGAGCAGGAAATAGCGCTCGTAGTCTCCGCTCGTCGACACCGAGACGTCCACCGCCCGGAGGGTGACGATCGTCTCGTCGGGGCCGCCCCGGGGGTCCCGGACCCCCACCCGCCACGGCGCCCCGTCCCGGGTGCCGGCGGCGTAGACCTGCCCTCCCACGACCAGCAGGAAGCTCTCGAGCCCCCGGCGCCGCAGGGCCTCCGCCGAGCGCTCCAGGGCGTAGCCCTTGGCGATCCCCCCCAGGCCGATCTGCATCCCGGCCTCCGGCAGTCGGAGGGTCCCCGCCTCCGGGTCGAGCTCCACGCGGCGGAAGTCCACCAGGGCGGCCCGGCGCTCGATCTCCCCGGCGGGGGGCACCCGGGCTCGGCCCGGCGAGCGGGTGGAGGGGAACTCCCACAGGTCCCAGAGAGCGGCCCAGGTGACGTCGAAGGCGCCGCCGGTGAGCTCGCCGATCTCCAGCCCCCGGCGGACGACCTCCAGGAGCTCCCGGGGCACCGGGACCGCCTCGCCCCCGGCCCGGCGGTTGACCTCCGCC
Source organism: Thermoanaerobaculia bacterium (assembly GCA_046538065.1). GTDB lineage: Bacteria > Acidobacteriota > Thermoanaerobaculia > Multivoradales > DATKCC01 > JBKHJP01. Next base: position 13,252 of record JBKHJP010000082.1, on the reverse strand, counting down.
AGGGGCGAGCCCTCCTTCCACTCGCTCATCGTCCGGTCCACCTCCCGAAAGATCCGGAAGACCGTCTTCGCGGCGTCCCCCGGGGGGATCGGCGCGCCGGCGCCGGCCTCCGCCCGGGGTACGGTGACCCGGACCGTGGTCGCCATCACCTCGTCGGTGAAGCGCAGGAAATCCCCCTCGCCGCCGTGGACCACCCCGGCCTCCGGGTGCGGCTCCTCCGAAACCCCCGGCTCGTGGGGGCTCCGGAGGTAGACGAGGAGGAGGATCAGGGCCAGGGAAGCGAGGAAGTAGAGGAGCGGACGGAGGCGCTTCACCGCGCCACCCTAGCAGCCGCGGCGGCCGTCCGGGCGGTGCCTCCTGGCGGAGCCTGCGCCTCGAACCACCGAGGCCGCTGGACCGGAATCGGCGTACAGCACCAGCGGTCCGAAGGGTGTCCGCCCGGCGCGGGATCAGCCCGGCCCGGGGCCGCTGGACGGCGCTCCGGGATCGGCCGCGCCGCAGGCGCCGGCGCAGGGTTGGACGGAGCCGTCGGGCCATGGTATAGGTGTTGCGTCATGGCGGACGAGCGACACATTTTGCTGCTCACGGGCCGTCCCGGGATCGGCAAGACGACCGTGCTGCGCCAGGCCGCCCGCCTGCTCGACGGCTGGCGCATCGCCGGCTTCTACACCGAGGAGATCCGGGAGGAGGGTGTGCGCCAGGGCTTCCTGGGTGTCTCGTTCGACGGCGAGCACGAGACGGTGATCGCCCACGAGAGCCGCCCCGGACAGCCCCGGATCTCGAAGTACGGTGTCGACGTGGCCGCCATCGACGAGCTCTCCGCGGCCACGCTCCGGGTCGACGAGAACGAGGTGGACGCGGTGCTCCTGGACGAGATCGGGACCATGGAGTGCCTCGCCTCCGAGTTCCTGGACTCGGTGACCGACCTGCTGGACTCGCCGCTGCCCTTCGCCGCCACCGTCGCCCGGAAGGGCCAGGGCCTCATCTCGGAGGTCAAGAACCGGCCCGACGCCCTCCTGTGGGAGGTGACCGAGACCAACCGCGACCGCCTGCCCGCCGAAATCGCCGCCTGGCTCCAGGACCACCGGGTCAAGGTCCACTGACGTTCGAACCACAGGTCCGCCCAGGGCCCGCTCATGAGCGACCACCTCCGCCGCCGCGTCGAGGAGTTGCTGGGCCGGGCGGACGTGCGCCTGGACGGCGAGCGGCCGTGGGACCTGCGCGTCCACCGCGAAGAGCTCTTCCCCCGGGTCCTCGCCGGCGGCTCGCTGGCCCTGGGCGAGGCCTACATGGACGGCTGGTGGGACTGCCCCCGCCTGGACGAGCTCTTCGCCAGGGTCCTCCGGGCCGAGCTCGGGCGGCGGATTCCGCCCTGGAAGCGCTGGCGCGAGCTCCCGGCCTTCCTCGCGGCGGTCCTCGGCAATCCCCAGAGCCGCCGGCGGGCCTTCCGGGCCGGCGAGCACCACTACGACATCGGCGACGACCTCTACCGGGCCATGCTGGGGCCCCTGATGGTCTATAGCTGCGCCTACTGGCAGAAGGGCGCCACCACCTTGGAGGAGGCACAGGAAGCGAAGCTCGACCTGGTCTGCCGCAAGCTCGGCCTGGAGGAGGGCCAGCGGGTCCTGGACGTCGGCTGCGGCTGGGGCGGCACCGCCCGCTTCGCCGCGGAGCGCCACGGGGTCGAGGTCGTGGGGCTCACGGTGTCCCGGCGCCAGGTGGAGCGAGGCCGCGAGCTCTGCGCCGGCCTGCCGGTGGAGATCCGCCTCCAGGACTACCGGGAGCTCCACCCGGAGCGCGACGGCCGCTTCGACCGGATCCTCTCGCTGGGGATGTTCGAGCACGTGGGCCGGAAGAACTACCGCACCTTCTTCCGGGTGGCCCGGCGCCTGCTGGCGGACGACGGCCTCTTCCTCCTCCACACCATCGGCGGCAACCGATCGGTCCGGCGCACCGAACCCTGGATCGACCGCTACATCTTCCCGGGCTCCATGCTCCCCTCCCCCGGCCAGGTGACCCGGGCGGCGGAGGACCTGTTCGTGATCGAGGACTGGCACAACTTCGGCGCCGACTACGACCGCACCCTCACGGCCTGGCACGAGAACTTCGAGCGCGCCTGGAACGACCCCGCCACCGGCCTGGCCGAGCGCTACGGCGAACGCTTCCGCCGGATGTGGCGCTACTACCTCCTGTCGTGCGCCGGCTCCTTCCGGGCCCGCAAGAACCAGCTCTGGCAGCTCGTCCTCTCCCCCCGCGGAGTGCCCGGCGGCTACCGGGCGCCGCGGTGACGCGGACTCCGGCCCGCGACCCGAGCGTGCAGGGGCGGAGCTCGTCCCACCGGTCGCGGCGGGAAGCCCTTGACCCGGACTGTACCGACCGGTACAGTCCGGTTTGTACCGAACGGTACAGCCGCCGGCGGACCGTACCCGCCGAACCCGAGAGCCGAAACCACGACACGGAGGAGATCCACATGAGCGACTTCCCGATCCACACCGTCGACAGCGCACCGGAGGGGTCCCGCGAGACCCTGGAGCAGGCGAAGCAGACGTTCGGCATGGTGCCGAACCTGCTGGGAGTGCTGGCGAACGCCCCGGCGGCCGCTCAGGCCTACACCCAGGTGGCCGGCATCCTCGAGGAGAGCAGCTTCAGCCCGGAGGAGCTCCAGACGATCCTGCTCGCCGTGAGCGTGGAGAACGAGTGCCACTACTGCGTCGCCGCCCACAGCGCCCTCGCCGCCCAGGCGGGCCTGCCGGAGGAAGCGATCGAGGACCTGCGGAACGGCGAGCCGCTGGAGGACGACCGCCTGGAGGCCCTGCGCCGCTTCGCGGAGGCCCTGGTCCGGGAGCGGGGCTGGGTCGGGGACGACGCCCTCCAGGCCTTCCTGGACGCCGGCTACTCCCGCCAGCAGGTGCTGGAGACGGTCACCGCGGCGGCCCTCAAGACGCTGAGCAACTACGTCAACCACCTGGCGGAGACGCCGGTCGACGGCCCGTTCGAGCGCTGGACCTGGAGCCCGGAGGGCGAGCGCAAGAGCGCCTGAGCCTCGCCGCCGCGCTCCCCGGGGCGCGTGCGCCCCGGGGGGCGGGTCTAGAATGCCGACGATGCGCCACACCCCAGACTCCGGCACGCCGGGAGCCGCTCCGGGCCCGGCCACCGGCCGCGGCCGGCGGACCCGGGAACGGATCCTCCACGCGGCGGCCGAGCTGATCCACGCCCGGGGCGTTCACGCCACCAGCGTGGACGACGTCCTGGCGGCTGCCGGAGCGGGAAAAAGTCAGTTCTACCACTATTTCCGCAACAAGGAAGATCTGGCCCGGCAGGTCCTCGCTCTCCAGACCGACCGGCAGGTGACGGAACAGCCGGAGATCTACTCCCACCTGGACTCGTGGCAAGGGATCGCCGCCTGGTTCGACCGGATCGTCGCCACCATGGAGGAGCGCCACTGCGTCGGCGGCTGCCCGGTGGGGTCCATGGCCGCCGAGGTGGCCGACCGGGAAGCGACTCTCGCTCCGGACCTGATGGAAGCCTTCGAACGCTTCCGGACACCCCTGACCCGGGGCCTGGCAGCCATGCGCGACCGAGGCGACCTCCGGGGCGATGCCGAGCCCGAGCGGCTGGCCGACTTCGTCCTGGCGGCCAAGCAGGGCGGGATGCTCCTCGCCAAGACCTACAAGGACGTCGCCCCCCTGCGGCGGGCCCTGGACGAGGCCCTGCGCCACCTGAGGTCCTACGGCCCGGACGCCCCGACCAGCGCGGCGAGGGACCTCCCACTCCCGGAGCGCCCCGCCGGACCCCGAAACCGGGCCAGGTAGGCGGCCAGGGTCTCCAGGGCCAGCCGGTCGGCGGGCGTGCTGACGAAGCGTACGCCGGCGCGGCGCAGCCGCCGGCCCAGGCGCCGGTTGCCCAGGAGGACCTCCAGGGCCGCCACCTGGGCGAAGGCCTCCGCCGGGGTCTCCGGCGCGTGGCGGGCCAGGTCGTGGAGCTCCGGGTCCTCCAGGTTCACCAGCAGGGGGCGGTGCCGCCGCTCCAGGCGCAGGAGCGCCGAGCGCAGCAGCTCGGCCGCCGCCGGGTCCACCACGGAGGTGAGGAGCACCACGGTGGCGCTCCGGGACTCGACGCCGTAGGTGGCCTCCGCCGCCAGGTCGTAGGCCGGCTCCGCCAGGCGCGCCTCCAGGTCGAAGAGCGCGCCGTAGGCGGCGGCGAGCTCGCGCCCGCCGGAGCGGACCCGGACACTCCTCTCCACCCGGTCGGAGACGGCGAGGACCGTCACCACGTCCCCCCGGGCCACCGCCACCCGGGACAGGGCCAGGGTCGCCGCCAGGGCGTGGTCCAGCTTGCTCCGCCCTCCGTCCATGGAGGCCATGGCCCGGGCGCAGTCCAGGAGCACCACGAGCCGGCCGCCCCGCTCCCAGGTGTCCTCCCGGGCCACCGGGCGGCCGAAGCGCGCCGTGGCCTTCCAGTGGATCCGGGTCAGGGGGTCGCCGGGGCGGTAGTCGCGCAGGGCGTAGAGCTCGCTCCCCTGGCCCTGCTGCCGCGTGGGCGACTGGCCCAGGCGGCGGCGCTGCGCCAGGGCCAGGAGCTTGCCCACCCGACCCTCCCAGCGGACCTGGGGGAAGACGCGCCGGGGCTCCGGCGGCAGGAGCTCCCGCTGGGACCAGGCCAGCCCCCAGGGGCCGCGGACCCGGGCGGTGAGGGCGCCCACCCGGTGCTCGCCCCGGCGCCGGGGCACCAGGTCCACCGTCCAGCGGAGCGTGCCGCCGGCGGGGATCCGCCGCCGGATCCGGCGGGCCTCGCCGGCCAGGCCCGGGTGGAGGCCCTCCCGGAGCCGGACCGTCACCGGCCACCGGGCGCCGCTCGCCACCTCCACCCGGACCGGGGCCTGCGTCCCCTGGACCAGGAGGGTCGGCCACCGGCGCCGGGCCTCGAGGGGGGTGCCGCCGGCCCGGCGGAGGTCGATCGCGAAGGCCAGCGCCAGGGCGAGGTCCGTCACCACGGCCGCCGGCGCCACCCAGGGCACCAGCAGGGCCGCCGGCAGCAGGAAAGCGACGAGGCCGAGGGCGGCCAGGAGGCGGCCTGCGGGCATCAGGCCGGGGGGCCCGGGGCCGGTTCGGAGCCCTCCGCCGCGCCGGCCCGGGGCACCTCCACCGACGCCGCCAGGGTGTCCAGCAGCAGCCCCGGCGTCTGCCCCTCGAGCTCCGCTTCCGCCGTGAGGATCACCCTGTGTCCCCAGCACGGGCCCAGGAAGGCCTTGAGGTCGTCCGGGGTGACGAAGTCCCGCTCCTCCAGGAGGGCCGCGGCGCGCCCCACCTCCAGGAGGGCCAGGGCGCCCCGGGGGCTCACCCCCAGCTCCACCTCCGGCGCCCGGCGCACGGCGGAGGCCAGCCTGTGGAGGTAGCCCAGCACCTCGTCCGCCACGTGGACGGAGCGCGAGGCCCGGCGCAGGACCGCCGCCTCCTCCGGGGAGGTCACGGGCTCCGGGGGGCCGGAGCCGTCGGGGTCCAGCTCGCCGGCCACCGCGCGGCGGTAGAGCTCGATCTCGGCGCCGCCCTCCGGAAGCCCCATCTCGATCCGCATCACGAACCGGTCGAGCTGGGCCTCCGGCAGGGGGTAGATCCCCTCGAACTCCACCGGGTTCTGGGTGGCGATGACGAAGAAGCCCTCGTCCAGGGCGTGGCTGGTGCCGTCCACGGTGGCCTGGCGCTCCTCCATGGCCTCCAGCAGGGCGGCCTGGGTCTTGGGGGGCGTGCGGTTGATCTCGTCCGCCATCAGTACCCGGGTGAAGACCGGGCCGCGCACCGTCCGGAAGGTGCCGCTCGACTGGTCGTAGACGCCGGTGCCCACCACGTCGGCGGGCATCAGGTCGGGGGTGAACTGGATGCGCCGGAAGTCCACCCCGAGGCAGGCGGCGAAGGCCCGGGCGAGACGGGTCTTGCCGATGCCGGGCACGCCCTCCAGGAGCACGTGTCCGCCGGACATGTACCCGGCGAGGAGGGACTCCACGGCCCGCCGCTGGCCCAGGAGCCGGCTCTCGAGGGCTGCCGTCAGGTCCCGGACGAGGCGGGCGGTGGGGGCGGGAGGGGCGTCGGTGGGGTCGCTACGGGTCACGCGTCGGCTCTCCTTTCGAGTGTCGGTCCCGGTGCCGGGCCACCCGGCGGGCCAGCTCCACCAGGTCCGGTCCGTCGACGACGGCGCCCGCCCGCCGGAGGAGCTCCGGCGGCAGGGACAGGTCCGGGTGGAGCTGCCGGATCCGCTCCACCAGCCGGCGCCCGGCCGCGGCGTGATGGCCCAGGCGGTGGTGGAGGGTCCCCAGGCCCAGGAAGAACGCCGCGGTCGAGCCCGTGACCACGGGGGCTTCCCGCCACGGCGTCCCGAAGCGCCGGGCCAGGGCGGCGAGGGCCGCCCCGTAGAGCACCACGAGCTGGAGCAGGACGAGGTCCAGGACGCGGCTCTGGCGGGCCGCGGCGGGGTCGGCCGGGTTCCGGGCGGCCAGCCCGTGGTGGTACTCGTCGAAGCTCCACGGCGCCGGCAGGCTCGCCACCAGGGACTCCAGCAGGTCCGGGTTGCCGCCCAGGGCCAGGCGCGCGTTCGCCAGGGCGGCCGCCGGCACGACCGCCACCAGGCTCGGGCCGCGGTGGTGGGCGAAGGCCACCGGATCGCCCCCGGGGCTCCGGAAGAGGATCCGGGCGCCCTCGGGAACCCCGGGTCTCCAGTCCACTGCGGGGAGGACCAGGGGGCCGGGCCGGACCCGGGCCCGGGACCCTCCGCCGAGCGGGGCCCCGGCCGGCGCCGGCTCCTCCGGAGGCAGGCGCCACACCGCCTCCACGTGGCGCCGCCACGCCAGGGGGGCGAGGGGCGGCTCCGGCCGGGCCGGGACGGAGCCCAGCTCCAGGGCCGTGAGGATCTGCTCCTCCGCGGGCCCCGGGAGCTTTCCGGAGTACGCCAGCAGCAGGTGACCGCCCGAGCGCAGGTGCCGCAGCACGCCCTCCTCCGGATCGAGCCCGGCGGCGCGCTGCCGGGGGAAGGCCACCACCAGGGTGCCCCGGCCGGGCGAGGACTCCGCGAGCGGCCGGTCCAGGAGGTCCACAGCCACGTCCCGGGCCTCCACGTAGCGCCGGGCCGCGGCCCAGCCCTCGGGGGAACGGGACAGGGCGCTCGAGGCGGCTCCCCCGCCGCCGCCGACCAGCGCGGCCAGGGCCACCGCGCCGGCCACCCCCGCCAGCACGGCCAGCGTCACCGTCCGCTCCCGGCCCCGGAAGCTCACGCCAGCGCCCCCTCCAGCTCCGCCACCAGCCGGCGCAGGTCGCCCGGGGCGGGGCCCCTCCGGCCGTAGGTCCAGGCTTCGAGCCGCCGGAGCTGGGGCAGGAGATCCCGGCGCCCGCTGTGCTCCAGGAGCTCCCGGCCGGTCCAGGACGGGTCCGCCGCCTGCCCGGCCAGAGCCCGGGCGAGCCACCCCCAGGTCGCCCGCAGGGCCTCCAGGGTCCGCCCCGCGCCGAGGTGGGCTTCGAGCTCGGCACGCCAGGCCCCGGCGTCCCGGAGGGGCTCCGGCCCGGCGCCGCCGGCAGCGGACGACGTGACCGCGGCGGCGCCCTGCGCCGGCCCTCCCGGGGGGCGCCGTTGGATCGCGCGGACCAGCACCACCAGGCCCAGGGCGAGCCCCGCCAGCGCCAGGGCCAGGGCCAGGCCCCGGGCCCAGCCCGCCGGCAGCGAAACGGCGTCCAGCACCCGGCCCAGGCGCTCCACCAGGGCCGCCTGGAACCGCCCCGCCAGGTGCCCCAGGTAGGCCGTCCAGCCCGCGTCGGCGCCGGCCCCTGCGCTCTGGGCGACGCCCAGCTCCGCCGCCAGGCGCTCCGCCAGGGCAGGGTCGCCTCGCACCGGGGCCAGCTCCGGCGGAGGTCCCGGCGCGACCGGTTCCACCGTCACCGGGGCCCTTCCTCCGGCGGCCCGTCCGGCCCGAGCTCCCCGGCCGGCTCCCGCCCGCCGGAGCGCTCCCGCTCCAGCTCCGCCACCGCGGCCTCCAGGTCCAGGCCCTCCTTCCTCCTGCGCACGTCGAAGAACAGGAGGGCGAACCCGAAGGTGGCGTAGAGGACCACCGCCGTGGAGACGAAGGCGTTCACCGCCGCCCCCGGCACCTGGAGCCAGAGCGTCCACTCCGGCGGCGCCGCCGCCTCCGCCGCCCCAAGGTCCCGGAGGACCGACCACTGCTGGGCGATCTGGAAGGGAGCGGTGGTGACGAGGCTCACCAGCACCGAGATCAGCGCCGTCACCAGGAAGAGGACGAACGCCTTGGTCAGGGGGTTCGCCAGGAACCTCCGCTGCGGGTTGTACCGGATCAGGTTCGCGCTCCGGCCTACGGCGTCCAGGCCTCGCCGGTCCTCCTCCACCAGGGCCGGCACCGTCAGGGAGAGGAGCGGCGCGACGTAGAGGACGGGGACGACACAGCACAGGTACGAGATCCCCACCAGAACACCCGAGAGGAGCAGGGTCCCCAGGGGACCGGGCCGGAGGACGAAGCGCAGGCGGTCCCAGGCCGCCACCGGGCGCCCGGCCACCGCGTCGGTGGCGGCGGCCCCGACGGCGCAATAGACGAGCCACGAGACTGCGGCCGAGCCGAACCCCACCAGGACGATGGCGCACGAGCTGTCGAAGCCGGATTCGGCGGCCAGGGCCGACGGGTCGTAGAGCTGCTGGAGCCAGGGCACCTGGACCGCCGCCACCGCCGCGTCGAAGACCGCCAGGGGCGCCGCAAGGGGCAGGACGACGGATCGCAGGTGGCCCCGGGTCCAGACCATGGCCCGGTCCATGAGCACCGGGAAGGTGAGGGTGTCGGTGCCGGCGACGGTTGCGCTCGGGGTCACGGTGCATTCCTCCGGTGGGCGCGGACGGGCCGGTCGACCCGCCCGCCGGGGTTGAGGGCCAGGGCGAAGAACGCCGCCTCCAGGGCCAGGCCCAGGGCCAGCTTCGTCCCGGCTGCCACGGCAGGCGCCGGTGACACGAGGGTCTCCACCACGGCCAGCAGGACGAACCACGGCAGGCAGCCCAGGAGCACCCGGAGGGAGTCCCGTCCCGCCCGCCCCAGGGTCTCGGCCCGGGGCCGGTCGCCCTCCCCCACCAGGCCCCGGGCCAGCTCCAGCCCGGCGGCGGAGGCCACCAGGATCAGCGTGATCTCCAGGACCCCGTGGGCGGCGACGAACTCCAGGAGCGCCCCGGCCATGCCGTAGTGGAGGGTCACCCCGGTGAGGGCCCCCAGCATGAACCCGTTCAGGAGCAGGACGTAGAGGGTCACGAGGCCCGCGGTGGCACCCCCGGCCCAGCTCGTGAGGGCCACGCCCAGGTTGTTGGTGGCGATGCCCGAGGAGGCGATCGCCGGCGGCGTCGTGGTCACCAGGGATTCGGTCCAGAGCTCGCCGCGCTCCAGGCCCGCCACCCGCTCCGGTCCCAGGAACGCCGTCGCCAGGCCGGGCCGGACCGCCGCCAGGAAGAGCCCCAGCACCGCCCCGCCGGCGAACAGGGCCGCCGCCACCCCCAGGGCCGGGAGGTGGCGCCGGAACGCCCCGGGGAACGTCCGGGCGACAAAGTGGAGGGGGCCGCGGCGCCCCCGCGCCTCCCGGTGCACCAGCCGGTGGGTCGCCGCCAGGCTCAGCCGGGCCAGCCGGCGCGTGGCGGCGGTCTCCGGGAACCGGGCGGCAGCGAGCGCGTGGTCGTGGAGCACCTGGCGGTAGCGCAGCGCCAGCGCCTCGAGCTCCTCGTGGGAAAGCTCCCGGCGGCGCCGGGCCAGCCGCTCCAGGCCGGCCTCCAGCTCGTCCCAGAGGGGGCTGCGCGTGCTGACGAAGCGGCCGTAGTCCATCAGGAGGTCTCCGGGGAGGAAGTGTCGCCGGGGGGCCGGGGTGTTTCACCCCGCGCCGGGCCGGTCGCCCCGGCGAGGAGCGCTTGCTCCAGGGCGCCCGCCGAATCGTTCCGCGGATCGGTCCCCTCCAGGAGCTCCGGGGCGTCGCGCTCCACCCAGCCGACGAACCGGCGCGCCAGGAAGAGCGCCTGGTCGAGCTCGAGCTCCGCGCGCCGGGCGAAGTACGACTCCACCAGGGCGACCTCCCGGGGACCCCAGCCCGGGGGCACCCGGGCGAGGGCGGCGGTCTCCCCGGGGCCCTTGCGCTGGTGGAGCACCAGCGTTCCCGCCACGCGGTCGCCCAGCCGGCGGGCCAGGGGATCGAAGGCCATGAAGAAGATCCCCACCAGCACGTCCATCTCCCGCAGGAGGTTCCGCAGCAGGAGAGAGGTGGCATCGGCGGTGCCGCCGTCCCGGGCCACCACCCGCAACCCCACCGCCTTCTTGCCCAGGGTCGTCCCCCGGGTGGTGATCTCCCAGGCGGCGAAGTAGCCCCAGTCCAGGAGGAACACCCCCACGATGAAGGCGCCCATCCGCCAGCCGCCCAGCCCCGCCGGCAGCAGGAACGCGCACACCAGGCCCCAGGCGGCCAGCAGCACGCCGACCACCACCGAGTCCAGGGCCGCCGCCAGCACCCGGCTCCCCACCCCGGCCACGGGCAGGTCGAGGCGGATGTTGTCGAGGCCCAGGATCGCGCTGCGATCCGAACGTTCCACGCCGGGCTTGGCCTCCTGCGATTGAACACTCGCGCGAACCGCCCGGCAACTTATCACCCCGTCGCCCGGCCCTCACCCGTCCGGCCGGCCAGGACCTGAAACCCGCTCCCGAACCGCCGCGTACGATCGCCAGGAGGAAGCGATCATGGACACTCTGCTTCGCGACCTGCGCTACGCCCTGCGTACCCTCGGCCGGGCGCCGCTCTTCACCGCCGTCGCCGTCGCCACCCTGGCGCTGGGCATCGGCGTCAACAGCGCCATGTTCACGGTGGTCGACGCGGTCCTCTTCCGGCCGCCCCCGGTGGACCGGCCGGACGAGCTGGTCCACGTCTACACGAGCTGGGAGGAGGAGCCCTACGCCACCAGCTCCTACGCCGACTACCGCGACCTGCGGGACGGGACGGACGCCTTCACCGGACTCATCGGCCACTCGTGGGCCATCGCCACGCTCCAGCGCGGCGCCCGGAGCGAGCTCCTGGTGGGCGAGCTGGTGACCGGCAACGCCTTCGAGGTCCTGGGGGTCGAGGCGACCCGGGGACGGATGATCCTGCCGGAGGACGACGTCGGTCCCGGCGCGCCGCCGGTGGTGGTCCTCTCCCACGGCCTGTGGCAGCGGCGCTTCGGGCGCGATCCGGACGTCCTGGGCTCGACGGTGCGCTTCAACGGCACGCCCTACCAGGTGGTGGGGATCGCCCCGGCGGACTTCCCCGGGATCGCCCCCGGCATCGCCGCCGACTTCTGGGTGCCCGCCGTGCACGTGGAAGCGATCGGCCCCGCGGGCCAGATCAACTCCGTCCACGGCGACCCTGGGGAGACCGCCCTGGAGCGCCGGGGCTACCGGTGGATGTGGATCAAAGGGCGCCTGGCCGAGGGGGTCACCCCGGAGCAGGGCCTGGCCCAGGCGAGGGCCCAGGTGGCGACGGTGATGGACCGCCTGGCCCGCGAGCACCCGGTGACCAACGAGGACCGGGGGGCGGCGGTCCTGCCCCTGGACGCGGTCCGGATCCACCCGGAGATCGACCGGCTGCTGAAGCCGGCGGCCACGGTGCTCCTGGGGGCCGTGGGCCTGGTGCTCCTGGCGGTCTGCGCCAACCTGGGGACCATGCTCCTGGCCCGGGCCCAGGGCCGTCGGCGGGAGCTGGCAATCCGCCTCGCCCTGGGCGTCTCCCGCGCTCGCCTGGTCCGCCAACTCCTGGCCGAGAGCGCGCTCCTGGCCGCCGCCGGGGGCGCCGTCGCCTTCCTCCTGACGCAGTGGAGCATCGACCTGCTGGAGGCGTGGAAGCCGCCGATCCCCTTCTCCGTCGGCCTCGACCTGGACGCGGACCTCCGGGTGCTCCTCTTCACCGCCGCCGTGGCCCTGGGCGCGGCGGTGGTCTTCGGCCTGCTGCCGGCCCGCCAGGCGACGCGGACCGACCTGGCGGAGGACCTGGCTCACGGGGCGCGGGCCGGGGACGCCGGCCCTGGCCGGCTCACCCTGAAGAACGCCCTGGTCGTGGCCCAGGTCACCGTCTCGGCGGTGCTCCTGGTGGCGGCGGGGCTGATGGTCCGGGGGGCCCTGGCCGCAGGCGCCGTCGACCTGGGTCTCGCCCCGGAGCGGGTGGCGACCCTGGGCCTCAACCTCGACATGCACGGGTACGACCGGGAGGAGGGGGCGAGCTTCGTCCGGACGCTGCGGGACCGGGCGGAGGCCCTCCCCGGCGTGACCGGGGCGGCCTTCGCCACCCGCGTGCCCTTCGACGTGAACCTTCATTTCGACTCGATCTACCCCGACTCGGCCGAGCTGGGGCCGGACCACCCCGGTTTCGACCTGGACGTGACGTGGGTCGACCCGGAGTATTTCGAGACCCTCGGCGTGCCGGTGCTCCGGGGCCGGGCCTTCACCAGCGCCGACCGGCCCGACTCCCCGCGGGTGGCGGTGATCAACGCCGCGATGGCCCGGCGGTTCTGGGGCGGAGCCGCGGAGGCCGTGGGCCGGGGCTTCCGCCCGGGGGGCCCCGACGCCGAGCCGGTGGAGGTCGTCGGGGTGGTGGCGGACTACAAGGTCCGCACCGTGGGAGAGGAGCCCCGGCCCTTCATCCATTACTCCCTGGACCAGAGCCCCCGGGGCTACGGCTACCTCCTGGCCCGCTCGGCCGGCAGCGACGCGGCGCCCCTGGTCCCGGAGCTCCGGCGCCTGGCCCTGGAGATGGATCCGGAGCTCGCCTTCACCGAGACCACCACCCTGGCGGGGTTCATGGGGGTCTCCCTCTACCCGGTCCGGATGGGCGCCACCCTGCTCGGGGCCTTCAGCGCCCTGGCCCTGGCGCTCTCCAGCCTGGGGCTCTACGGCGTGATCGCCTACGCCGTGGGCCGCCGGCGGCGCGAGATGGGGGTGCGCTTCGCCCTGGGGGCCCGCCCCCGGGAGGTGATCGCCCTGGTCCTGCGCGACGGCATGGCCCTGGTCGGGGTGGGCGCGGCGGTGGGCCTCGCCCTGGCGGCGGCGGCCGGCCGACTCCTCTCCGGAGTGCTCTACGGCGTGAGCCCCCTCGACCCCGTGACCTTCGGCGCCGCGGTGGCCCTCCTCGCCGCCGTGGCTCTCGCGGCCAACTACCTCCCCGCCTCCCGGGCCGCCCGCACGGACCCGGTGGAGGTCCTGAGGGAGGAGTGAGCGTGG
>JBKHJP010000441.1:0-3329 GCA_046538065.1 Thermoanaerobaculia bacterium | reverse complement strand
GGGGGCGATCCAGAGGAGCTCTGCTTGGGTGGATAGGCTCGGGCCGGTTCGGGCTCGCCCCCATCGGCGACCGGTGTGGGGGGCCGGCGCCGCCCGGAGGCACTCCGGCCGGTACACCAGCAGGACCTGAGGCGCAGCCTTGCATGTAATTTCCACCGGAGGTGGCGGGAGAGCCAGGGCTGGCCCCAGGCGGCCGACGGGCGCCCCGTCGTGTCCAGGGGGCGGATGCGGTTCTCGTGGGCCGCCGTCAGGGTGCCGGCGATCCCGTCCAGGTTGTCCAGGAGGGCGCGCCTCTGGATCCTCACGTGGCTCTCGGCGACCTCGTCGTAGTCGCAGCCGAAGTAGCCGTAGACGGGTCCGGTGTCCACCCCCCGGTCGATCCGCAGCAGGGTCGTTCCCACCTTCTCCAGGTCCCGGTGGGCCAGGGCCCAGAAGCAGCCGTGGGCGTTGCGGTACTCCGGGCAGATCCCCGGGTGGAGGACCCACGTGCCGCTCGCGGGCACGGAGAAGATCCGCTCCGCCAGGAGCCGCTTGCACACCGCCAGGACCAGGTCCGGCGCCCGCTCCCGGAGGAAGCCCTCGGCGTGGCGGGAGTTGGGGGAGTCGGTGGCCAGGACCGGGACCCGGGAGGGCGGGAGAACCGGCGGGTAGCGCTCCCGGAGCTCCACCATCCGGCGCTCCAGCCAGCGCCGGTCCCGGGGGCCGAGGACGGCCCGGTAGTAGGCCCGGAAGGCCAGGACGTCCAGGAACCGCGCCGGCCCCACCCGCCGGAGCTCCCGACGGATCCGGCGCCACGCGTGCCGCCGACCTTCTCGCAGCTCCACGATGCCCGCCAGCGTCGAGACGCTTCCCAGCCACCGGGCCAGCCCCTCCCGGGCCAGCGTGTCCTCGGCGTGGCAGATCAGGAGCGTCCGCATGGAATCTCCGCCGGGCCGGGGCTGGACACGGACCCGGCCGTGCGCAGGCGATCGCCACGGCTGCAAGGGGAATGCCCCGGGGCGGGCCGACGCGGCCTCCGAGGTAAGCTCCGCACGCCATGAGACCAGCGCGCGCCGAGAACCGAAGCCCACTGCGGGTCGTCGTCGCTCTCCTCGTCCTCGCCGTCACGGTGGGCCTCGCTCCGGCGGGAGGGCAGGAGCCGCCGTCCGAGGACGCCGTCGAGGCCTTCGTGCGCTCCCACTACACGAAGCGCGAGGTGCGGATCCCCATGCGGGACGGGGTGCACCTGTTCACGGCCATCTACGCCCCGAACGACGCCGGGGCGGGGGCGACGTACCCCATCCTGCTCCACCGGACGCCCTACGCCGTCGATCCTTACGGCGCCGCCGAGTACCCGGCGCGCCTGGGGCCCTCGGACCCGTACGCCGAGGAGGGGTTCATCTTCGTCGAACAGGACGTGCGGGGACGGTTCATGAGCGAGGGGGAGTTCGTGAACATGCGCCCGGAGGGGCCGCGGGCCGAGGGCGAGCCCACCGAGTCCACCGACACCTACGACACGATCGAGTGGCTGCTGGCCAACGTGGCCGGGCACAACGGCAAGGTGGGCCTGTGGGGGGTCTCGTACCCGGGGTTCTACGCCTCCGCCGGCGCCATCCAGAGCCACCCGGCCCTGGCCGCGGTCTCCCCTCAGGCGCCCATCGCCGACTGGTGGTGGGACGACATGCATCACCATGGGGCGTTCATCCTCCCCCTGGCGTTCAACTTCTTCTCCACCTTCGGCCAGCCCCGGCCCGAGCCCACCACTGAGTGGCCGGAGCGCTTCGACCCCGGCACCCCGGACGGCTACGACTTCTTCCTGGAGGTGGGGCCGCTCTCCAACCTGAACGAGGAGTTCCTCCACGGCGAGGTGGAGTTCTGGAACCGATTCATCGAGCACCCGAGCTACGACGAGTTCTGGCAGAGCCGGAACGTCCTGCCCCACCTGCGCGGCGTGGACACCGCCGTCATGACCGTCGGCGGCTGGTTCGACACCGAGGACCTGTACGGGCCGCTGGCCACCTACCGGGCGATCGAGCGCCAGAACCCGGGGATCTTCAACGTGCTGGTCATGGGGCCCTGGCCCCACGGCGGATGGTCGCGGACCGAGGGGCGGTCGCTGGGGGAGGCGGAGTGGGGCTTCTCCACCTCCGAGTACTACCTGGAGAACGTGGAGCTGCCCTTCTTCCGCCACTTCCTCAAGGGCGAGGGGGAGCTCCACCTGCCGGAGGCGCTGGTCTTTGAGACCGGCGCGAACCGGTGGCGCCGGTTCGCCGCCTGGCCGCCGGAGGGCCTGCGCCAGGAGACGCTCTACCTGCGGGGCGGCGGTGGGCTGGCCTTCGAGCCGCCGGCCGCCGGCGGAGAGACGGCCGGGGAGCCAGGGGTCAGCTCCGCGGCCGAAGCCGGGCGGGGGGCCGCGGGCGGCCCGGAGGAGCCGGGAGAGGCCGCCAGGGCCGGCGGCTTCGACGCCTTCGTCTCGGATCCGGCGAAGCCGGTCCCCTACACCATGGAGATCACCAGCCGCTGGGCCCGGAAGTACATGACGGAGGACCAGCGCTTCGCCGCCTGGCGCCCGGACGTCCTGGTCTACCGCTCCGGCCCGCTGGAGGAGGACCTGACCCTGGCCGGGCCCCTGGAGGCCGACCTGTGGGTCTCCACCACGGGCCGGGACGCCGACTGGATCGTGAAGGTCATCGACGAGTACCCCACCGACGAGCCGGGCTGGGCCGAGGGACGGCCGGAGCGGCCGGAGGAGGACCTCCGGGGCACCCAGCGCCTGGTCCGGGCGGAGGTCATGCGGGGCCGCTTCCGGGAGAGCTACGAGGCGCCGAAGCCCTTCGAGCCCGGGGAGGCCACCCGGGTCCGGTTCCGCCTCCACGACGTGCTCCATACCTTCCGCCGGGGCCACCGGATCATGGTCCAGGTCCAGAGCACCTGGTTCCCCTTCGTCGACCGCAACCCCCAGAGCTGGGTGCCGAACATCTTCGAGGCCCAGGAGGAGGACTTCGTCCCGGCGACGCACCGGGTGTACCGCTCGCCGGAGCACTCGAGCGGGGTGCGGGTGGGCGTGCTGGAGGAGTAGGCGCGGCCGGGTCGCGTCCGGAGCTGAAGTTCCTTCCGGGCGGTTGTAAGACCTACACGCGGTCGTGCCTCCGCCGCGGCGACGCTGTAGGGTGCGACCCTGTCGCACCGGGGCCGAGGGCGGTGCTGCTCGTCCTGAGGCCGCGGGAGGAGGCAAGCTCCTCCCCTACACGCGATGGTGGAGGTGCCCCAGATCCCGCGTGTAGGGGCGGACCTCGCGTCCGCCCTCGGGAGGAGGCAAGCTCCTCCCCTGCACGCGATGGTGGAGGTGC
>JBKHJP010000440.1:0-3337 GCA_046538065.1 Thermoanaerobaculia bacterium | reverse complement strand
TCCCTCGGCTTGCTTCGCCCGCTCGGGCAGGTACTTTCCGGGTCGCTTCGGGGGCTTGGGCAGAGATCCCTCGGCTCGCTCCGCTCGCTCGGGATGACCCGCCGCCGGGGGCGGCGGGTCAAAGGTTCCGCCGGTACTCCCCCCCGACCTCGTACAACGCGTGGGTGATCTGCCCCAGGCTCGCCACCTCCACCGCCGCCATCAGCTCCCCGAACAGGTTCCCGCCGGAAAGCGCCGCCTCCTGGAGCCGCCGCAGCGCCTCCGGCGCCCGGTCCGCGTGGCGCCGGTGGAACTCCTGGAGCCGCTCGATGCACCCCTCCTTCTCCTCCGTCGACGCCCGCGTCAGGGGCACCTCCGGCAGATCGCTCGCCGCCTCCTCGCCCCCCTCCGGCAGGAACGTGTTCACCCCGACGATCGGCAGCTCCCCGGAATGCTTCCGGCTCTCGTACTTCAGCGAATCGTCCTGGATCACCCCCCGCTGGTACTGGAGCTCCATCGCCCCCAGCACCCCGCCCCGGCGGGTCAGGCGGTCGAACTCCTCCAGCACCGCCTCCTCCACCAGGTCCGTGAGCTCCTCCACGATGAAGCTTCCCTGGGTGGCGTTTTCGCACTGGACCATCCCGAACTCCCTGTTGATGATGAGCTGGATGGCCATCGCCCTCCGCACCGACTCCGCCGTGGGCGTGGTGATCGCCTCGTCGTAGGCATTCGTGTGGAGGCTCTGGGCGTTGTCGTAGGTGGCCAGCAGCGCCTGGAGGGTGGTCCGGATGTCGTTGAAGTCGATCTCCATGGCGTGGAGGCTCCGCCCGGAGGTCTGGATGTGGTACTTGAGCTTCTGGCTGCGCTCCCCGGCGCCGTAGAGCTCCCGCATCGCCACCGACCAGATCCGCCGCGCCACCCGGCCGATCACCGTGTACTCGGCGTCCATGCCGTTGGAGAAGAAGAACGACAGGTTCGGGGCGAAGGCGTCCACGTCCATGCCCCGGGAGCGGTAGTACTCCACGTAGGTGAAGCCGTTGGCCAGGGTGAAGGCGAGCTGGTGGATGGGGTTCGCCCCGGCTTCGGCGATGTGGTACCCGCTGATGGAGACCGAGTAGAAGTTCCGCACGTCCCGGTCGATGAAGTACTGCTGGACGTCGCCCATGAGGCGCAGGGCGAACTCGGTGGAGAAGATGCAGGTGTTCTGCCCCTGGTCCTCCTTCAGGATGTCCGCCTGGACCGTGCCCCGGACGGTGGAGAGCGTCCGCGCGGAGATCTCCTCGTACTCCTCGTCGGACAGGAGCGCCCGGACGTCCTCCCAGGTGGCGCCCCGGACGCGGTCGGGCTGGTAGACCTCCTCCTCCGAGATCTCCAGGCGCCCCTCGTCCTTCAGGTACCGCCGGCACTGCTGGCGGACCGCCGTGTTGAAGAAAAAGGCCAGCACCGTGGGCGCCGGGCCGTTGATGGTCATGGAGACCGAGGTGTTCGGCGCGCACAGGTCGAAGCCGGCGTAGAGCTGCTCCGCCTCCTCCACGGTGAAGACCGACACGCCGCTCTCGCCGATCTTGCCGTAGATGTCCGGGCGCCGGTCCGGGTCCTCGCCGTACAGGGTGATGGAGTCGAAGGCGGTGGACAGGCGCTTGGCCGGCTGGCCCTCCGCCAGGAGGTGGAACCGGGCGTTGGTGCGCTCGGCGGGGCCCTCGCCGGCGAACATCCGGGTGGGGTCCTCCTGGGTCCGCTTGAAGGGGTAGACGCCGGCGGTGAAGGGGTACTCGCCGGGGACGTTCTCGGTGAGCCGCCAGTACACGCGGTCGCCCCAGTCCCGGGAGCGGGGCCTGGCGACCTTGGGCATCCGGGTCTCGGACAGGGTGGTGCGGTAGTTTTCGACTTCCACCTCCCGGCCCCGGACCCGGTAGGTGAAGCGCTCGCCCCGGTAGCGCTCCTCCCACTCCGGCCAGGTCCGGATCAGGTCCAAGACCCGGGGGTCCAGCCGCTCCAGATTCCGGTTGAAGGCCTCCATCAGGTCCGCCGGCCCGTCGGGGGCCGCCTCGATCTCGCCGGCCTCGAAGGGCCGCCACTCCGCCGGGACCTCCACGCCATCCGACCCGTGGGAGGCCCCCCCCAGGAGCCGGATCGAGCGCCGGAGGGCGTCCAGGTCCTCCGCCGCGTCCGCCTGCTCCCGGGCCCACGAGCGGTGCCCCCGGCAGGCCTCGGCGATCTCCGAGAGGTAGCGCTCCCGGCCCGACGGGACGACGTGCTCCGAGGTGCTGGTGACACGCTCAGGACTCGCCTCGTACCGGGTCTTCCAGCCCAGCTCGAAGCGCTCGTTGACCGCCGCCACCAGGTGGGCGTAGAGGGCGTTGACCCCGGTGTCGTTGAAGTGGGCGGCGCTGGTCCCGAACACCGGCAGCTCGTCCGCGGGCGCATCGAAGAGGCCCCTGTCGTGCTGACTGCGCTGGAGCTGCTTGCGCACGTCCCGCAGGGCGTCCTCCGAGCCGCGGCGGGTGAACTTGTTGATCACGACGAAGTCCGCGTGGTCCAGCATCTCGATCTTCTCGAGCTGGGACGGCGCCCCGAACTCGGCGGTCATGACGTAGAGGGACAGGTCCGCCAGGTCGACGACGGCGCTGTCGCCCTGCCCGATGCCGGCGGTCTCCAGGAAGATCAGGTCGAAATCGGCTCCTTTGAGCAGGTCCAGGACCCGGGAGATCTCGGCGGAGACCTCGCCACGGAAACCCCGGGTCGCGAGCGAGCGGATGTAGACCCGGTCGCTCTTGGCGCTGTTGAACCGGATCCGGTCCCCCAGCAGCGCTCCGCCTGTGCGACGCTTCGTGGGATCCACGCAGACCACCGCGACCCGGCGGTCGTCGAAGTCGTGGACGAAGCGGCGGACCAGCTCGTCCGTCAGGCTCGACTTGCCGGCGCCGCCGGTGCCGGTGAGCCCGATCACGGGTACGTTGCGGGCCGAGGCTCCGGAACGGGCCGTCTCCATCAGGCGCGCCAGGGAGTCCGGCAGGGCCCGGGGGCTCCCGCCGTCCAGCTCCGCCGCCGTGATGGCCCGGGACAGGCCCAGGTAGTGGCCGTTGAGCTGCTCGGCGCGGATCTCGGTGGAGAGGGGGTCGTAGTCGCAGCCCTGGAGCACCTCGTTGATCATCCCCTGGAGGCCGAGCTCCCGGCCGTCCGCCGGGGAGAAGATGCGGTCGATCCCCCGCTCGTGGAGCTGCCGGATCTCCCGGGGGACGATGACCCCGCCGCCGCCGCCGAAGATCTTCACGTGGCCGGCGCCGCGCTCGTCGAGCATCTCGCGCATGTAGGTGAAGAACTCCATGTGGCCGCCCTGGTAGGAGGTGACGGCCAC
>JBKHJP010000439.1:0-3345 GCA_046538065.1 Thermoanaerobaculia bacterium | reverse complement strand
CCTCGTGCGTCCTGTCGCCAGCGTTCCGCCAGGCGCCGGCCAGACCGGCGCCACCACAGACAGGACGAACCAAGGAGCGATTCGCCCCATGAAACGGACTCTCGCCTTCCTCTACGGATTTGTCACCTACACCCTGTTCCTCGGCGTCTTCCTCTACGCCGTCGGCTTCGTGGGGAACCTCGTCGCGCCCCGGACGATCGATTCGGGGCCCGAGTCGCCCCTCGGCCAGGCGCTCCTGGTCAACACCCTGCTCCTGGGGCTGTTCGCCGTCCAGCACAGCGTCATGGCCCGGCAGGGCTTCAAGCGCTGGTGGACCCGCCTGGTGCCCCGGAGCGTGGAGCGGAGCACCTACGTCCTGGCCACGAACCTGGTCCTGGCGCTGCTCTTCTGGCAGTGGCGCCCGATCCAGGGCACGGTCTGGCAGATCGAGGATCCCGTGGGCCGGGGCGTGATGTGGGGCCTCTACGCCCTGGGCTGGGCGCTCGTGCTGGTCTCGACCTTCATGATCAGCCACGCCCACCTGTTCGGCCTGCAACAGGTCTGGCAGCGCCTGCGGGGCCAGCCCCTGACCGACCCGAAGTTCCAGACGCCGGGGCTCTACAAGCGAGTGCGTCACCCGCTCCTGCTGGGCTTCGTGATCGCCTTCTGGGCCACGCCGGAGATGACCTGGGGCCACCTGCTCTTCGCCGTGGCCACCACGGGCTACATCCTGGTGGGCATCCAGCTCGAGGAGCGCGACCTGATCGCCGCGTTCGGCAACCGCTACCGGGCCTACCAGGAGCAGGTGCCGAGGCTCCTGCCCCGGCTCCGCCCGGCCCGGGACGTCACCGGCGACGAGCCGGCGTGACGCGGAGGCCCCGCCGGGGGCCGGCGAGACCTTTGGGTCCACCAGCCGGCCCCCCGGCGCGAGCCCGGGGCCGCCGAGCCGGGGAGAGACCCTGCTCGCAGGGCTCGACTAGCGCCTCAGAGCTGGTCCCGATCCGCCCGGACGGCCACCTCGCTTCCGGTCGCCAGGCGGGGCATCGAAGCCCGCAGGTCCGCGTGGCTCGGACGCCCCCGGCGCGGTCCGAGGGGCAGGACCCTGGCAATGGGCCGGCCGTGCCGGGTGATCACCAGTTGCTCCTCCGTCTCCAGTAGCTGACCCAGCCGGCCCAGCTCGGCCCGCATCTCCCGTATCGACAGCTCTCGCATGATCGTCTCCGCTCAAGAGGTGCTACGCAAGATAGAAGCGTAGCGCATCGGAGGGCGCCCCGCTTCGACGCGGAGATCGCCGACGAGGGCACGATCTTCTACGGCGCCGGCCGGCCCCGTTGCCCCGTCACCCCTCCCGGAGGGTCTTCGCCGGGTCGGTGCGGGTGGCCCGGAGCGCCGGCTGGAGGCACGCGGCGAGGCCGATGAGGAGCAGGGCGGCGGCGACCGTCACGTACGGGGCGGGAGCGGCCGGGTCCATCGCCTGGAGGCTCCCGGCGACCAGGTCCGAGAGCGCCAGCGCGGCCACCAGGCCCAGGGCGATCCCGATCGCCACCAGCCGGCCGCCGCGCACCAGCACGCCCCGCAGCACCGAGCCCCGGCTCGCCCCCATGGCCATGCGCACGCCGAACTCCCGCACGCGCCGGCTGACCGTGTAGCCCACGATGCCGTAGGTGCCCACCGCGGCCAGGAGCAGCCCGCAGCCGCCGAACAGGAGCGCCAGGACGGTGGCCGTGCGCTGCTGGGCCAGCGCCTCGCCCAGGGCCTCCGGCGCGGTCTGGATCCGGAAGAGGGGCACGCCCGGATCGAGCTCCTCCAGGGCCGAGCGGACGCCGGGGACGACGGAGGTCGGCTCCGCACCCGCAGTCCGGACCGCCAGGGAGGGCTGGACGACGTCGAAGGCGGTGCTGTCGATGGCCGTCTGGGCCATGGGCGTGAAGACCGTCTCGGCCGGATCGCGGAGCGGGTCCTCGATGTCGCCCACGAGGCCCACGACCTGGAAGGAGCGGCCGTCGAACGAGCCCCGGATCGCGTGGATCACCTGCCCCACGGGGTCCTCGTCCGGCCAGTAGCGCTCGGCGAAGGACCGGTCGACCACGGCCACCGGCACGCTCCCGGACCGGTCGGAGTCCCGGAAGCCCCGTCCCCGGAGCACCGGCACGCCCAGGGCCTCGAAGTACCCGGGCGTCGCCTGCCGGAAGCTCGCCGTGTGGGCCTGCTCCGGGGGCAGGTCCTCGCCTTCGAGCCGGAAAGGAAGGCCCCAGTTGCCGTCGGCGTACGGCAGGAGGTTGACGATGGCCGCCTCCTGGACGCCGGGAAGGGCGCGGATGCGCTCGACCGCCCGCTCCTCGAAGGCCAGGCGGGGGGGACCCGACTCGTAGCGCTCCTCCGGAAGGGAGAGGGCCGCCGTCACCAGGCCGTCCATCTGGAAGCCGGGGTCGCGGCTGGCCAGGCGATGGAGGTCGAGGGAGAGGAACAGGGCCCCCACCAGCAGGGCCACGGTGAGGGCCGTCTCGACGACCACGAGGCTGCCCAGGATGCGAACCCCGCGGGGTCCCTCGGCGCTGCCGTGGAGCACGCCCCGCAGATCGATGGACCGGGCGCCCCACGCCGCCAGCAGGCCGACCGCCACCCCCACGCCCACCGACAGGCCGACGTTGAAGAGGACGGCCGATCGGTCGAACGGCACCTCGCCGAAGATCTCCCGGACGTGGTTCGGAAGGAGCGCCGTCAGCGGCTGCTGGAGCCAGGCCGACGCGGCGAGGCCCGCAGCCCCTCCCAGCAGCGCCAGGACCAGGTTCTCCGTGGTGAGCTGGCGCGCCCGGCGCCAGGCCGAGGCACCCAGGCTGGCGCGGACCGCCAGCTCCCGGGAACGGGCCACCGTACGGGCCATGAGGAGGCTCACCACGTTGGCGGCGGCGATCAGCAGGACCAGGGCGACCCCCGCCAGGAGCAGCAGAACCAGCCGGTCCTCTCCCTCGATCAGGTTCTCCCGGGTCGGCTGGGCGGCGATCCGGTAGCCGCGGCTGGTCTCCGGGAACGCTTCGGCCTGGCGTTCCGAGATCAGGTCCAGCTCCGCCTGGGCCTCCTCCAGGGTCACCCCGGGGGCGAGGCGCGCCTGGACGTTCAGGATGTGGGAGGAGCCCTCGTCCGGGTCGAACTCCCACAGGCGCCAGAGCTCCGCGTCGTACGGGTAGTGGAACCCCCGGGGCATCACGCCGATCACGGTGTACGGCACGCCGTCGAGCTCGGCGGTCCGGCCGACGACCTCCGGGTCGGCGCCGAAGTGCCGGCGCCACAGCCCGTGGGAGAGGACCACCACCCGGCTCTCCCCCCCGGCCGCCTCCTCCCGGGCGTCCCAGGTGCGCCCCAGGG
>JBKHJP010000438.1:0-3349 GCA_046538065.1 Thermoanaerobaculia bacterium | reverse complement strand
GTTCCGGAGGGCTCGGCGGGGGCGCCTCGGGCTCCGAGCGGGCCTGGGCGCTCCCGGGGACGGGCTCCTGCCACCCTGCCACCTTCCGGTCCCGGAGCTCCCGGGCCTCCGGGGGCGGCGAGGGCGGGCCGGCGGCCGGCGCGGTGGCGCCCTCTCGCGGGGCGGTCCTCTCCGCCGCCGGGGCCCCGGAGTCTCCGGCGCCCGCCAGCGTCCGCTCCAGCCGGGCCACGGTGAGCTCCAGATCCATCGCCCGGCTATCGAGCCGCCGGGCGGCCCGGAGGGCCAGCACGGAGAGCACCGTCGGACCGGCCAGCAGGACCAGCAGAGCCAGGGTCAGGGCACTGAAGAAGAGCTCCATCGGCCGGGGCGGAGCGGGGCTCCGCGGTCGTCTCCGGGTACGGTCAGCCCCGGATCCTACCAGCGGACCCCGCGACCGCCTGAGCGCCGCGCTCCGGCGGTCCCGCTGCGCGGCCGGTCACCCTGCGCCCCCTCAGGGGCGCGCCTCGAACACCAGGTTGAAGGGGGTCTCGGCGGCGCGGCGGAAGGTGCGGAAGCCCCCCTCCTCCACCACCACCTCCCGGATCCGGCCCTCCCCCGCCTGGGCCCCCAGGGCGCGGCCCACCTCCTGGTCCAGGGAGCAGGGGGTGCAGACGATGGTGGACACCGAGTAGAAGGCCCGGGCGAGGGGCGTCTGGTTGTCCTCCAGCCGGTCCTCGGCGTAGGGCTCCACGATGAGCCAGGCTCCGTTTTCAGCGAGGGTCTTCCGGATGTGGGCCGCGGCCCCCGCCGGGTCCCCCAGGTTGTGGAGGCAGTCGAAGGTCGCCACCAGGTCGTAGGGGCCGCCGTCGAAGTCCTTGGCGGTGGCCACATCGAACCGGACCCGGTCGGCCACCCCGGCCTCCGCCGCCCGCTGGCGCGCCACCTCGATGGACGGCTCGTGGAAGTCGTAGCCCAAGAACCGGGACTCCGGGTACCTCTGGGCCAGGATCACCGTGGAGGCCCCGTGGCCGCAGCCCACGTCGGCCACGGCGGCGCCCCGGCGGAGGGTTTCCTCGACGCCGTCCAGGGCCGGGATCCAGGAATCGGTCAGGTTGGCCTGGTAGTTGGTCCGGAACAGCCGCTCCGTGGCGTGGAACAGGCCTGAATCCTGGTCGTGCCAGGCGACGCCCTCGCCGGTGCGGAAGGCCTCCTCCACCCGGTCGCGGACCTTGAGCCCGGCGACGGCCGACTCGAAGGCGCCGATTACGCAGTAGGGGCTGTCGTCGTCCGCCACGACCGCCGCCTGCTCTTCGGTGAGGAAGAAGCGCTCGCCGTCCGGGTCGTAGCTCACGTAGCCCCCGGCCACCTGGGAGGAGAGCCACTCGCGCACGTAGCGCTCCGCCGTGTCCGTGGCGGCGGCCAGCCCCTCCGAGGTGAGGGGACCGCGCTCCGCCAGGGTCCGGTAGAGCCCCAGCAGCGGCGCTCCGGCTGCCGGGAGCACCGGTCCTGGAGGAGGAAGAGCTCCTCCGGGTGCACCGCCTGCTCCTGGCCGGCGGCAGCCCGGTGGAGCG
Source organism: Thermoanaerobaculia bacterium (assembly GCA_046538065.1). GTDB lineage: Bacteria > Acidobacteriota > Thermoanaerobaculia > Multivoradales > DATKCC01 > JBKHJP01. The sequence goes on along the minus strand of JBKHJP010000438.1, from coordinate 1,799 downwards.
CGAGGCCCGCCGGGAGCTGATCGAGCTCGGGACCGGGAAGGTTCCGGAGGACGCCGAAGCGGCCCGCAGCGAGCTCCGGCGGACGGCCCGGGAGAGCGACTCCCCACCCCGGCACAACCTCCCGGCGCCGAGGACCTCCTTCGTGGGGCGCGAAGGCCAGCTCGACATGGTGGCGGCGTCCCTCCGGGCCACCCGGCACCGGCTGGTCACCCTCCTGGGGCCGGCCGGGGTGGGCAAGACCCGCCTGGCCCTCGAGGCCGCCCGGCGCGAGCTCGAGGACCGCACGTACCCCGGGGGGGTCTACTTCGTCGGCCTGGCGCCGGTGCGCGAAGCCGCGGGTGTGGCCCCGAAGATCGCCGACGCCCTGGGCCTCCTCGGGCGCACGACGCGCAGCCCCCGGAACGAGCTCGTGGGCCACCTGGCGAGCCGCCGCGCCCTGCTGGTGCTGGACAACGTCGAGCACTTCGCCGGCGCGGCGGGGCTCATCGCCGACCTCCTGGAGTCCTGCCCACGCCTGAGCGTCCTCACCACCTCGCGGGTCCCCTTGCGCCTCCAGGGCGAGCAGGAGCTCCCCATCCGGCCCCTGGCGGTGCCTCCGGCCGGGGAGGACGAGCCGCTCGAGGCCCTCGAGAGCTCGCCGGCGGTCCGGCTGTTCCTCGAGCGCGCCCGGGCGATCCGGCCCGATCTGCCCGGCGACGCCGAGACCCTGCGCTCGGTGGCCGAGGTCTGCCGGCGCCTGGACGGCCTGCCCCTGGCCATCGAGCTCGCGGCAGCCCGGGTCCGGGTGTTCCCCCCCGCCGCCCTGGCGGAGCGGATCGCCGGCCGCCTGGACCTGGTGGCCGGCGGCGGCCCGGACCTCCCTCCTGGAGACCGTCCGGGAGTTCGCCCGCGAGCTGCTCCAGGAGGCCGGGGAGCTCGAGGAGGCCCGGCACGCCCACGCCGTGGAGCTCCTGGCCCTGGTCCGGGAGAGCGCGGGCGACGCCGTCGGACCTGCGCAGGCCCGGTGGCTCGGACGCCTGCGCGCCGAGCGGGAGAACCTGGAGGCGGCGATCGAGTGGGCCCAGCTCCGGGGCGAGACGGCCCTCGCCCTGGGCCTGGCCAACGCGGTCTGGCGGCTGTGGCTGGTGAGCGATCCCCTCCACCGGAGCGTGGCCCGGGTCGAGGCGCTCCTCCGGTTGCCGGGGGCCGGCGACGCCGAGCGGGAGCGGGCGGTGGCCCTCAACACCCTGGGGACGCTCCGCAACGAGATGGGCGAGCTGGAGCCGGCCCGGGAAGCCCTGGAGGAGAGCCTGTCGATCTTCCGGCGGCTCGGCGAGCGGGGGGAAGCCTACGCCCGGTCGAACCTGGCGTGGGCCGAGCACCACCGGGGCCGCTACGACCAGGCCGAGGAGCTGCCCGCCGACGAGGCGCTCTCGATCCTCGGGCAGATCGACGACGACCAGCTCATCGCCTGGGGGCTCGGGATCCGGTCCCTTCCCGCTCTCGCCCGGGGCGAGACCGGCCGGGCCCTCGACCTGCTGCACCGGAGCGCTTCGCTGTGGCGCCGCGTGGGCAACCGGGCGGGACTGGCGTGGACCCTCGGCACGGAGGGGCAGGCCCTCGTCGCCGCGGGTCGGAGGGCCGAGGCGATCGAGTCGTTGCGCCAGGCCGTCGTCGCCTGCCGGGAGGCCTCCAGCCCCTGGCCCCTGCTCGACGTCCTGCCCCAGCTCGCCGCCCTGGGCGCCCCCCGCGGGAAGGCCGACGAGCTGCCCGCCGACCCCCTGGCCGAAGCCGCCCGCCTCGCCGACCGCCTGGGCGCC
>JBKHJP010000437.1:0-3351 GCA_046538065.1 Thermoanaerobaculia bacterium | reverse complement strand
GCCTGTAGGGGAGGAGCTCGCCTCCTCCCGCGGCACTGCCTACCCCGGCTGGTAGACGGCCAGGTACCCGGCCAGACCGCCCAGGAGGGGCAGGACCCACCAGAACGCCCCGGCCAGAGCCGGTTTCTTGCGCAGGACGAAAGGGCTCGCGCCCAGGAGCGCCCAGATCACCAGCTTGGCCCACACCCAGCCGGGCATGGCGAGCTCGGTCAACCCGAGCCGGGCCAGGGCGCCGAAGCCGGAAAAGACGATCAGCAGCAGTGCCACCCCGTGGGTGATGCCGGAGATCTTCCGCGCCCGCACCCGGCCGGCCTCGGTCACCCCGACCCAGTGGCTCAGGACTGCGCCGCCCAGGGCGGCGAAGAGGAACACGACACCGATCACGTGGAGCACTCTGTAAAGGTCCAGGCTCATGGGGCCCTCCGTCTGGGTTTCCCGGACATCCCGGGTCGGTTCGAGGGTGCGACGCCGCCGGGAGAGTACCAGGACCGGCCCGGGCTCGGGATGGCCACGGGAAGCCCTTTGGTTAGTATGCGGCCATGACCCGTCCCAGCGCCGCACCCTTCGCCCTCCTCGCCTGCCTCGCCCTCGCCTGCGGCCCCGTCCACGGGGGCCGGACCGGCGGGCCCGAGCCCGGGGCCACCTCCGGACCGGACCCCGAACCGGTGGCCGCGGACCGTGAGGACCTGGCGGAGGCCACCTTCGCCGGCGGCTGCTTCTGGTGCATGGAGCCGCCCTTCGACGACCTGGAGGGCGTGGTCTCCACGACCTCCGGCTACACCGGGGGCGAGGTGGCGGACCCGAGCTACGAAGAGGTCTCCTCGGGCGGCACGGGCCACGCGGAAGCGGTCCGGGTGGTCTACGATCCGGAGGAGGTCTCCTACGAAGAGCTCCTCCACGTCTTCTGGCGCAACGTCGATCCCACCGACGCCGGCGGGCAGTTCTGCGACCGCGGCAACCAGTACCGCACCGGCGTCTTCGTCCACTCGGAGGAGCAGCGCCGCCTGGCCGAGGCCTCGCGCGAGGAGGTGCGGGATCTCCTGGACGGCGAGGTCGTGACGCCCGTCGAGGCCGCCGGGCCGTTCTACGCCGCCGAGGACTACCACCAGGACTACTACGAGAAGAAGCCCCTCCGGTACAAGGTCTACCGCACGAGCTGCGGCCGGGACGCCCGGCTGCGCGAGCTCTGGGGCGACGAGGCGGGAGGCGGCACGCATTGAGCCTCGCTCCTGGGCCGCCCCGCACCGCGTTCCGGGAGAGTGGAGACTCCCCCTCCGGCCGTGGGTCTCGCCCTGCGGCCGGGCGAGTGCCTCCCGCCGGCTCCGGGGAAACGTCGACGGGCGTGGACGCCCTCGCCCGGGTGGTGGCGTCGAGCCGGCGCCTGCTGGCCCTCACCGGCGCCGGCTGCAGCACCGAGTCCGGCATTCCCGACTACCGGGGTCCCGACGGCACCTGGAAGCACAAGCAGCCCATGCTGTACCAGGAGTTCGTGAGTAGCGAGGTCGCCCGCAAGCGCTACTGGGCCCGGAGCATGGCCGGGTGGCAGCGGATCGAGGCGGCCCGGCCCAACGACGGCCACCGGGCCCTGGCCCGCCTCGAAACGGCCGGGGCGCTCCGCCACGTCGTCACCCAGAACGTCGACGGGCTCCACGGCAAGGCCGGGAGCCGGAGGGTGATCGACCTCCACGGCCGCCTGGACCGGGTCGAGTGCCTCCTGTGCCGGGTGGTCTTCCCCCGGCGGGAGTTCCAGCGCGAGCTCGAACGCCTCAACCCGGAGTGGCCCGCGCGGGTCTCCGAGGTCCAGCCGGACGGCGACGCCGACCTGGGGGTCGTCGATTACGAATCCTTCCGGGTGCCGGCCTGCCCCTGTTGCGCCGGCGACCTCAAGCCCGCGGTGGTCTTCTTCGGCGAGTCCGTCCCGCCGGGGCGGACGGCCCGGGCCCTCCGGCTCCTGGAGGAAGCCGACGCCCTCCTCGTCGCCGGCTCTTCGCTGATGGTCTGGTCGGGCTATCGCTTCGTGCGACGGGCGGCGGCCCGACGGATCCCGGTGGCCCTGGTGGGCCTGGGGCGGACCCGCGGGGACGGCGAGGCGACCCTCAAGGTGGAGGGTCGGTGCGGCGAGGTCCTGCCGGAGCTGGCGACCCGGATCGCCGGAACCGGTCCGTAGGGGGCGACGCGCCCCGGATTCACTCCCGGACGAAGGGGCGCTTCCACCACGGCACGCCGCGCTCCCGGAGGGCGTGCTTGCGCTCCTGCTTCGCCTGCTTGCGTGCCAGCTTCCTCAGGAAGGCCTCGCCGTCGCGCTGGTGGCAGTCCTTGTACTTCTTGCCGCTGCCGCACGGGCAGGGATCGTTGCGCCCCACCTTCGCCACCTGCCGGGGCAGCGGCGCCCCGGACGGCGAAGGCCACACGACCTTGGACAGGCTCCTGCCTTTCTTGACCACGATCTATCTCCTCCCGGGACGATGTTACCGCGGGTCCACGACCCGCGGAGCGAACTGGCGCCCGCGCTCCCAGCGAGGCACTTCCTTGACGACAACGGTAAGCACGCGTATCATGACGACAGTTGTCGCCACAGGGCCGGCAGAGGGCCCCGACGGCGCAGACGGGATCAGGAGAGACCGCATGGCCAGGAGATCGATCGGAGACCAGGAGATGGCCCTGCTGCGGTGGGTCGCCGACCGCGGGGGCGCCACGGTGGGCGAGGCCGCCGAGGGCTTCGGGGCCGAGCGGGGGCTGGCCCGCTCCACCGTGCTGACGATGATGGAGCGCCTGCGGGGCAAGGGGTACCTGGAACGGCGCAAGGCGGAGGGAGTCTACCGCTACAGCTCTCCCGTCGGCCCGTCGGAGCTCCTCCGGGGGGCCGTCGAGCGGTTCGTCGAACAGACCCTCGACGGCTCCGTGTCTCCCGTCGTGGCATACCTGGCCGACACCGAGGGGCTCTCCCGGGAGGAGATCGACGAGCTCGAGGCCCTGGTGGCCCGGCTCCAGGCCCGGCGGGGGGAGGACGCCCCGTGAGCGCCCCGTGGCTCCCGATGTCGCCCTGGGCCTCCGGCGCCGCCGGTGAGCTCCTGGACCAGCTCCTCCGGGCCTCCCTCGCGGGGGCCGTCTTCGCCGGCGCCGTCTGGGCCCTCGGCCGTTTCTGCCCCCGGTTGCCGGCGAGCGCGCGGAGTGCCCTGTGGTGGGCGGCGAGTCTCAAGCTGCTGCTGGCCCTGGCCTGGGCCGCGCCGGTAGAGCTCCCGCTGTTGCCGCCTCCGGCGCCGGCTCCGCCCCCGGTCGCTGCCGGACCGGCGGCCGGCCCTCCGGCGGGCTCGGCCACCCCCGCCGGGGAGCTCCGGGAAGGGCTCGGGG
>JBKHJP010000436.1:0-3356 GCA_046538065.1 Thermoanaerobaculia bacterium | reverse complement strand
CCTTCTACCACGAGTCGAGCGCCTGCACGCAGGGCGAGGAGAGCTGCTACAAGGTGCTCCTGAGCCGCCAGGGAGACGACGGCGGCGACAGCCTGACCCTGGGGGCGGTCCACCGGGAGATCGGCGAGACGCTGCGGCTCTTCTTCAACGACGACTTCTTCAACCACCTGGAGAGCCTCTACCTGGTGCGGGGCGACGAGCTTCCGGAGCTCCAGTTCGGGGTCACCCGGCGGGTCTCCCCCCAGCTCCTCGCCCGGCTTGAGTCGAACGTGGGCAGCGGCGGCGGCGGGCTCTTCTACGCCACCGACCAGTCGCGCTACGAGAACTCGGTCCGCTACCTGGTGACCTCCCTGGACGCGCACTACCAGGGTACGGACACCGGGCTCTTCATCTCCTTCCACCACCTCGAGCAGGAGCTCTCCCCCTTGGAGGGCCTGGACGGCGTGCCGGTCAGCGGCGAGCCGGTCCCGAAGCTGGAGCTCCAGCGCCTCCAGCTCATGCTCACGCAGGACCTCAACATCCTCCTCGACCTGGCCGCCGACTGGGCCCTCAAGCTCAACATGGAGCTCAGCCGCGGCTCGGTCCTCTTCCAGGCCCACGACCCCCGCGGGGAGGAGCTCCGCCGGCGGCTCCTGGGCGGCTTCGCCGTGCGGTTTTAGTAAGGCTCCGCCTCAGCATCCGAGGGCGGGCCCGCGGCGGTGACTCCGGGCGGCGCCGGCCCCCCGCCCCGGAGGGACGCCCCCGCCCGGCATTCGTGTACCGAGCTCTCTTCGTCCATCCGCATCCTGAGCCCGGGCGGACGCAAGGTCCGCCCCTACAGGGGATCGCCTAGATCCCTTCCCGGTCGGCCCATTGAATCCAATTCCCTGGATATAATCCAATGTGATGGACGGGCTCGGCCAGAACCGCTTGAAATCGCCGCTTTCCGGCGATCCAACGGGCCGGTTCGGTGGCACGGAACGTGCTCGCTCAGCGCCGAAGGAGAGTAGTGTCCTCATGCGCCCGGACCGTCTGCGCACCCAGCTCGTCCCCGTCCTGTGCCTGCTGGCCGCCATCGTGGTGGCGGCACTGGGCGTGGTCAGCCTCCTGCGGGCGGTGGAGAGCTTCCAGACGGCGGGTTTCGAAGCCCGGGCGACCGGGGCCGGCTGGACGGTCACCGCCGTCACCGCCGCGGAGACGGGCCTCGAGCCCGGGGACCAGATCCTCCTGGCCGGCGGCCGGGAGCCGGCGGATCTGGGCGGGATCCTGCGGAGCTCCGAGACCGTGGACCTGGTGGTCCTGCGGGCCGGCGACCTGGAGGAGGTCGTCTACCACCGGCCGCCTCTCGCGGTCGACTGGGCGTACCTCGTCCTGGCCCTGATCGGGGCCCTCTACCTTCTGATCGGCGTCTACACCGGGCTGCGCCAGGAGCGCTCGGAGGCCCGTCTCTTCTTCCTGTGGTGCCTGGCCTCCGCCGCCCTCTACCTGTTCACGCCCTCGGGGCTCACGGACGCCGCCGGCCGCCTCCTCTACGGCGCCGAGGTGGTGGCCCGGGCTCTGCTGCCGCCCCTGACGCTCCACCTCTTCCTGGTCTTCCCCCGGCCCCTGGGGGGCTCCGACCGCCGGACGGTCACCCGGGGCGGCGTCCGGCTGACGCCGTTCCTCTACCTGCCGGCGGCCGCGCTGGTGGCGATCCACGGCTGGCTGGTCCTGGCGGCGGGCCGGGGCGTGGAGGCCTCCACCACGGCGTCGGCGCTCCGGCTCCTGGACCGGGTCGACCTCCTCCATTTGGTGGGCTTCGGCCTGGCCGCGCTGGCGGTGCTGGTCTTCCGGCTCGCTCGCCACAGGGAGTGGGAGGAGCACCGGCAGCTCCAGTGGGTGGCGGTGGGCCTGGGAGCCGGCTACGTGCCGTTCCTGCTGCTCTACGTGGTCCCCTTCACGGTGGGGATCGACCCGCCGGAGGCCCTGGCGGCGGCGGCGGTCCTGCCCCTGGCGGTGGTGCCCCTGACCTTCTCGTGGGCGATCCTGCGCTACAAGCTGTGGGACCTGGGCGTGGTCCTGCGGGAGACGGCCTCCACCACCCTGACGGTGGTGCTGGCCGGCGGCGCCTTCGCCCTGGCCCACCTGGCGGTCAGCCGCGGTCTGCCGGAGGATCTGTCCCTCGCCCGAGACCTCGTGACCTTCGCTTCCGGGGTGGTGATCGCCGGGCTCCTGGTGCCGACCCGGCGCCAGGTGGGCTCGGCCCTGGAGCGGCTCCAGTACGGACGGGGGGTGGCCAAGCGCCGCGCCCTGGCGCGTCTCGGCCGTGAGCTCCTCCTGGAGCGGGACCTCGACCGCCTCTGCCGGGAGCTGCTGGCGGACCTGGCGGATGCCCTCGACCTGGAGACCTCGAACCTCTACCTGGTCACCGGGGACGATCGCCTGGTGCCGGTGGTGCCCGATCCCCGGGCTCCGGAGAGCCTCGACCTCCAGGAGCTGGGCTCCGACGTCTGGCGGCGCGAGGTGGAGGCCCTGAGCGGCGTCTCGCTTCCCACCGGCCGCCTGGGGCCTCGCCAGCGCCTGTTCATCGGCGGCTACCGGTACGCGTTCCCCCTGACCGTCCGCGGCGGTCCGGTGGGCCTGCTGGTCACCGGCTTCCGGGTGGGGGACGTCCCCCTGTCGAGCGACGACCTGGAGCTGGTCCGGCAGGTGGTGGGCAACGCGGCCCTGGCGATCGAGAACGCGCGCCTCGTGGGGGAGCTCCATCGGCAGCTCGAGGAGGTCCGGCACCTCCAGCGCTTCAGCGAGGGGATCATCGAGTCCTCCCCCGCGGGCATCGCGGTCCTGGGGCCGGAGGGCCGGATCCTTTCGGCCAACGGAGCGTTCGCGCGCCTGGTGGAGCGGCCCCGGGACGGGCTGCCGGGGATCGCCGTGGGCGACGTCCTGCCGGTGGAGCCGCTGCCGGCGCCGGGCGACGGCCTGATGGAGGTGAGCTACTGCGACGCGGAGAGCCGGGAGCGCCACCTCCAGGTCTCGGTGGCCGGGTTCCGGCCGCCGGGGGGAGCGGGCGGAGACGCGACCGCCGGCGGGCTGCGGATCCTGGTGGTCTACGACGTGAGCGAGCGGGTCGCCATGGCGAACGCCCTGCGCGAGAAGGACCGGCTGGCCGCTCTCGGCGTCCTGGCGGCGGGCGTCGCCCACGAGGTGAATACGCCCATCACCGGCATCTCGAGCTACGCCCAGATGCTCCTGGCGGATACGCCGGAGGACGACCCGCGCCACGAGATCCTGCGGAAGGTCGAGCGTCAGACCTTCCGGGCGTCCCGGATCGTCAACAACCTGCTGGACTTCGCCCGCAAGCGCTCCGACGAGCTGGCGCCCCTGAACCTGGTGACGGT
>JBKHJP010000435.1:0-3369 GCA_046538065.1 Thermoanaerobaculia bacterium | reverse complement strand
GAGCTCTCCCTGGAGGACGAGCGCTTCGAGCTCCCCGAGGTCGACCTGGCCGCCGGCGAGGGCGAGGCCGCGTCACCCGCCGAGGAGCCCGCCGGCGAGCCGGGAGAAGCCGAGCCTTCCGGCGCTGCTCCCGCCGGCCGCCCCCGCCACCGGCCGGACGTGGACGCCGCCATGGCGGAGATCGACGGCCTGCTCGGGGCGCGGAAGGCGAAAGAGCGACCCGCCGCCGAAGAAGCGCCGGGCGAGGTCGCCGCCGACGCGGCGGTGCCCGCCGAGGAGGTCCCCCACGCCGGCGGGGAACCGCCGGCCGCGCAGGAGCCGCCTCCCCCCGCAGCCGCCGAGCCTCCGGCCGCCGCCGTGGACCCCCTCCGGGCCCTCGGTGACAGCCTCCGGGAGGAGATCGACCAGGGCCCGGCGGAGCGGTCCCGGCCGGAGCAGGCGGCCGGAGCGCCGGCAGGCGACGGCGAGGAGGCCGCCCAGCCCTCTCCGGACCCCGACGACAGCGGCATGAGCTGGCTCGACGAAGTCGACGAGGCCCGGGCCGAGCCGGCGGCGCTGGAGGACGAGGGGGACTTCTTCGACCTGGGGGCCGAGCTCGAGCACGAGCTCTCGGCGGAAGGGGACGTGGGGGGCGACGAGCTCGTGGGCGCTCCTGCGGAGCAGTCCCTGGACGACATCGTGGAAGGGTTCAAGCGGGGGGTCGCCGAGAACCTCTCGGAAGAGGACCACGACACCCACTTCAACCTGGGCATCGCCTACCGGGAGATGGGCCTGCTCGACGAGGCGATCGGCGAGTTCCAGCTCGCCGCCAAGAGCCCGGAGTACCTGGTAGCGTGCGCGTCCATGCTCGGCATGTGCTTCCGGGAGAAGGGCCTGCCGGAGCTGGCGATCAAGTGGTACGAGCGGGGCCTGGAGGCGCCGAGCATTTCGGACGAGGACCGTTCGGGGCTGCTCTACGACCTGGGCGAGGCCAAGCTCGCCGCCGGCGACCGCGAGGCGGCCTACCGGGCGTTCGTCGACCTCTACGGCGTCAACACCAACTACCGCGACGTGGTCGCCCGCCTCGCCGAGCTGGAGCCCCAGCGCTAGCACGACCATGACCCCCGAACGGAAGATCGTCGTGACGGTGATCGCGGCCTGCGCCGCGGTGCTCCTCGTGCTATTGCTCTGGCCCCGGGTCCAGGAGGGGCTCGCGCCGGAGCCCGTCGCCGCCCACGTGGCGATCCTCCCGGAGGGGCGCGAGGCGGCGGTCACCGGCCCGGTGGAGATCGCCGCCGGCACCTCCTTCACCCTCCACGCCGTCCTCGAGGCCGAGGGCCGGGGTGGCCAGCCCATCTACTACACCCAGGCGCCGGCCCTGGAGATCGACGGCCGGCGGGCTCCGGACGAAGCCCTCCGGCGCTGGGACCGGCGCCAGGTCGTCAAGCTCTTCTGGTTCTCGGTCGAGGGCTTCACCCCGTACCTGGACCTGAAGAGTCCGGAGCAGCTCGAGCGCTTCCACTTCACCGAGTTCTTCCGTCCGGAGTGGCCGGCGACCTGGTCCGTGGAGGGCCGGCTGACGCCCCGGTTCAGCCAGGGCCTGATCCAGGAGGGGGGCGATGCGGCGGAGCGGCCCTTCGGGACCCAGCGGTACCAGGTCCGGATCGAGCTCTTCGACGACGAGGAGGACGTGACCCCGAACGAGCGCTTCATCTCCACCGGCAGCAACGCCCTGCCGGAGCAAGCGGCCTCGTTCCCGACGGTCTACTCGGCCCTGGCCGGTCCCGCCGGTCCCGCCTCCCTCGCCTTCGGCCTCACCCAGGTCGAGCCTTCGCCGGGCGCCGGGGGCCAGCTCCGGGGGCGCCTCGCCGAGCTGACCGAGAGGCGGGTGGCCTTCGCCCGGACGCCGCTGCTGCGCGACGTCCTGGCCGCCGCGGGGGTGAGCCGGGGGGAGCTCCGCTGGGAGGCCGCCGACCTGAGCGCCGGTCCGTCCTGGGGCGAGGGGGCGGGCGCCGTGGAGCGGGGAGACCTGGTTCGGGCGGGGTCTCGGGTGGTGGTGCTCTACGAGGACCGGGGCACTCCCGGCGTGCTGGACCACGGCGACCTGGTCTTCGACTACCAGCAGGGCGCAGCCGTCCGGGCCCTCTCCGAGGTGTTCGCCGGCGAAGGCCGGGTGGAGCTCGCCCGGATCACCGGCGATCTGTCCAGTTCCTGACCGGCTTGGTGGCCTGGGGAAGCTCGTGGCGTGGCGCGCGGGGTCCCCGAGGAGCCGCCCACGGCGGCTATACTCCCCGTCATGGGACGGACGATCACGCTCATTCCGGGCGACGGTATCGGCCCCGAAGTCACGGAAGCCACCCGGCGGGTGCTGGACGCCGCCGGAGCCGGCTTCGACTACGACGTCCAGATCGCCGGGACCGACGCGGTGGCGCGCCACGGCGACCCGCTGCCGCCGGAGGTCCTGGACTCGATCCGCAGGACCGGCGTCGCCCTCAAAGGGCCGGTCACCACCCCCGTGGGAAAGGGCTTCAAATCGGTCAACGTCCGCCTGCGCCAGGAGCTGGAGCTCTACGCCAACCTGCGCCCCGCCCGCACGCTCCCCGGCGTGCCCCACCGCTTCGACGGCGTCGACCTGGTGATCGTCCGGGAGAACACCGAGGGGCTCTACAGCGGCCTCGAGCACATCGTGGTCCCGGGCGTCGTCGAGAGCCTGAAGATCATCACCGAGAAGGCGTCGACCCGGATCGCCCGCTTCGCCTTCGAGTACGCCCGCAAGAACGGCCGCCGGCGCGTCACGGCCGTCCACAAGGCCAACATCATGAAGCTCTCGGACGGCCTCTTCCTGGAGTGCTTCCGCAAGGTCGCCCGGGAGTACCCGGACATCGAGGCCGACGACCGGATCATCGACAACATGTGCATGCAGCTCGTCCTCCGGCCGGAGGACTACGACATGCTGCTCCTGGAGAACCTCTACGGGGACATCGTCTCGGACCTGGCCGCCGGGCTGGTGGGCGGGCTCGGCGTGGTGGCCGGGGGCAACATCGGGGAGCACGGGGCGCTCTTCGAAGCGGTCCACGGCAGCGCCCCGGACATCGCCGGCCGGAACCTGGCCAACCCCATGGCCCTGATGCGCTCGGCGGTCATGCTCCTGGACCACCTGGAGATGACGGAGGTCTCGGAGCGCCTCCGCCGGGCGCTGCGCCACGTGGTGGTGGAGCGCCAGGTCCTGACCCGGGACCTTGGGGGCGAGGCCACCACCTCCGGGTTCACCGACGCCGTGATCGAGACCCTGGAGGCCGGGGTGCCCGTGCACCGTCCCGAGACGGATTGAGACCGGGAGGAGGCGAGCTCCTCCCCTGCACGGTGTCCCCGGGAGACGTTCGATGGCGT
>JBKHJP010000434.1:0-3372 GCA_046538065.1 Thermoanaerobaculia bacterium | reverse complement strand
CGTCCGACCAGCCCGCGCCGGTCCGGAGCCCGGCCCGCACCCGGCCTCCTCCGGGAGGGGGCACATCGGTGATTCGCAGCCACGACCGGGAGGAACCCCCGGACCCGGCCCGGGGAGGGGGCACCCCGGTTCCCCCGAGCCCCTCCCCGGCCGGAGCCGAGGGCCTGGGCGGCGAGACGAGGGCGGACCCAGCTTCCCCCGCCCAGGTTCCTCGACTCCGCTTCGCTCCGCTCGGAACGACAAAGGGATGAGGCTCCGAACGCCAGGGAGGCTCCGAATGCCAGCTGTAGCGGCTCCGAACGCCAGCTGTAGCGGCTCCCAACGCCAGGAGTATCGGCTCCGGACGACAGGGGGGCCGGCTCCGAACGGCAAGGAGCTACGGCAGCGAAGAAGCCCCTGAGGCGCCCGCCGCTACTCGTTCACCGGTTCGACCAGGATCTTCGTCGCCGCCCGGTGGCCCAGGGAGAGGCGGCCCCCGCCGGCGTCCGGGTCCAGGCGCACCTCCACCGTGTCCGCCGCCGCGTCCCGACCCACCACGGTGAGGCGATTGCCCGGCATCAGGCACCGCCGCTCCACCAGCCGGAGGAACTCCGGCGTCTGGTCCCGCACCCGGGCCACCCGCAACGCCACCCCCTCCGGGCAGGTGCCCAGGGTCGGCAGGTCCGGCTCCTCCACCTGCCCCTGGGCGTCGGGGATCGGGTCGCCGTGGGGATCCACGGACGGGTGGCCCAGGAACTCGTCGATGCGGTTCAGCACGCTGTCGGAGATCGCGTGCTCCAGGCGCTCCGCCTCGTCGTGGACCTCGCTCCAGTCCATCCCCAGGACCTTGACCAGGAGGAGCTCCACCAGCCGGTGACGCCGGATCACGTGGACCGCCAGCTGGCGGCCGGCGTCGGTCAGGCGCACGCCGCTGTAGGGCTCGTAGGTGACCAGCGAGCTGTCGGCCAGGGCCTTGACCATGCTCGTGGCGGTGCCCGGCGCCACCTGGCACGCCGCGGCGATGCGCCCCGTCGTCACGAGGGAGTCGGGGCTGCGCTGTTCCTCGACCAGGATGGCCTTCAGGTAGTCTTCTACCGTGCTCGTCGCCATGGAACGGCAAGACTACCGCAGCCCAGGCCTCCGCGCGAGGCTGATGCGCACGCCCCGCAGCGCGCCGATCCCCTGCCGGGCCTTGACATTTTTGGGCGGCAGCACCTAGACTTTTGATATGTCAAAAAACGCCGCCTCCCTGCGCGCCCCTGCGCTCGCCACCGTCCTCCTCCTCACGACCACCGCCTGCGGGTCCCCGGCCCCCAGCGCGTCCGGGGGCGTCCCGTCCGTCGTGACCACGACGAACCTGGTCGCCGACTCGGTGCGCCGCGTCGCCGGCGACCGGGTGCGCCTGGAGAGCCTGATGGGGCCCGGCGTCGACCCCCACCTCTACAAGGCGAGCGAGAGCGACGTCCGGCGGCTGGCGGAGGCCGATCTCATCCTCTACAGCGGCCTCCACCTCGAAGGGAAGATGGGGGACATCCTGGTGAAGATGGCCCGCAACCGCCCCGTCGTCGCCGTGACCGAAGCGGTGCCGGAAGAGGCGCTACGCGAGCCGCCGGAGTTCGCCGGCCTGTACGATCCCCACGTCTGGTTCGACGTCATGCTCTGGGCCCGCACCGTCGACCCCGTGGTGGAGGCCCTGGCGAAGGTCGCACCGGGCGACGCCGAGTCGTTCCGCGAGGCCGGCGAGGCCTACGAGGCCGAGCTCGAGGAGCTGGACGCCTGGGTCCGCCGGCGGATCGAGGAGATCCCGCCGGAGCAGCGGGTGCTGGTGACCGCCCACGACGCCTTCGGCTACTTCGGCCGGGCCTACGGGGTGGAGGTGGTGGGCATCCAGGGGATCTCGACCCTGGCGGAGGCGGGCCTCCAGGACGTCGAGCGGGTGGTGGACCTGGTGGTGGAGCGGCGCATCCCCGCCATCTTCGTGGAATCCAGCGTGCCCCGCCAGGCCATCGAGGCCGTCCAGGCCGCGGTGCAGGATCGGGGTCACGAGGTGGTCATCGGCGGCCAGCTCTACTCCGACTCCCTGGGCGCCCCGAACAGCCCGGAGGGCAACTACGTCGGGGCGGTCCGGTACAACGTGGACACGATCGTGGACGCCCTGACCGGCGCACGGACCGGAAACGAGGAGGCGCAGGATGCTGGATAGGTTTCGCCGCCACCCCGAGCCGAGCGCCAACGGCCGCGCCCCCGGCGCCATCGCCCCGCCCGAGGAGGCCGGGACACCGGAGGTGCGGTTTCCGTCCCCGGAGACGGAGCCCCGGCCCCGGACCGGCCGGGAGGTCCCCGCGGTGGAGGTCCACGACCTGACGGTCGCGTACCACACGCAGCCGGTCCTCTGGGACGTCGACTTCCGGCTGGCGCCCCGGCAGCTCGTCGCCATCGTGGGGCCCAACGGCGCCGGCAAGTCCACCCTGCTCAAGGCCATCCTCGGGCTGGTCCGGCCGGTGACGGGACGGATCGAGGTCTTCGGCGCCCCCTACGAGCAGCGCCGCTCCTGGGTGGGCTACGTCCCCCAGCGCGAGAGCGTCGACTGGGACTTCCCCACCACCGCCCTGGACGTGGTCACCATGGGCCTGTACGGGAGGATGGGCTGGCTCCGCCGGCCCTCCCGGAGCCACCGCCGGACCGCCCTGGAGTGCCTGGAGATGGTGGGCCTCGGGGACTACGCGGAGCGCCAGATCAGCCAGCTCTCCGGCGGCCAGCAGCAGCGGGTCTTCCTGGCCCGCGCCCTGGCCCAGGACTCCCGCCTGTACCTGATGGACGAGCCCTTCGCCGGCGTCGACGCCACCACCGAGAAGGCGATCCTCACCCTCCTCAAGGAGCTCAAGGACCAGGGGCGGACGGTGGTGGCGGTCCACCACGACCTCCAGACCGTGGCCGAGTACTTCGACCACGTCGTCCTGCTCAACATGCGCCTCGTGGCGGAGGGCCCGGTGGCCGAGACCTTCACCAGCGACAACCTCCAGCGCACCTACGGGGGGCGCCTGACGGTGCTCTCCAGTGCGGCCGAAACGCTCCTCGAGCGGGGGCCCATGGACGAGCCGCCGCCCCCCTCGGTCCTCGCCGGCCACGAGGGCCGGCACGACTAGGCCACCAGGGCCACCGGGATCCGGACAGATGAGTCAAGCTTCCAGGACGAGGATCGGGCGGGGGCGTCCCTCTCCCCCGGAGGGTGGAGAGGGATCGAGGGAGAGGGGGCGATCCAGAGGACCCCTGCTTGGGTGGATAGGCTCGGGCCGGTTCGGAGTCGCCCTCACCGGCAACCGGGGCGGGGGGCCTGAGCTGCCCGGAGTCACCTTCGTCGGCAAACCCTCACGGTCTGAGGCGGAGCCTCGT
>JBKHJP010000081.1:0-14344 GCA_046538065.1 Thermoanaerobaculia bacterium | reverse complement strand
AGCGCCAGCGGGTGGTCATCGCCATGGCGCTGGCGTGCCGGCCGGCCCTGCTCCTCGCCGACGAGCCGACGACGGCGCTGGACGTCACGGTGCAGGCCCGGATCCTGGAGCTCCTCCGGAGCCTCCGGGAGGAGCTGGGACTGGCGGTGCTCCTCATCACTCACGACCTGGCGGTGGTGGCCGAGACCTGCGACCGGGTGGTGGTGATGCACGCCGGCAGGGTGGTGGAGGAGGGCGGCGTGCCGGACCTCTTCGCCCGCCCGGTCCACGCCCAGACCCGGGCCCTGCTGGCGGCCGTGCCCCGGCCCGGCGCCCCGCCGCCGCCGGTGGAGAACCGGGCAGCGGCTCCGGGCCTGCCCGGGGTGGGCCGGTGAGCGCGCTCCTCGAAGCCCGGGGGGTGTCGAAGGCTTTCCGCCCGACCGGCGGCCTCTTGGCCGGCGGGTCCGGCCGGAAGGCTCTCGCCGTGGACCGGGTGGACGTGACGGTCCACCTCGGGGAGTGCGTCGCGCTGGTGGGGGAGTCCGGCAGCGGCAAGACGACCCTGGGACGTTGCCTGCTGCGCCTCGTGGAGCCGGACGCAGGCACGGTCCGCTTCCGGGGCGAGGACCTCCTGGCCCTGGCACCCGGCGAGCTCCGGCGGAGGCGGCGGGCCTTCCAGATGGTCTTCCAGGACCCGATGGACAGCCTGAGCCCCCGGATGCGGGTGGGGGAGCTCCTGGCCGAGCCCCTGGCGGCTCACGACCTGGTGCCGCGCCACCGCCGCCCCCGGCGGGCGGCGGAGCTGCTGGAGACCGTGGACCTGCCCGCCGCCTACCTGGAACGCTTTCCCCACGAGCTCTCGGGGGGGGAGCGCCAGCGCGTCGGCATCGCCCGGGCCCTCGCTGCCGGGCCGGAGCTCCTGGTCGCGGACGAGCCCGTCTCGGCCCTGGACGTGCTGGTGCGCGCTCAGGTGCTGGACCTCTTCCGCAGGCTCCGGGAGGAGCTCGGCCTGGGCATCCTCCTGATCGCCCACGACCTGGCCATGGTCGAGCGGGTCGCCCGCCGCGTCCTCGTCATGCGCCGGGGCCGGATCGTGGAGCAGGCGGACACCGCCGACCTCTTCGCCCGCCCGGCCCACCCCTACACCGTCGAGCTCCTGCGCTCCGTTCCTCGCCTCCCGCCGGGGGCCTGGCCGCTCGGGGCCGAGCGTTCGTAAGCGGACGCTCCGTCCCGGGAACGGACGGGTGCCGGGCTGGACGACCGCGTTCCGGACCTCGTAGCTGCGGGGGAGGCCGGCCTCACGGGCGGCCGGTGCATGGACCGCCTCTTGCACATCGGCCCGCGGAATGTAAACCTTCGGGCTCGTCCCGCGTACAGCAGCGAGGGGAAGCGGTGCCTCGCCCGCGCCCGCGGAAACCGCCCGGCGAACTGTGACTCCTCGAACAAGGCCAAAGGGAATGGAAGCGATCATGCGGACCGAAACACCTCTGCGTTCACGTCCCGGAGCCCTCCGGGGGCGGCGGGCCCTCGCCGCCCTGCTCCTCGCGGGTCTGCTGCCGCTCGCCGGCACCCCGGTCCAGGGCGATCCGGTCCAGCTGGCGCCGACCCACCTCGACGACCTGGAGTCCCCGAACCTGGAGGTGGCCGAGGACGGCATCCAGCTCACCCTGGACCAGGCCGTGGAGATCGCCCTCCAGCGCAACCTCGGCCTGGTGATCGAGCGCTACAACTGGATTCAGGCCCGGGAGGGAGTCCTCGAGAGCCTGGGGATGTACGACACCCTCTTCTCCGCGGGATACGAGCAGCGGGACGTGACCCAGCCCACGATCGAGGTGGTCGAAGGCGTGCCGGTGACCCAGCAGACCTCCGAAGGTTTTTCGCTCACCCTGTCTCAGCTCGTCCCCACCGGCGGCGTCGCCGAGCTGACCACGTCGGCGTCGGACCAGGAATCGAACAGCCAGAACGTCTTCTTCAATCCCCTGTTCAACGCCGACGCGTCGCTCACGTTCACGCAGCCCCTGCTCCGGGGCTTCGGCAGAACCGCGACGGAGCGCAGCCTGATGGTCGCCCGGGTCGGGGCCTCCCAATCCGTCGAGTTCCTCGAGCAGCGGATCTCCGAGACGGTGCTGGCCGTGGAGCAGGCGTACTGGGACCTGGTGGGCGCCCGGAACCAGCTCACGGTGGCCGAGGAGGCGCTCCGGCTGGCCGAGGTCCTCCACGAGCAGAACCAGGTCCGGGTGGAGGTCGGGACCCTGGCCCCCCTGGAGCTGATCCAGAGCGAGGCCGGCATCGCCAGCCGGGAGGAAGAGATCATCCTGGCGGAGGCGGCGATCGAGGACGCGGCCGACCAGCTGCGCCAGCTCCTCAACCTGGAGCGGGGCGAGCTCTGGAACACGCCGATCATCCCGGCGACGGACCCGGAGACGGAGCCGATCGAGATCGACGTGGAGGAGGCGATCTCCACCGCCCTCAACGAGCGTCCGGAGCTCGCCGCCCAGCTCTACCGGCTCGACTCCCTGGAGATCGAGGAGCGCTTCTTCCGGAACCTGGCGCGGCCCCAGCTCGACTTCGTGGCGAATTACGGCCTCTCCGGGCTGACCGGTGATTCCGAAGGGGACCCGGACGCGGGAATCGACCCGACCACCGGGAGCTTCAGCGACTCCTTCGACCAGGTGACCGCCCGCGATTTCGATCGGTGGTCGGTCCAGCTGCGCCTCTCCTATCCCCTCCAGAACCGCGAGGGCCGCGCCCAGGCCACCAGGGCCCAGCTCGCCCTGGAGCAGGGCCTGGCCGAGCTCGATCAGCTCGAGCAGGAGATCAGCACCGAGGTGCGGGCCGCGGCCCGGCAGGTGGAGACAGCGTCGAAGCAGATCGAGTCGGCCCAGATCTCGCGGCGGCTCGAAGAGCGCAACCTGGAAGCGGAGCGCAAGCGCTACGAGAACGGCATGTCGTCCAGCTTCCGGGTGCTCCAGATCCAGGAGGACCTGACCCAGGCCCGGAGCCGGGAGGTCAACGCCATCGCGTCCTACCGGCGGGCCCTCGCCGGGTTCTATCGCTCCGTGGGCATGCTCCTCGATCAGAAGGGGGTCGAGATGGACGCCCCGCAGCGTGACTGGAACCGCTACGGCGGCTGGGCCAGCCTCCTGCCCTGGCACAACTGAGAGGGTGGTCCTCTTCGGGTGAGCCGCCGATGAAGCGCTGGTCCCTCGGGGCCGTGATGGTCCTCGCCCTGGCCCTGGTGGTGGCCGCCTCCATCCGGGGTGGCGGCGAGGAGCAGGGCGTCGTCGTCTACTCCGAGGCCGTCCGGAGGGAACCGATGACCCAGACGGTCCGGGCGAGCGGAGAGATCCGGGCCCGTGTCTCGGTGGACCTCTCGGCGCACGTGGTGGCGAAGATCGAGGAGATCCACGTCGAGGAGGGGGACCGTGTGGAGGCCGGCCAACCGTTCGTGGAGCTGGAGCGGGAGTCCTTCCTGGCCACCGTGGAGAGCTGGCGGGCCCAGCTCCGCCAGGCCGAGACCCGGGTGCGCCAGGCGGAGGTCGACCTGGAGGACGCCCGGCTCCGCGTCCGGCGCATGCGGCGCCTGGCCGAGGAGGGGATCGTCTCCGCCGAGGAGCTCGAGTCCCGGGAGCTCCAGGAGACCTCGGCGGAGCTCCGACTGGACGAGGCGGGGGACGCCGTGGAGCACGCCCGGGCCAACCTGGACAAGGCCCTGGACGACCTGAGCAAGACCACGATCTACGCCCCCGTCTCCGGCCGCGTGGTGGACCTCAACGCCGAGGAGGGGGAGGTGGTGGTCTCCGGCATGATGAACAACCCCGCCACCAAGATCGCCACCGTCGCCGACCTTTCCGAGCTCCTGGCGGAGCTGGACGTGGACGAGAACGAGATCGTACGAGTGGACGTGGACGAGCCGGTGACCGTGACCGTGGACGCCATCCCGGACCGGACCTTCCCGGGCCGGGTCGTGGAGGTGGGGAGCTCGGGCTACGCCCGGGCGGGCCAGGGGGACGTGACGTTCTTCGCGGTGGACGTGCTCCTGGAGGAAGCGGACCCGCAGCTCCGGCCGGGGATGTCGGTCCGGGCGGAGATCGAGGTGGCCTCGCGGCAGGGGGCCCTGACGGTGCCGGTCCAGGCGGTCGTGGAGCGTCCGGCCGGGCGTGGCGACGGGGACGCGGACGCGGGATCTCCGGGAGAGAGCGCCACGGAGCCCGTGGTCTTTGCGGTGGAGGGCGGGCATGCCCGGCGGCGTCCGGTGGAGACCGGCCTGTCCACCGTCACCCGGGTGGAGGTGGTGTCCGGTCTCCAGGAGGGGGACGAGGTCGTCACCGGGCCCTACCGCACCCTCCGGGACCTGGAGGACGGCGACCCGATCCGCCCGGACCCGGGCGGTCCGGGCGAGGAGGGTGGGGAACGTGACTGAGAGGTTGCAGAGACGTGGCTCGGTGACCATATGCCCCTGATAAGCCTCGATGGCGTGCGCAAGGTCTACCGGATGGGGACCGAGGAGGTTCGGGCCCTGGACGGCATCGACCTCACGGTGGAAGCCGGCGAGTACCTGGCCATCATGGGGGCCTCCGGGAGCGGCAAGTCGACCCTCATGAACCTGGTGGGTTGCCTGGACACGCCGAGCTCCGGGCGCTACCTCCTGCGCGGCACCGCCGTCGAGAGCCTCGACGACGGCGAGCTCGCAGCGATCCGCAATCGCGAGATCGGCTTCGTCTTCCAGACCTTCAACCTCCTGGCCCGGACCAGTGCCCTGGGCAACGTGGAGCTGCCTCTGATCTACGCCGGCGAGCCTCGCCGCGAGCGCCGGGAGCGGGCGCGCCGGGCCCTGGAGCGCGTCGGCCTGGCGGACCGCATGAACCACCAGCCGAACGAGCTCTCCGGCGGCCAGCGCCAGCGCGTGGCCATCGCCCGGGCACTGGTCAACGATCCGTCCATCCTCCTGGCGGACGAGCCCACGGGGAACCTGGACAGCGCCACCTCGGTGGAGATCATGGACCTCTTCGACGAGCTCCACGCCGCCGGCAACACGGTCATCCTGGTCACCCACGAGGCGGACGTCGCCGGCCACGCCCGGAGGCAGGTGACGCTCCGGGACGGGCGGGTCGTCTCGGACCGGCGGGACGGCGGCGGTCCGGGCGGCGCGTCGCCGGCGGCGGAGACGGGCGCACACCCGCCGGCCGGCCCGGCCGGGCCCTGACCGGGGGGGGCTCCGTGGTCCTCCTCGAGAACTTCCGCGTCGCCCTGACGGCCCTTCGGGCCAACACGCTCCGCTCGATTCTCACGGCCCTGGGGATCATCATCGGCGTGGCCGGGGTGGTGGCGGTCGTCGCCATCGTCCAGGGGCTCCAGCACCAGATCGCCAGCCAGCTCGAGGAGATCGGCGCGACCTACGTCCAGGTCGTCCCCCGGCAGCCCTTCGCCCAGCCGGGCCAGATCGTCCGGCGGGTGGAGCTCACCTGGCAGGACGGCCTCGCCCTGTCGGAGCGCTTCCCGGAGATCGAGCGGATCACGCCGATCATCTTCGGTCAGTCGACGGTGCGATCCGGGGCCCGCAGCCACCGGCCCTCCGGCGTCCTCGGGGTGACCTCGGACTACCAGGAGGTCGTGTCGCACTACGTCGACCGGGGGCGGTTCCTCTCGCCCATCGACCTGCGGAACCGGCGGAAGGTCACGGTGGTGGGGCGGACGGTGGTCGACGAGCTGGAGCTGGGGGACGATCCCGTCGGCCGGGAGGTCTACCTGGACGACGTTCCGGCCACCGTGATCGGCGTGATGGAGGAGAGGGGCCGCAACCTCGGCTTCGACCAGGACGACCTGGTGTTCGTGCCGTTCGACACGTCCCTCCTCCTGTTCGGCCGCGAGGCGGCCGAGCAGGTGCAGCTCCGGATCCAGCTCGAGGACGCCGCCGACGTGCCCGGGTTCAAGGAGGCGGCGGCCCGGGTGCTCCGGAGCCGCCACGGCCTCGGTGCGGAGGACTCGGACGACTTCCGGATCCAGACGCAGGACGAGATCCTGTCGAGCACCAACTCGATCCTCGTGGCGGTGACCGGCGCCGTCGCCGGTGTGGTGGGGATCGCCCTCCTGGTGGGCGGCATCGGCATCGCCAACATCATGCTGGTCTCGGTGACCGAGCGCACCCGGGAGATCGGTATCCGGAAGGCCGTGGGGGCGCGCAAGCGGGACATCCTGCTCCAGTTCCTCGTGGAGGCGGTGACCCTGGCCCTCGTGGGGGGCGCCCTGGGGATCGTCGCCGGCTTCGGCATCGCGACCGGGGTCATCGGCCTGATCCCCGCCGACCTTCCCCCCGCTCACGTACCCCTCTGGGCCATCGCCCTGGCCGGGGGGTTCTCCGCCCTGGTCGGCATCGCCGCCGGCATCTACCCGGCCGGCAAGGCCGCCGCCCTCGACCCGATCGATTCCCTGCGCTACGAGTAGGATGGGTGGGCGGGGCGTAGGGGAGGAGCCCGCCGGCTGCCGGCCTCGTGGGGCAACAAGCCGTTTGACACCCCCTGGGGCGCGCCGTACGATGACCTTCCCGACGCGCCGGAGTGGCGGAACGGGAGACGCAGGGGACTCAAAATCCCCCGCCCGCAAGGGCGTGCGGGTTCGAATCCCGCCTCCGGCACCAGGAGACCTTTCACGGCGCCCGCTCTCCCGACGCCCGCCCCAGGTCAGCAAGAACCGTGCCACCTTGACAGGGGGTGCCCTCTCGGTGTATAAAAGACTTCGCCGAGCGTGCGTATGTCCCTTTGTGGCCGCACCTTATCGCATCCATCGACCATCCCCGGTCACCGTTCCCTCGGCGCTCTCCGAGCGGTGGTCGGCGTCATTTGAGAAAGGGAGCCGGCAACGTGTCTTTCAAGGTAGGCCAGAAGGTGGTGTACCCCAACCACGGGGTGAGCGTGGTCGAGAAGATCGAGGACGGCGAGATCGACGGTCACGCCCAGACGTACTACCACCTTCGGCTCTTGTCGAACAATTCGAAGGTGATGATCCCCAAGGGTAACCTCGAGCTCGTGGGACTGCGTCCTCTCGCCACGGAGAAGGCGGTGGACGAGCTCGTCGCCCTCCTGGAGGACGGCAACGTCGACACGTACAAGGACTGGAAGGGCCGCTACAAGCAGAACCTGGACAAGATGAAGACCGGGGACCTGCTGGAGGTGGCGAAGGTCCTGAAGAACCTGCGCCTGGTGAGCCAGAAGAAGAGCCTCTCGTTCCGCGAGAAGAAGATGTACGAGCGGGCCAAGTACTTCATCGTCAGTGAGCTGGCTCACGTCCGGAACATCCGGGAGAGCAAGGCGGAGGACATCGTCGAGGAGGCCCTCGACACCAGCATCGAGAAGGTCCAGCAGGCGAAGAAGGCGAAGGCGAGCTGAGAGACCGATGAAGCGCCGCTTGGCCTTCGCGCTGGCCGCCCTGGCCGGCGCCGCGTTCGCCGCCCCCGCGGCGGCCCAGACCGTCGTGCGCCACCTGGAGGTGGAGGCAGGGCTGGCGGAGCGGCAGGCGGCGGCCCTCCTGGAGCGCTACGAGGCGGCGCGGGCCCGGCAGCAGGCCGCCCGCGCCCGGGCCGACGAGCTGGCGGCCCAGCTCGACCGTCGCCTCCGCGGAGAGGGCGGGGCGGAGGAGCAGGAAGCGGGCACCGAGCGGCTCACCTCGCTGGAGCGGCGGCTCACCGATGCCGAGCTGACGGCCGAGGGAGCCGGCGAGCTGGCCCGGGATCTCCGCAGGGGGATCCTCGCCGAGACGCTGCGCAGGGAGCTCATCGAGGCCGAGCTGCAGCGCCACCGGGCCGGGCCGGCCGACGTGCCGGACCCCCTCACAGGCGCTTGGGAGCTGAGCCTCCAGCCCGGTGACAACGAGGGCGTGATGGACCTGACGCTGGAGGGGACCCGCGTGGTGGGGACCCTGGGCCTCGACGACGGCAGCTTCGGCTCGGTCGAGGGCAGCCTCTCGGCCGGCTCGCTCCGGCTGCAGCGGGTGAGTGCCGAGGGTGGGCTCGACCTGGTGCTGGAGGGCCGGCTGGACCCGGACAGCGGAGGACTGAGCGGAACGTGGCGGCCCCTGGTCCTGGGCCGGGGGGAGCCGCCGGGAGGAACCTGGACCGCCCGGAGGACGTCGGAAACGGGCAGCGGAGGAGAGTCTTGAGCCGAGACAACGTCCTGTTCATCGTCATCGGCATCCTGATCGGCTTCATCGCCGGCTACTTGCTCCAGGAGGTGATGGCCTCGCGCCAGCCGCCCCGCCTGGTTCACGGCGAGGACGGAGCGGGCGGTCAGGCGGCCGCCGCGCCGGACCAGCCGGACGCGCAGGCCCCCGGAAACGGCGGCGCCGGCCAGCAGCAGGCGATGGAGGCCCGGCTGGAGGAGATCCGGAACCTCGAGGGGTACCTGGCCTCGAACCCGGAGGACGCCGACGCCATCCTCCGGCTGGCGAACCTGAGCTTCGACGTGGAGAGCTGGAGCCGCTGCGTGGAGAGCTTCGAGCAGTACCTGGAGCTGCGGCCGGCCACCCCGGACGTCCTGTCGGACATGGGGGTCTGCTACCGGGGCGTCGGGCAGCTCGACCAGGCCCTCGAGCTCTTCGACCGCGCCCACCGGATGGAGCCGGACCACTGGCAATCCCGGTTCAACGAGGTGGTCGTCCTGGCCTTCGACCAGCGGGACTTCGACGCGGCCGAGGACGTCCTGGACGAGCTCCGCTCCCTCCAGCCGGACAACCCGGCGGTGGAGCGACTGGCGGAGGAGGTCGCCCGGCGGCGAAGCGCCGCATGACGCGCCTGCTGCTCCTGATCCTCCTCGCGATCGCCCTCTGGCTGCT
The DNA here is from genome assembly GCA_046538065.1 of Thermoanaerobaculia bacterium. GTDB lineage: Bacteria > Acidobacteriota > Thermoanaerobaculia > Multivoradales > DATKCC01 > JBKHJP01. Next base: position 5,539 of record JBKHJP010000081.1, on the reverse strand, counting down.
CCTGGACTGGGCCTTTCGCAAGCTTCTGGAGGCTCCGCAAGGCGGCCGGCGTGCGGGCCACCGCCCGGCAGGGCCCGAGGGAACGGCCACTCCCCTGGTGCGCTGCGACGCGTGCGGCGCGTACGTGCCGGAGCCCCGGAGCCTCCGGGCCGCGGGAGGCCGCCGGGCGTGCTCCGAGCCCTGTCGAACGGCTCTCCGTGGAGGTGGGGGCGACCGCCGGGAATGACGGAGCCGGACTCTCCGCGTGCTGTGGCGGCGGACGCCTCCGGGGCGCCCCTCCACGTCCGGGTGGCGGTCCCCCTTCCCCTGCCGGATCCCCTGACCTACCAGGTGCCGCCGGCCTTCGACGGGCTCGCGGCGCCCGGCGCCCGCGTGCGCGTCCGGGTGGGCCCCCGGCGGGTGACCGGGGTGGTGGTGGAACGCACGGGCGAGGCGCCGGACGGGGTCTCCCTCCGTCCCCTCGAGGACGTCCTCGACCGGGAACCGGCCTTTCCCGCAGACCTCCTGGACCTCGCCCGGTTCACGGCGGACTACTACCGGGCCCCCCTGGGGGAGGTGCTCCGCGGGATGCTCCCGGGAGACCTGCCGCCCTGGGGCCACCAGCGGGTCCGGCTGACCTCCGGGGGGGCGGTGGCGCCTCCCCGGGACGCCGTGGAGAGCCGGGTGGTGGAGTCGTTGCGGGAGGCGGGGCGCCTCACCGCCTCGGAGCTGCAGGCGCGGGTGGGCGCTCCGGAGCTCGCGGAGGTCCTGGACCGGATGGCGACGGACGGCCGCGTGCTCTTCGAACGCCGGAGCGGCCGCGGAGCCCGGTACCTCACCGCGGTGGAGCTCGCGCCGGGGGAGCTGGACGCACAGCTCGAGGCGTGCGGCCGCTCGCCCCAGGGCCGGTCGGTCGTGGAGCTGCTCTCGGCCCTGGGCCGACCCGCCACCGTCGACGAGTTGACCGCCGCCGTGGGCTGCACGGCCGGGGTGATCCGACGCCTGGTGCGCCTCGGAGTCCTGCGCAGGTTCACGCAGGTGGAGCGCCTCGGGCTGGCCCACCAGAGGCTGGAGGGCGACGGAGGACGCCCCGTCGTCCTCCGGGAGGACCAGCGGCGGGCGGCGGATGCCCTGGAGTCCGCCCTCGATGCGGGGGGGTACCGCCCCTTCCTGCTCCGCGGGATCACCGGCTCCGGCAAGACCGAGGTCTACCTCCGGGCCGCCGAGACGGCCCTGTCGGCGGGCCGGTCGGCCATCCTCATGGTGCCCGAGATCGCCCTGGTTCCGGCCCTCGTCCGGGAGGTCACGGCCCGCTTCGGCCGGCGCGGCGCCATCCTCCACTCATCGCTGGCGTCCGGGGAACGGCACCAGGAGTGGGAGCGGATCCGCCGGGGGGAGGCGCGGGTGGTCGTGGGGCCCCGCTCGGCCCTGTTCGCGCCGGTGCCGGATCTGGGCCTGATCGTGGTGGACGAGGAGCAGGACGAGGCCTACAAGCAGGACTCGGTACCCCGGTACCACGGCCGGGACCTGGCCCTGGTCCGGGCGCACCAGGCCGGGGCGGTGGCGGTCCTCGTCTCGGCCACCCCGAGCCTCGAGAGCCGGCTCAACGTGGAGCGGGGGAAGCTGACCCCGATGGTCCTCACCACGCGGACGGGCCAGGGCAACCTGCCGGAGGGCATCCTGGTGGACCTGCGCAGGGAGCCCAGGGCCGCCCGCAAGCCCGGGGAGGTGGTCTTCTCCGGCCGGCTCCAAGAGGAGATCCGGGCCGCGGCGGAGGCCGGCGAGCAGGTGATCGTCCTGCGCAACCGCCGCGGCTACTCCCCCGTCCTCCTGTGCCGCGCCTGCGGCGAGGACCAGCGCTGTGACGCCTGCGGCATCCCCCGGACGTTCCACCGGCGCCGGGGGCTGCTGCTGTGCCACTACTGCGGCTCGGCAGTGCCGGTCCCGCCGGGTTGCACGTCCTGCGGCGAGGAGGCCCTGGAGGCGATCGGCGCCGGGACCGAGCGGGTGGAGGAGACCTTCCGGGAGCTCTTCCCCGAGATCCCGGTGGACGTGCTGGACAGGGACACCGCCCGGGCCAAGGGGGGCGTGGCCGCGGTCCTGGCGCGCTTCGCCCGGGGCGAGACGCGGGCCTTGATCGGCACCCAGATGGTCTCGAAGGGGCATCACTTCCCGGACGTGGCCCTGACGGCGGTGCTGTCCGCCGACACCTACCTGGGCTTCGCCGACTTCCGGGCGGTGGAGCGGACGTACACCCTGCTGACCCAGCTCGCCGGCCGGGCCGGGCGGGGCGAGCGGCCGGGCCGCGTGGTGATCCAGAGCTACCACCCGGAGCACTACGCCATCCGGGCCGCCCTGGACCACGACGACGCGGCGTTCGCCGAGGAGGAGCTGCGCTTCCGGCGGGTCTTCCACTACCCGCCCTACACCCGGATGGTCCAGCTCCTGGTGCGCGAGCGCCGGCGGGAGCGGGCGGAGGAGGCGGTGGAGGAGATCGCCCGGCACCTGGAGCGCGATCCCGTGGCCCGGGAGGTCCGGATCGCCGGCCCGGCCCCGGCCCCCTTCGAGCGCCTCCGGGACCGGTGGCGATTCCAGATCCTCCTGCGCCACCCGTCGGTCCGCACCCTCCACCGCCTCCTCGACCGGGCGCTCCCGGCCAAGCTGCCGGCGGAGCTCGTGGTGGACGTGGATCCGTATGATTTGCTGTGAAACGGCCGGCTCTGGTAGCTTGCCGGTTCGCCATGGCCGCCACCGACGCCTCCTTCGAAGAGCCCCTCATCGAGCTGCGCCGGAAGATCCGGGAGCTCGAAGCCTTTCCGGAGGACCCCGCCAAGGCGAAGGAGCTCGAGCGGCTCCGGAAGAACCTGGAGAAGTCCACCACGGACGTCTTCTCCAGCCTGTCCCGCTGGCAGAAGACCCTCGTGGCACGGCACCCGGAGCGGCCGTACGTCCTCGACTACGTCCGCCACCAGATGAGCGAGTGGGTCGAGATCCACGGCGACCGGGCCTTCGCCGACGACCCGGCGGTGGTGACGGGGCTCGCGACCTTCCGCGGCCGGAGCGTCGCCGTGATCGGCCACGAGAAGGGCCGGGACACGACCGAGCGGATCCGGCGGAACTTCGGCCAGCCTCGCCCCGAGGGCTACCGCAAGGCCCTCCGGGCGATGCGGCTGGCGGAGCGTTTCGGTCTTCCGGTGCTGACCTTCGTGGACACGGCCGGCGCCCATCCCGGCATCGGCGCCGAGGAGCGGGGCCAGGCGGAGGCGATCGCCCGCAACCTGATCGAGATGGCCTCCCTCCGGGTGCCCCTCGTGGTCACGGTGACCGGCGAGGGGGGGAGCGGCGGCGCCCTGGCCCTGGGTGTGGGCAACCGGGTCTTCATGCTGGAGTTCTCCACCTACTCGGTCATCTCGCCGGAGGGCTGCGCCGCCATCCTGTGGAAGGACCAGAGCCGCAAGGCCGATGCCGCCGAGGCGATGAAGCTCACCGCGCCCGACCTCCTGGAGCTGGAGGTGGTGGACGCGGTCATCCCGGAGCCCCTGGGCGGGGCCCACACCGACCACGCGGAAGCCGCCCGCCGGGTGGGCGACCGGGTGGACGAAGCCCTCCTCGAGCTGGAGACCCTGAGCGCCGACGAGCTCGTGGCCCAGCGCTACGAGCGCTTCCGCCGGCTGGGCGTCGTCGAGACTGCCTGATCTCCATGGCGCGATCGGGCCCGAGAGCTGAGCACGGCTCCACGGAGCCGGTGCGGTGGATCCGGGCGCCGGAGCCGGAGGGGGGCGGCCCCCTCGCCGCGGACGGTGTGCCGCCCCTGCTGGCGCCCCTGCTGGCCCGCCGCGGCGTCCGGACCCCCCGGGACGCCCGGGCCTTTCTCGATCCCTCCCTCGACGACCTCCACGACCCCGGGGGCCTGGCCGGCCTGCCGGAGGCCGTGGAGCGCCTGGCGGTGGCCCGGGACCGGGAGGAGCGCGTGGCGGTGGTGGGGGACTACGACGTCGACGGTGTGAGCGGCACGGCCCTGGTGGTCGCCGTCCTCCGGCACTGCGGCATCGACTGCGAGCCCGTCCTGCCCCACCGGATGCGGGAGGGCTACGGGTTCCAGCCGGTCCACGTGGAGCGGGCCGTGGCCGCCGGCTGCCGGCTTGTGGTGACGGTGGACTGCGGCACCACGTCGGCGGAGGCCGCGAAGCGGGCGCTGGAGGCCGGCGTCGACGTGATCGTGACCGACCACCACGTGCCCGGCGATGCCCTGCCCCCGGGGACGATCCAGGTCAACCCCCGCCAGGACGGCTGCACCTACCCCTTCCCGGACCTGGCGGGGGCGGGGCTGGCGTTGAAGCTCTGCCTGGCGCTGGCCGGGCGCCTCGACCGGAGCCCCGACCCCCGGGCCCTGCTCCGTGTGGCCTGCCTGGGGACCATCGGCGACCTGGTGCCCCTGGTGGGGGAGAACCGGGTCATCGCCACCCTGGGCCTGCAGGCCCTGGGGGAGAGCCGGTCGCCGGGCCTTCGGGCCCTGTTCCGCCAGGCCGGCCTGCGGCCACCCTTCACGGCGGAGGACGTGGGCTTCCGCCTCGCTCCCCGGATCAACGCCGCCGGCCGCCTGGACGACGCCTCCCGGGCGCTGGAGCTCCTCCTGGCCCGCGACGCCCGGACGGCCGGGGAGCTCGCCGCCCGCCTGGAAGCCTGGAACCGCGAGCGCCAGCAGGCCGAGGCTGCCGTCGTGGACGAGGCCCGGGAGGCGGTCGTCCGCCGGGGCGGCCCCGCCGCGATCGTGGTCGCGTGGAACGAGGGCTGGCACCGGGGGGTGGTGGGGATCGCCGCCGGGCGCCTGGCCCGGGAGCTCCACCGCCCGACGGTCCTCCTGGCGGTGGAGGGAGCCGAAGCCGTGGGCTCGGGGCGGAGCATCCCGGGCATCGAGCTCCACGGCTTCCTCCGCAGGTGGCGTGACGAGATGGTCCGCTTCGGGGGCCACGCCCAGGCGGTGGGGCTGTCGGTGGCGCCGGAGCGCCTGGACGGGCTCCGGACGCGCTGGGAGGAGGAGGCCGCCAGGTGGCCCCCGGAACGGTTCGTCCGGACCCACGAGTACGAGCTGGAGATGGCTGCGGGTGGGGTCACGGAGGAGCTCCTGGGCGAGCTCGGCCGCCTGGAGCCCCACGGGCAGGGCAACCCCCGGCCGCTGATCCGCGTGGGTCCCCTCCGCCTGGCCCGGGAACCCCGATGCTTCGGACGCCGCGAGCGCCGCCACCTGGCGGCGGAAGCGGTGGGGGAGGACGGCGCGCGAGTGTCCCTCCTCGGCTGGGGGTGGGCCGGACGAGTCCAGGAGCTCGCCGGGCGCTTCGAGGCGCTGGGCCATCTCGAAGAGGACCGCTACGCCGGCGGGCCGGTCCTGCGCCTGATCGACAGCCGCCCGGCCGGGGGCGGATAATCGGGCCATGCCCCGGGCGAGCCGCGAGATCCGCAAGGGCCGGGCGATCCGGCGCCTGCGCTGGGTGGTCCTGGCCGCAACCCTCGTCGCGGTCGCCTCGGTGGTGGCGTTCTTCCTGGCGGGCCGCCCCGAGCG
>JBKHJP010000433.1:0-3392 GCA_046538065.1 Thermoanaerobaculia bacterium | reverse complement strand
AGCCCGTGGTCTGGTAGCCCCAGGAGCCGTAGAACGGGTGCTCCATGACCGGCAGCAGCTCCACGTGGGTGAAGCCCTGGCGTTCCATGTGGTCGGCCAGGCGGGGCGCGATCTCCCGGTAGGTGAGGGGGCGGTCCCCCTCCTCGGGATGCCTCGCCCAGGAGCCCAGGTGGACCTCGTAGATGGAGATCGGCGCTTCCAGGCGGTTCTTGGCGGCCCGGGTGGTCATCCACTCTTCGTCGCCCCACTCGTAGGCCGCGGCGCCCTGGAAGTCCCAGACCACCGAGCCGGTCTGGGGCGGCTCCTCCGCCAGGAAGGCGAAGGGGTCCGCCTTGTCCACCCGGTACGAGCCGTCCGCGGAGACGACGTGGAGCTTGTACAGGTCGTCGTGGCCCAGGCCCGGCAGGAACCCCTCCCAGACCCCCGCCTGCGGCCCCCGGGGTGACGGGGCCAGGGGGTGGGCGCCGCCCCGCCAGGCGTTGAAGTCCCCCACGACGGAGACCTCCGCGGCCGAGGGCGCCCAGACGGCGAAGTGGACGCCGGCCTCGCCGCCGATCTCCATGGGGTGGGCGCCGAGCTTCTCGTACAGGCGGAAGTGGCGCCCTTCGTTGAACAGGTACAGGTCGTCCGGGGAGATCGGGCTCGCGTCCCCCAGGGCGGGGCCCGCCACCGGCGCGGGCACCGGGGGCGCCTCGGCGGCGTCCGGGCGCCGGCCGGGGGGGCTCCGTTCGGCTGCCTCCGCCTCCTGGGCCTCGCGGGCCCGCCGGCGGGCGGCCCCGACCCGATCGAGGGCCGCGAGCAGCTCCCGGTCGCCGGTGATCTCCTCCAGGGACCGGGCGGCCTTCAGGCGCCAGTTCGGCCGCTCGGCGCCGGTGCCGGGCTCGTTCTGGGGCTCGGTCTCGCCCCACAGGTCCTCCAGGTTGACCAGGAGGACGTGGGCCGCGCTCTCCCCCAGGTGCTCCAGCACCGCCCGGGCGACGGCGGCGGGGGAGCGCTCGCCCTCCGGCAGGAGCTCGCGGGCCTCCAGGTAGGCGACCAGGGCCTCCCGGACCTCCTCCCGGGCGGCGCGCTCCTCCTCGGCCTCCTCGGGCTCCAGCAGCCCGCGTTCCACGCGCCGGCGGACGTCGCGCCCCTCCAGGAACCCCGCGAAGGTGGGGGTGTCGTGGGTGTCCAGGCAGGCCAGGACGTCCTCCGGCACGGTGTCGATGGGGTGCTTCGGGTCCGGCGTGACGGCGAACTGGGCCACCCACATGCGGTCGATCCCGTGGCGGCCCAGGCTCTGGTCGACGTAGGCCGGCACGGTCCCCAGGTTCTCGCCCACCAGGACGGTCCGGGAGCGGTGGGACTCCAGGCACAGGATCGCGTAGAGCTCCTCCGCCGGGTAGCGCACGTAGGCCCCCTCGGTGGCGGTGGCTCCGGCGGGGATCCAGAACAGCCGGTGGAGGGCCATGACGTGGTCGATGCGGAGCATTCCCGCCACCGGCAGGAGCTCCCCCAGGAGAGCCCGGAAGTAGCGATAGCCCGAGGCGCGCTGGCGCTCCGGGTGGACGGGCGGAAAGCCCCAGTCCTGGCCCCGGACGAAGAAGGGGTCCGGCGGCGAGCCCGCCGAGGCGTCCAGGACGAACAGGTCGCGGTGGCGCCAGACGTCGTAGCCGCTCGGGTGGACCCCCAGGGGGAAGTCCAGGTAGAGGCCGGTCCCTGCTTCCCGGGCCCGCTCGGCCACCGCCCGGAGCCGGGAGCGGGTGAGCCACTGGGCGTAGAGGTGGTAGCGCCGGGCCGCCTCGGCGTCGGGCCCGGCGGCCCGGAGGGCCTCGTCCAGGGCGACCGGGGTTTCGAGAGCGGCCTCGCCGGGCCGCCCTCCGTCCACTCCGCCCGCGGCGGCGCCGGCCGTTGCGAGCTCCTCGGGCCAGGTCTGCCACGGGCCGCGGTGTTCGGTCAGGGCCCGGAACGCGGCGTAGAGGTCGAGCTCCGGGTGCTCCCGGCGGAAGGCCGCGAGCTCGCCGCGCCGGCGCTCCAGGGCCTCCGATGAGCCCTCGAAGAGCTCGCCGGCCACGGCGTCGAGGAGGCGGCGCCGGAGCGCGGCGAGGCGCCGGTAGTCCACCTCCGGACCGTCCCGGAGGGCCGCCACCGCGCTCCGGAGCTCCTCCGAGCCCAGGAAGCTCCGGGCCTCGCCGGAGGCGGCGAGCTCCGGCGGTGCGGGGGCGGTGACGCCTGGATCGAGGCCGGCCGCGGTCGGGCTGGCTCCCCCGCGGTCCCGCTCTCCGTCCCCGTCGAGGCCCCGGCCCCGGTCCCGGTCCCGAGCCGGGCCCCGAGCCGGGCCCAGGTCCCGTCCGAGGTCCCTTCCGGTGTCCCTTCCGGTGTCCAGGTACAGCTCGTTCCAGAAGAGCCGGCTGGCCGGGGCGTAGGGGCTCGGGTCGTAGGGCTCGTCCGGAGACGCTCCCGTCCCCAGAAAGGAGGCGAACAGTGGGAGCGTGCCCACCAGGGAGCCGCCCCGCTCCGCTGTCCAGCCCACCAGGCGCTCCAGGTCCCCCAGGTCCCCGGCGCCCCAGCTCCCGGCGCCGTGGAGGGCGTACAGGGGGAGGAAGACGCCCCACTCGGGGGGGCGGTCGGGGCCGGCGCCGTAGCTCCGGCGGGGCGCGGAGATCACGGTGACCTCCGCCCGCCGGTCGCCTGCCTGGAGCGTCAGGTGGTGGTAGCCCGGCGGCAGGGTCTCCGGGAGGCGGAGGACCGCTCCGCCGGCAGAGGGAGCGCCCGCCGCGACGCCGCCCGGCACCGCCTCCGGCTCCACGGACCAGCGCCGGGCGTCGCCCCCCTCCAGGGTCAGTCGGCACTCCATCGCGCCGGAGCCCTCGGGAGGCCGCACCGCGAGGTCCAGGCGCCCCTCCCAGGCCACCGCCACCGGCTCCGCCAGCCGGTTCGCCAGCTCCCGGCGCCGCGCCTCCAGCGCCGCGGGCACGTCCTCCGCCCCGTCCACCGGAGCCCCCAGGAGCCGCAGCAGCTCGAGCAGGGTCCCCGGCGGCGCCGTCCGGCGCTTCTTGAACGCGTCCTGGTACGCCGCCTGGACGCCGTACAGCCGCGCCAGCTCGTGGAGGTCGTCGTGCCGGCGGTCAGTCATGGAAGAACACTCCTCCCGTCCCCCTGTCCCCCGGCGGTCGGATCCATCCCATTCGCTCCGGTGCGACCCTTCGGCTTCGCTCAGGGCAGGCGAGGCGCACCCTACGCGCAAGGTCGAGCCGAGGCCCTCTGGGGAGGAGGCAAGCTCCTCCCCTACACGCGGTACGGAGCTCCTTGACCACGGCCAGGAGCCGCCGGGTCGAGGCCACCTCGACGCCGAAGGCGCCGGGGCGGGGGTCCACCCCGCAGGGAACCTCGAAGCCCGCGCCGCTTGCGGC
>JBKHJP010000432.1:0-3410 GCA_046538065.1 Thermoanaerobaculia bacterium | reverse complement strand
CGGGCAGGTACCGGCCGGCCTGGCGCATCATCCAGACGGGCCGCCGCTCGGTGGCTTCGCCCCGGACCTCGCGCAGGAAGAGATCGTTCATGGCCGCCGGAGGATACTATGCCCACCGTATTCATGCCCGGGCCTCCTGCGAGCCGCCATTGCACGCACTCTCGGGGCGTGCTCGCTCCTCCCTCCCGCACCGTAGGCCCGGCTACGTTTCGGTCGGTCGTCGCTGCGCTTGCCCCGATCTCACGCACACTGGCGGCTCTCGCTACGGCCCGGGCATGAATGCGGTGGGCTACGACCAGAGCCGTATACTCTCGGCCTATGGCCGCCGAGCCCATCGTCCTGGACGGACGGAGCTTGACCCTGGAGGAGGTGTCCCGCTCCGCCGCTGGCCCGGTCGCCTGCCGGCTCGCCCCGGAGGCCGTCGAAGCGATGGAGGCCTCCCGGGCGGTGGTGGAGCGCTCCGCCGCCGAGGGCGCCGCGGTCTACGGCGTGAACACCGGCTTCGGCGACCTGGCGAACGTCCGGATCGAGGCGGACCGCCTCGCCCTGCTGCAGGAGCGCCTCCTCTTCTCCCACGCCGCCGGGGTGGGGGAGCCCCTGGACGACGAGGCGGTCCGGGCGATGCTGCTGCTCCGGGCGAACGCCCTGGCCCGGGGCAACTCCGGCATCCGTCCGGCCGTCGTCTCCCGTCTGCTGGAGCTCCTGGAGCGCGACCTCTTGCCGGTGGTCCCCAGCCGGGGCTCGGTGGGGGCCAGCGGTGACCTGGCGCCCCTGGCCCACCTGGCGCTGCCGGTGATCGGCCGGGGCCGGCTCCGGCGGGCCGGCCGGGAGGCTCCCGCCGCCGAGGTCCTGGCCGCGGAGGGGCTGGAACCCCTCACCCTGGGGCCCAAGGAGGGCCTGGCCCTGATCAACGGCACCCAGGCCATCACCGCCCTCCTGTCCCTGGCGGCGCTGGAGACCCGGCGCCTGGTACGGCTGGCCGACCTGGCCGGTGCCCTGTCCACCGACGCCTTCCGGGGCACCGACGCGGCCTTCGACCCGCGCCTCCACGAGCTCCGCCCGTACCCCGGCCAGCGCCGGAGCGCCGCGAACCTGCTCCGCCTGATGCGCGGCTCCCAGATCCGGGAGTCACACCGCCACGGCGACGTCCGGGTCCAGGACCCCTACTGCCTGCGCTGCATGCCCCAGGTCCACGGCGCTTCCCGGGACCTGCTGGACGACGTGGAGCGCCGCCTGGCGGTGGAGCTCAACGCGGTGACGGACAACCCCCTGGTCTTCCCGGAGGGCGGGGAGGTCCTCTCCGGCGGCAACTTCCACGGCCAGCCGGTGGCCCTGGCGGCGGACGTCCTGGCCCTGGCGGTGGCGGAGCTCGCCGCCATCTCCGAGCGGCGGATCGAGAAGCTGACCAACGCCGCCTTCTCCGGGCTGCCCCCGTTCCTGGTGGAGGACGCCGGCCTCAACTCCGGGTTCATGATCGCCCAGGTCACCGCCGCGGCCCTGGTGAGCGAGAACAAGACCCTCTGCCACCCGGCCTCGGTGGACTCCATCCCCACGTCGGCGGACAAGGAGGACCACGTCTCCATGGGAATGTGGGCGGCGCTCAAGCTCCGGCAGGTGGTGGCCAACGCCCGCCGCGTCCTCGCCGTGGAGCTCCTGGCGGCGGCCCAGGGGATCGACCTGCTCCGGCCGCTGCGCTCCAGCGATCCCCTGGAGGCCCTCCACGCCGACGTCCGGGGGCGAGTGGAGCCGTGGTCGGCGGACCGGGAGATGGCCCCGGACGTCGAGGCGGCCACGGCCTTCCTGGACGGAGGGATCGACCGCCACCTGGAGGGGCTGGCCTGAGCCGTCCGCCGTGCTGCGTCTCGTCGCCTACGCCCCGGACGGGGTCCGCCGCTTTCCCATCGTCCGGGAGGAGCTGGTCATCGGCAGCCGCCCCGGCTGCGACATCGTCCTGCCCTACAGCGGCGTCGCCCGGCGCCACGCCCGGGTGACGTTCGACGGGGAGACCCTGCGGGTGGAGGACCTGGGGACCCGCCGGGGCCTCCTGGTGGACGGGCGGCGGGCGAAGGAGGCGTCCCTCCGGGTGCTGGACGAGGTCAAGGTCGGGAGCGTGACCCTGCTGGTGGAGGACGTCCTGCCGGAGGCCGAGGCCGGGAAGCCGGCGCCGGCCCCTGCCGCGCCGGTGCCCCCGGAGCCGGTCATGACCCCGGCGCGGATGCTCGAGCACCTGGCCGGGATCAGCGACTGGGTGCTGGCCGACGCCGAGAGCCGGATGACCCTGGAAGCGCTGATGGACCGCCTCCTGGGAGACTTCGGCGGCGGCGCCCTGTTCCTCTTCGTTGGCGAGCCGGAGGACGCCGGGATCAAGTTCGTCTCCGCCACCGACCCCGCCTGGCTGGCGGCGGGCGAGGAGGTGCTGGACCAGGTCCGGCACCGGCGCGACCGGGAGGAGCGAGCGCGCCGGACCTCCTTCTTCGAGGGTCGCCTGGGGGGCAAGCCGGCCTGGCTCTTCCACCGCGTGTTCAGCGCCCTCGACCGGCCGTATTTCATGCTCGTGGCCCTGGCCCGGTTCGAGCCGGAGGAGTGGTCGCCGGAAGCCGCCCTGGACACCCTGGGAGACCTCCTCTCCCTGGGGCTGGTCCACCACGTGGGGCGCTACGAGCCCATCTTGCCGGGCAATCGGGGCGTCCAGGACCTGACCCTGGACTCCCGCCTGGTGATCGGCGAGTCCCGGGCCATGAAGCGGGTCCTGGAGCAGCTCCGGGCGGCCGTGGACACCGGCGTGCACGTCCTCGTCCGGGGGGAGCACGGCGTGGGCAAGGAGCTCCTGGCGCGCTCGCTCCACCTCTCGAGCCCCCGGCGGGAGGGCCCGTTCGTGGCGGCCACGGCGGCCGGCGCCGGCGCCACCCACCTCGAGGCGGACCTCTTCGGCTCGGAGGTGGCGGGCCGCACCGAGCCCGTGCGCCGGGAAGGGAAGCTCCTCCTGGCCGACGGCGGCACCCTGTTCCTGAACGAGGTGGACCGACTGCCCCTCGACCTCCAGGCGCGCCTCGTGCGGTTCCTGCGCTCCGGCGAGGTGGAGCCCGCCGGCAGCCGGGAGGTCCGCCGGGTCGACGTGCGCCTGGTGGCCGCCAGCCGGCAGCCCCTGGAACCGGCCGTGGCGCGGGACGAGTTTCGGGTCGACCTGGCCTACCGCCTGGCCCGGTTCCCCATCGACGTGCCGCCCCTCCGGGACCGGGCTGAGGACCTGCCGCTCCTGATCCAGTCGTTCGTCAACCGGTTCTGCCACGAGACCGGCAAGCGCGTGGCCGGGATCACGACGAAGGCCATGACCGCGCTGCTCTCCTACCCCTACCCGGGGAACCTGGAGGAGCTGGAGAACATCGCCCGGCAGATGGTCTACCTGTGCC
>JBKHJP010000431.1:0-3418 GCA_046538065.1 Thermoanaerobaculia bacterium | reverse complement strand
GGACGATCTCGTCCTCGGCCGACAGGGGCACGTGGAGCACGCCGTACTCCGGCGACGCAGGGTTCGGGTTGGTGATGATGTGGGTCGGCGCGTCGCCGATCTCGACGCTGGAGAGGACGTCCCCGGTCTCGCGGTCGATCTTGTTCACCCAGCGGCCGAACCAGTTGCCGTTGTAGACGGCGTCGTGCTCGAAGTTCGCCCACATGTTGTGGGGGTTGTTCCAGGAGTTCTTGGCGTCCTCGTCCAGGCCACCGAAGATCTCCCGCTCCACGCTCAGGCTGGCGGCGTCCACCACGGTGATCGACCCCGGCTTGCGCTGGCCCGGCACCCGCTCGAACTGGGTGCTCACCCAGACCTCGCCGATCCCGGGCGGATCCGGGGCGCCCAAGGTGGCGTCATCCGGCTCGAAGAGGTCCCACTTCGCCTCCTTGGCGTCGTCGTCCGCTGCCACGGTGGTCATCACCGAGAGGACCGTCTCCGCGTCCAGGGAGTCGACGCCCAGGTGATCCAGGAACGGCAGGACCTCCGCCGAGACCGGCGGGATCTCGCCGTTCTCGTCCGTCACGGCCGCGACCGCCGTCATGTACGGGTGCACCTTGCAGATGAAGAGGTAGACGCCCGGCACGTCCAGGTCGACCGAGAGCTTCCCCTTCTGGGGCTTGTCCTGGTCGAGCTCCGCCTCCGAGCCGGCGGGCTTCATCAGGAGGGTCGCCGTGTGCCGGGTGTCGGTGCAGCAGCCGTTGATCCGGAAGTCCACCCGGTCTCCCGGCTCGACGACCGTCACCGGCGTGCCGGTCCGCTCGCTCCGGAACCAGTTGCCCGGCTCGTCGTTCAGGATGAAGGTGTCCGCCGCTCCGGCCCAGGCACCGGCCGGCGCGAGGAGCGCGACGGTGACCGCCAGGACCGCTGCGAAGCCCGCCGGGCCCAGCTCTCGGAGAGCCTGCTCCAGCGAACCCCGGCGGGTGGACCGCGGGGCGGGCGAGGGTTGCCGTCGTCTTCTCATGGTCTCCTCCTTCCTTCCGGCCCCTTCCGGAGCCGATCCATCGTTTTCCAGCGATGAACTTTCATTACCCGTCTTCAACGGTGCGGGAGAAGGCTCCAACGGGACAGCCCGGGCACGCGGCCGGGGCTTCAGGAGGCGCCGGCGCCGGCCGCCCGGACCCGCATCACGCACTCCTCGTCCCCCCGGTGCATGCAGGAGTCCTCGGCCACCTCCACCCGTTCTTCGAAGTGCTCGGCCAGGCCCAGGGCGATGCCGCGGGCGAGGGCGCACATCTTGCGCGGCGAGTTGTAGACCAGGGTGACCTCCTGCGGGCCGGAGCGGCGGGTGGAAAGGAAGGGCGGTGCGGCCCTGCGGTTGCGGCGGCGGACCACCTCGTGGATCGTGTCCTCGGTGTTCTCGAGCACCTCCAGGGTCCTCCACCCGTCGCTCAGGAGGGGGCGGTAGATGCGGACGAGCTCGGGGCCCAGGGACTTGCCGTAGGCCTCCAGCACCTCGGCGGGGGACAGGCCCGCCACCTCGGAGGCCGCGGCGACCAGGGCCTGGACCTCCTCGTCCGAGTACTCCAGGAGGTTCACGTAGACGCGGCCGGGCTTGCCCGCCTTCTCGCGGATCTGCTCCCAGGCGCCGGCGCCGAACGTCTCGGTGACGAAGTGCTCGAGGCGGGTGAGGATGAATCCGTGCATCGCTCCCGCCTCACGTCGCCTTCAGGCCGCCCACGAAGCGGGTGAAGGCCTTCTCGTACTTCTTCATCACCGCCCGGGCCAGCCCGAGGTTTCCGGCCCGGGCCACGGCGAGGCCCTGGTAGTAGTCGGAACCGAGCATCCGCAGGAGGACGTAGAAATCCCGCAGGGTGATCAGGATGTCTTCGGTCGCCTCGCGCCCGAGGCCCAGGAGCTCGGCGGTCTGGCGGTTGGCCTTGACCACCTCGGCGTAGGAGGCGGCCGCCGCGGCGGCGTCGAACGTCGGGTCCGCCGAGGCGCCGCCGATGGAGAGCCCGCTCTCGATGTCCACCACGTCCGTGGACACGAAGTGGGGCACCTCGGCCGCGAATCGGTCGATGAGGTCCTGGAGGCTCAAGCTCTTCTCCTTTCCTGGTGGGGTCAGGACACCGGCGGCGGGCACTTCCGCAACGGCCGCCGCCGTCTCCGGCGGCCCCGCCGCGCCGGCGCCGCGCGCCTCCTCGTCCGCCCGCCGGTGGCCCTCGAGGAGCACGTGGTGGAGCGGTTCGTGGATGGTCCGCTCCGGGCTCGGGATCCGGGGCAGCACCTGGACGTCCACGAGGTCCCACCGGACGATGGCGTACGCCGCCTCGACGCCGGAGGCGGATCCGAGGCGGGCGTCCACCAGCTCCCCGTCGCGGAAGTGGAGCTCGCCGTCCGAGGTTCCGTCGGCGACGTGGAGGACGCAGCTCTTGCCCTCGGAGGCGAGCATCTGGAGGAACGAGGGCAGCGAAACGCCCTGGAGGTGACCTTCGGGATGGACCATGCCTCTACTCCTCTTCGGAGAACAGTGTGGACAGGAGCTCGGAGAGATGCCCTGGAGCGACCGGGCCGCCGGCCGGGGGGCCGACGGTGCCCACCGCAATGCGGCCCACCGGGGAGGCCACCGAGTCCAGGCGGAGCTGGCGGTCGCCGTCCAGGGAGACGCTCAGGGAGACGGACGCGGCGAGGGGGAACTCCAGGAGGCTCCGGGCCCGCTCCACCGACGAGAGCAGGAAGGGCGCCACCGCCAGGAGGTCGTCCGGCGCTTCCGACCGGCTGAGGGGGAGACCGTCGGCGTCCAGGACGAAGGCGGCCCGGGCCCGCCTCGCCTCCTTGAGCCAGTCCAGGAACCGGCGCAGCCGCTCCTCCAGGCGGACGCCCGGGGCGCCGATCGCCTCGGGGGGCGTCTGCACGGTGTCCGGAGCTCCGGGCTCGCGCCGGAGGAGCCCCCGGGCCGCCGCCACGGCCAGGCTGCCCCCCGGCCGCTCCACGCCCCGGCGCGGACGCCGGCCCGCCGGCGGGCCGCCGGAGGTCCGAGCCGGCGCCCCGGCCCGGGCCAGGGCCTCCTCGAGGCGTTCCGGATCAGTCCAGGAGAGGGATCGGCGCATCGTCCTTGTGGTCCTCGAGGGGCAGGCCCAGCCTGGGTTCGAGCTCGGCGGCGATGTGATCGAAGACGAAGGCCACCGGCGGCGGACGCTTCGACAGGAGGCCCACCGGCACCCCGGCGGCGCTCGCCCGCAGGAAGGCCGGGTCCCGGGGCACGAAGGCCTCCAGCACCAGGTCCGACGGCAGGGTGCTCCAGGCCTCCTGGGCCACCTGGAGGCAGACCTCGTCCCGGGTCTCGACCATGCTCAGGACGAAGCCGGCCAGGCCGACGGACGAGCCCCCGGAACGCAGGTCCCCCAGGGCGTCCAGGACGGGGTGGGTGGTCCGG
>JBKHJP010000080.1:0-14503 GCA_046538065.1 Thermoanaerobaculia bacterium | reverse complement strand
GAGCTCGTCCTCGGAGCACCGAAACCGCTTGCCCGCCACCCGCACCTCCGCCCGGCCCTTCTCCAGGGACTCGAGGACGCCCTCCCAGCCGAAGCTCCGGTGGCGCACCCGCGCACCGACCTCCACGGGGGCGGTCTCCTCCGGCTCGGCCTCCGGCAGGTCCGGGGCCTCGGCGAAGACGCGTTCCGTGGCCTCCGCCTCCAGCCCCCGGCGGCGCCCGGCCTCCACCTCGGCGACGATCCGCTCCACCTCACCGCGGAAGCGCCGGCGGGTCTCGCGGCGGAAGGCGTCCAGATCCGACTCCATCCGCCGGGCCACACCCCGGCGCTCCTCTTCCAGCGCCCGGACCTCCTCCTCCAGGCGCCGGCGTTCCCCTTCCAGGTGCGCCACCTCCCGTTCGGCCCGGGCCCGGGCGTCGGCGAGCTCCCGGCGGACCTGTTCCACCTCGGCGATCATCCGCCGGAGCTCCAGGTGCTCGGTGCCGAGGCGCTCCTCCGCCCGGTCGAGCCACTCGGGGGGCAGGCCCAGGCGCCGGGCCAGGGCCAGGGCCTCGCTGGCGCCGGGGGGGCCAGGCAGCAGCCGGTAGGTGGGCTCACCGGTGGCGGCGGAGAACTCCATGGCGGCGCAGGCGGCACCGTCGGTCTCGAGGGCCGCTGCCGCGAGCTGGGTGAGGTGCGTCGTGATGACCCCGAGGGCGCCCCGCTCCAGCAGGCCCTCCAGGAGCGAGATCGCCAGCGCCGAGCCCTCCTCCGGGTCGGTGCCGGAGCCCAGCTCGTCCAGGAGGATCAGGCTCCCGGGGCCTGCCGCGTCCCACGCCTCCTTCAGCCGCACCAGCCGGCCGCTGAAGGTGGACCGGTCGGTGAGGAGGTCCTGCTCGTCGCCGACGGTGGCGACGACGCGCCGGAGGAACGGGAGCCGGGTTCCGACCCCCGCCGGCACCGGCAGGCCGCACTGGGCGGCCAGGGCCAGGAGGCCGGCGGTCTTGAGGGCCACCGTCTTGCCGCCGGCGTTGGGACCCGTGATGACCAGGCAGCGCTGCCCGGCGTCCAGGTCGAGATCCAGGGGGACCACCTCGCCCCGGTGCCCCGGGTGGGCCAGGGCCGCCTCCCGCAGGTCGGCGAGCTCCGGTGCTAGGAGCGGATGGCGGGCGCCCCGGAGCGCCAGGCGGCCGGCGGGAGCCGGCTCGGCCAGGCGGCCGTCGGCGCGCTCGGCGAAGCGGATCGACGCCTGGAGGAGATCGAGCTCGGCCAGGAGCCCGGCGTGGGCCTCCACCGCCGGGAGAGCCTCGCGGACGGCGTCCGCCAGCTCCGCCAGGATCCGGCGGCGCTCGGCCTCCTCGTCCTCCACCGCCTGCTGGAGGGTGTTGTTCTCCTCCACCACCTCGAGCGGCTCGAAGTAGAAGCTCTTGCCGGTTCCGGACCGCCCGTGGGTCAGGCCCCGCACGCGCCCCCGGGCGCCGGCCTGGAGGACCAGGACCAGCCGCCCTTCGCGCATGGGGACGGTGTCCTCCGAGAGCTCGCCCCGGTGCTCTTCCACGTAGGAGGAGAGGTGGGTGTAGAGGCGGTCCCGGGTGCTCCGGATGCGACCCCGCAGGCGGGCGAGCTCGGGGCTCGCGTCCTCCCGCACGTCGCCCCGGCGGTCCAGGGCGGAGCCGATCCGGCGCACCAGGGCGCGGAGGTCCGGCAACGCCTGGGCCCGTCCGCCGAGCTCGGGGCAGGGGGGATCCGCCTCGTGGACGCGCTCGGCGGCGGACCGGGCGGCCCGGAGGAGCTCGGCCACGCGCACCAGGTCGGTCCCGGACAGGCCCTCCCGGGTGGAGCGGAGGCGTTCCAGGAGCTCCCGGGCGGGGAAGCCCAGGGCCGGCACCAGGGGTGGTCCCTGGAGGAGGCGGGCCGCCTCCTCGAAGCGGGCCCGCCGGCCGGCGAGCTCGTCTTCCGCGGCGGCGGGCTCCAGGCGGACCACCCGGCCCCGCCCCAGGTCGGTGGCGGTGAGCTCCGCCACCATGGCGAGCAGGGCGTCGAGCTCCAGGGCCCGGCGCGATGGGGCCGAGACGAGCGTGTCGGAGCCAGTCTGAGGAAGGGTCACCGGTCCATCCAAGGTCGCCCCGAAACGACGAACGGGAGCAGGGCTCACCCTGCTCCCGTTCCTTCCAGGCCGGCGCTCGGAGCGCGTGGAGCTCGCGGCCGTTGCGATCCTTCGTGCCGCGCAGACTCCTAGGCGAGACCCTGGCGGCGTTCCTCGGCGAGCTTGCGCAGCATCTTCTTGCGCGCCTGCATCGTCTTGCGCTTGCGCTTGACCGAGGGCTTCTCGTAGTGCTGGCGCTTCTTGAGCTCGGTCAAGACGCCAGCCTTCTCCACCTTGCGCTTGAACCTCCGCAAGGCGGCCTCGAAGCTCTCGTCGTCGCGTACGTGAACAGCCGGCATCGAGCAGATCACCTCTCTTCGTCGTGAAGTCACTCCGGACACGGCATCCGGACCGGCGCCCGGGTCGTCCGGGGCCGGTCCTGGAAACCCCGGGCCGGGCGTATCTATTCTCGCCCAGGGCCCGAGCCGGGTCAAGGCGGGGGCCTCAGGCGCCGGCCTGCTGCTGGCCGCGGCTCTCCACGGCATCGAACTCGGTGTTGTAGACGACCCACTCGCCGTCTTCCTCCCGGAACCAGACCGCCGCCGCGTCGCCGGCCTCGCTCTTCGGGTAGTACCAGGCCTGGACCCCCTCCTCGGGGTAGTCCTTCCGGTTCCGGAGGTTGGCGGGGCCGATGGCGTCGGCCACCTCGGCCTTGGTCATGCCCTCCTGTACCTGGGCGAACCGCTCCGGGTCCATGTAGCGCATGGCCTGCGCCTGATCGAGGGCCTGCCGGGCCTGCTCGTTGTTCGGGTCGAAGGCGAGGACGTCCTCGTAGATCCGGATCGCCCGGCGGTAGTCGCCCCCCTCGCCGATGTACTCCTCGGCCAGCGCCATGTCCTCCTGGGCCTTGAGGTCGAAGGCCTGCTTCTGGACCTCCGTCAGGGGCTCGCCCTCGATCGGCGGGTCGGCGTTGATGAACTCCACCAGGGCCGAGTTGAGCTCCTCGGCCATCGTCGTGATCTGCGAATCGGTCTGCTCGATCTCGGCCTCGAGCTCCTCGGCGTCCAGCTCCTCGCCCGCCTCGGCCTCTTCGCCTTCAGGCGGATCGCCCGCCTGGGCCTGGCCCAGCCGGTCCTGCTTCCGGGCCAGCTCCTCCCGGAGGGCGTCGAGCTCCGCCTTCTGCTGTTCCAGCTCGGCCAGGCGGGCCTGGCGCTCGACCTGCTCGTCCTCTTCGCTGGTCCCGCCGCACGCGGCGAGGGACAGGGTGGCGGCGAGGGCCGCGGCGGCAAACACGGTGGTGACGACCGGGACGCGGGCGATACGATGCATGGGATGGCCTCCGTGGGGTTCCGTTTGCGACCCCGAACCGTACCATAGGCGCCGGGCCTCCTCAACTGCCCGGACGACCCGGAAGGGGCCGCCCAAACCCCTTTCGCAAAAGGAGTTTCAGGCTCACCCCGCCTTGACAGGGCGGAGCGGTGGGCAAATAATCGATCGTCTTCTGGAAGGAATCGCGTCACGAAGGCGAACCAGGGCGGACCAAGGAGTTTCGACATGCCACTTGGGGACAAGATCCGAGAGCTCGACGAGCACGTCGCCGCGGCGGTGCGCCGCGCCGTCGACGACCTGCGCGAAGAGGTCCGCCAGCGCCTCGACGAGGCCACCACCGATCTCCAGCGCCGCCTGGGGGAGGTCGCGCCGGAGCTGCCCCAGTCGTTCGTGAGCGAGGAGCACCTCCGGCGGATCGCCGAGGACGCGGCGGCCGGGTCGTCGGAAGCCCTCGAGAACGCCCGCTCGGCCGGGCGGGGGGAGGGCCGGGCCGAGGGGTTCGCCACGCTGCGTTCCTCCGTGGGCGCGGTGGACCGCGCCCGGAGCCAGGCCGAGATCCTCGACGCCCTCCTCGCCGGAGCCTCCGCCCACGCGGCGCGGACCGCCGTGCTCCTGGTGCGCGACGGACGGTTGACCGGCTGGGACGCCCGGGGCTTCGGGCTCTCCGGGGAAGGAGTCCGGGGCGTCACCCTCGCCGCAGAGGACGAACCCTGGGCGCCCGTGACCGCCGGTGAGGGACCGCGGAGGCTCGCGGGCAACGACTGCGCTCCGCTGGTGAGCCAGCTCGAA
The DNA here is from genome assembly GCA_046538065.1 of Thermoanaerobaculia bacterium. Taxonomy (GTDB): domain Bacteria; phylum Acidobacteriota; class Thermoanaerobaculia; order Multivoradales; family DATKCC01; genus JBKHJP01. Next base: position 10,321 of record JBKHJP010000080.1, on the reverse strand, counting down.
TCCCCCCTGCCCCGCTCCGGCGTGGCGCTCCCGCTGGTCCTCCGGGACCGGGTCGCGGCGCTCGTCTACGCCGACCGCCCCGCGGAGGAGGACCGTCTGGAGGTCGAGCCTCTGCAGGTCCTGACCTACGTCGCCGCTCTGGCCCTGGAGACCCTGGCGGTTCGTGAACGGCCAGCCACCGCCACCCTGGAGGCGCCGGCCGACCCGGAGGAAGAGGCCACCACCCCTCCGGACGGGGCGGCCGAGAGGGCCCCGGAGAACGCCGCCGAAGCCGCGCCCGCCGCGGAGGGGACCGGGGCCGCTGCCGAGCCCGCGCCACCGGAGCCGCCACCTCCGCCACCCGCCGCCGAGGAGCCGGCCGGTCCCTTCCTGGAGGAGGAGACCCCGGGGCTCGGGGAGATGGAGCCCGAACCGGAGGAGCCGGACGTGGCCGCGGCGCCGGAGGCCACCGCCGGGGTGTCGGCCGAGCCGTCGCCGGAGCCGGTGGGGGAAGAGGAGGTCGATCTGGGGGACCTGGAGCTCCAGGAGGCGGAGCCCACCGTCCGGGAGGAGGCGCCGACGCCCCCCCACGGCGACGAGCTCCTGGGTGACGCCGGCGGCGACGACCTGCTCCAGCCGGCCGAGGACGAGGCGCCCGTCCCGTCGCCGGGCGGAGCCCAGGCGACGGAATCCCTGGACCCGTCCGCCCTGGACGAGACGGCGTTCGAAGAGGCTCCCCCTCTGGAAGATCCCGCTGCGGCGCCGGAGGCCGGTACGCAGCGCCCGGAGGAGCCCGGGGAACCCACGGACGAGCTCCAGGCCGGGGATCCCTCCGAGCCCGCGGAGCCGGCGGGCCGGCCCTCCGGAGGCATCCCGTGGCAGACCGGCGGGACCGAGCCGCAGGCGCCCGCCACGCAAGAGCGCCCGGAATCGGGTGCCGTGCCGTCCTCCGCGCCTCCGGCCCCCGGCTCCGAGGTGGAGCCGCCCGGCACGCCCGAGGCCGGTGGCGGCCCGGCCGGCGGAGAGGTGGACCCCCCGGCGGACGTGGAGGGGCCCGGGTGGGCCTTCTCCGCGACCCGGCAGGAGGTGGCCGAGGACGACGAGGCCGCCCACGAGGAGGCCCGCCGGCTGGCCCGGTTGCTGGTCTCCGAGATCCAGCTCTACAACCAGGACGCGGTCGAGGAAGGCCGGCGCAACCGGGATATCTACGAGCGTCTGAAGGACGACATCGACCGGTCCCGGGAGCTCTACGATGAACGGGTCGACTCGGCGGTCCGGGATTCGACCGACTACTTCTACCAGGAGCTGGTCCGGCAGCTCGGCGCCGGCGACGCGAAGGCCCTGGGCATCTGACCCCCGGGCCGGGGGAGTACCGACAGAGCTGGCCGCAACCCGGTTTGCGGGGCCGGCGGGACCGGACACGGCCCGGAACGCCGTGACCGAGGCACAGAGGGAGGAGAGACGGGGGACGGGGAGTCGATCGAGGGGACAGGAGGAGGACGGACGTGAAGTTGGAGTCGGGCACCGTCACTCGGGCCAGTGGCATCCTGGCCGTCGGGGTCACCTTGACCTGCCTCGGTCTCTCGGGCGGCGGTTCCCGGAGTCCGAAGGCGGCGCTTCCGGGATCGGGAACGGTTCCGCCGCCCTCCTCTTCTGGCCCCGCGGCACCCTGGGACCGGCCCCTCGATCCCGCTGCCCGGCAAGCGGCGGCGGCCCTGCGCGAGGACCGGTGTGGCGACGCCCGCGAGCACCTCGCGTCCCGCCTCGGTGGCGAAGCGCCGGGGTCCGCCCGGGGTGGGGATCGCCTGGACCACCTGATCGCCGGCTTCTACGCCCACGCCTGCGACGACCCCGAGCGAGCGGAGACCCTGCTGTCCGGTGCCGCCGACCCCGGGGGTGCGCTGGAGGACTGGCGCCTCCTGGTGCTCGGCCGGAGCGCGCACACCCGGGGGGACGAGGCGGCGGCCCGGAGAGCCATGACCGAGCTCCTGTCGGACCACCGGAGCTCGCCCCTCTGGAAGCACGCCCTGGTGGCGGAGATCGAACGGGCCGCCGAGGCGCAGGAGACCGAGCACGCCCTGGAGCTCGTCCGCTGGAGCCGGGACCAGGAGGACCTCGGCGCCGACGCCATCGGCCGGATCGAGGCCGCGGCCTGGACCCTCGGAGCGGAGGGGGGCGACCTGACCGTCCAGACCCGGGCGGCCCGGCGGCTCCTGGCCCACGCCCCGGACACGGCGGCCGGGCTGGACGTGCTCGAGGTCTTCCGGCGGCCCGGCGGCGAGGTGGCGTGGCGGGCGGTCCTGACCGCCGACGAGCTCCGGACCCGAGGGCGCTCGCTCCTGAACGCCGGGCGGATCGAGGAGGCCCTGGACGCCCTCCACCGCGTGCCCGAGGACCGGCGGGGCCTGGACTGGACGCTGGCGGTTTCCGAGGCCCTGACCCGGGACGAGAGGCCCCGGGAGGCCCTCGAGCACCTCGGCCGCGCCGCCCCCGCCGACGCCGCCGAGCACGCTGCGGCGGCGTGGGCGCGGTACAGGGCCTACTCGGCGCTGGCGTCGCCCCTGGGCGCCGGAGCCGCCCACACGCCCGACGAGCGGCGGCTGCTGGAGGAAGAAGCCACCCGGCAGCTCCGGCGGGTGGCGGCCCTGCGGGGGGACCCGGAGCTCGCCGCCAAGGCACTGCGGAGGCTCTTCTTCCACCACGCTGAAGAGGAGCGGTTCGACGCCGCCATGGACGTCCTCCAGGCGCTGCGCCGCGTGGACCCGGACGACGGGACCGGCGCCGACCACCTCTGGCACCGGGGGTGGGAGGAGTACCGCCGGGCCAACTACACCGGCGCCGTGGGCTACTGGGCGGAGCTCGCCTCGCTCTACCCGGACCGGCGGGAGGCCCGGCGCGGCCGGTACTGGACCGGACGCGCGTTCCAGCACCTCGACCACGTCGGGCGGGCCCGGGAGGTGTTCCGGGAGATCGCCGTCTCCGACGTCACCGACTTCTACCGCAAGCACGCCCTGGCGCACCTGGCCCATCGAGAGGTCCCGCAGGCCGCCGGGACGCCCTCGTCGCCCGGTGCCGAGCCGCAGGCCGCGTGGCCCCGGGACCCGACGCTCGCCCGGGCCGAGTTCCTGTCGGATTTGGGCCTGGACGAGCTCGCCCTGCTGGAGCTGGAAGCCCTGGGGCCCGGCGCGGAGCGACGCGCCCGGCAGGCCCTGACCGCCCTGGTGCTCTCCCGCCAGGGCAGGCACCGCTCCGGGATCCCCCACCTGCGCCGGGCCTTTCCCACCCTCGGCGGCCCGCGGCAGGCGAGCGTGCCCCCGGTGGCCCTCGAGCTCTACTACCCGCGGGCATTCGACGAGGCGGTCCGGCAGGGGGCGGAACGCTCCCAGGTCCCGGTCCATCTGGTCTACGGGATGATCCGGGAGGAGAGCGCCTTCGACGTCACGGCCCTGTCCCGCGCGGGAGCCCGGGGCCTCATGCAGCTCATGCCGGCGACCGGCCGCGAGATCGCCCAGCGTCTGGGCCTGGGCTACGCCCTGTCCCGGCTGGACGACCCGGCGTACAACGTGCGCCTGGGCACGACCTACTTCGGCCAGCTCCTGGGGATGTTCGACGGGCGGACCGAGCTGGCGCTGGCGGGCTACAACGGCGGGCCGTACCGCATGAAGCGCCTGTGGCGCCAGGCCGGCCCCGGGGCGGAGATGGACCTGTTCCTGGAGAGCCTGCCGGTGCTGGAGTCGCGGGACTACGTCAAGCGCGTCCTGGTCTTCGCCGACTCCTACGAACGGCTCTACAGCCTCCGGTAGCCCACACCAAGGGTACGGCTGGACCGGGGCACCACCCGGCCCGAGCCCGTGCCTTTCAGACTGCTATACTTACCAGTCCCCGGATGGGGCCGATGGGTCCATAGCTCAGCGGTTAGAGCGTCCGGCTCATAACCGGCAGGTCCCTGGTTCAAATCCAGGTGGGCCCACGCAGCGCGACCGACGAACCACCACCAGACCCGCCGCCCGAGGGTGCCACCCACCGCCGCAGACGAAGCCCGAACCGACCTCCGCGGGGCTCCACGCCGCGCGGAGGTCAGGCCACCAGGACGAAGGGGTGTCTCCACCGAGGCACCCCTTTTTTCCGTCCGGGATTCGGGCCGCCCGCCGCGCCAGGGGGGCTCCCGCGGGGACACGCAGGGGATTTCATGAGCCGACCTCTCGACACCGTCATCGAACTACAACGGGACCTCGACGGTCTTCGCAAGGCCGAAGCGCAGCTCGGCGGCATCCCGGACTGGATGCGCGAGCTCCACGACCAGTACAGCCGGCGCAAGGAGGAGATCGACGCCCTGGAGGCGGAGATCGAGTCCCTGCAGCAGGTCCGGCGCGAGGCCGAAGCCGGGATCGCCGACGCCCAGGAGAAGCTCAAGCGCTACCAGCGTCAGATCAACGAAGTCACCACCCAGCGCGAGTACGGCGCCCTGCTCCAGGAGATCGACACCGTCAAGACCACGATCAGCTCCCTCGAGGAGGAGGGCGTCGAGGCCCTGGACCGCTCCGATACCGCCGCCCGCGAGATCGAGGAGAAGCGCTCCGAGTTCCAGGAGCTGGACGAGCGGTACCAGGCCGAGCTCGCCCGCTGGGAGGAGCAGAAGCCGGAGATCGCCCGGGAGGCGACGCGGCTCAAGGAGCGGATCGAGGTCCTCCGGGAGCGGCTTCCCCGGCCCTACCTGGCCCAGTTCGAGCGCATCGATGAACGCACCGGCGGCCGGGCGCTGGCGGCGATCCGCAAGGTGGAGCGGATCAAGGGACCGGCGATGTGGCACTGCTCCGCCTGCAACTACAACGTGCGGCCCCAGGTGCTCGTGGAGATCCAGGACCGGGGGAGCCTGATCCAGTGCGACAGCTGCAAGCGGATCCTCTACATGGAGGAGGGCCGCGAGGCGGAGGCCCAAGGAGCCGCCCGGGAAGCCTGACGCTCGTGCCCTCCACCGCCGACCAGGCCGCGGCCGAGGTCTCGGCCAACCTCGCCCGCGTGCGGGAGCGGATCGCCGCCGCCGCCGGGCGGAGCGGCCGGGACCCGGCCGTCGTGACCCTCGTGGGAGCCGCCAAGCGCCAGCCGCCGGAGCGTTTGCGCGCGGCCCGAGAGGCGGGCCTCCTCGTCTTCGGTGAGAACCTGGTCCAGGAGGCCGAAGCCCACCGCGAAATCGTGCCGGACGCCGAGTGGCACCTGATCGGGCCCCTCCAGTCGAACAAGGCGAAGCGGGCGGTGGAGCTCTTCTCCACGGTCCAGTCCGTCGACCGCCTGAAGATCGCCCGCAAGCTCGACCGGGAGGCGGGCGAGCGCGGCCGGGTGCTGGACTGCTTCCTTGAGGTGAACCTCGGCGGGGAGGAGTCGAAGGCGGGCTTCCCGGCCCGGGACCTGGCGGCGCAGGTGGCTCCGGTGGCGGAGCTCCCGAGCCTGCGGGTGGTGGGGTTGATGGCCATCCCACCCGCCCCGGAGCGGCCGGAGGACTCCCGCTTCTGGTTCCGCCGCCTGCGGGAGCTCTCGGAGGAGCTCGCCGGGCGCCCCGAGTGGGCGTCCTGGCCGGGGTTCCTCTCCATGGGAATGACGGCGGACTTCGAGGTGGCGGTCGAGGAGGGAGCGACCCACGTGCGGGTGGGCACGGCGCTGTTCGGGAAACGGGCGTAGGGTGGTCGGCGAACCTCTCCGCCGCGCCTGCGGCGCGGGGGAGGAGGCAAGCTCCTCCCCTACGGGTCCGGGGCTCGAACGCAACGTGTGGAGGGATGATGACGACGGATCTGCTCATCGAGAATCTGAGCGAGGTGGCGACCCCGGTGGGGCCGGGTCCCCTGCGGGGCGCCGACCAGGGCCGCGTCGAACGGCTCCGGGGGGTGGAGGTCCTCTGCCGGAACAGGCGGATCGCCTTCGTGGGCGACCCGGAGGAGCGGCGGCGGCGCTTCGGCGACCTGCCGGACGCCGGGCGCCTGGACGCCCGCGGCGGCACCCTGGTGCCGGGCTTCGTGGACCCCCACACCCACCTGCCCTGGGCCGGCAGCCGGGAGGAGGAGTTCAGCCGGCGCCTCAAGGGGGCCACCTACCAGGAGATCGCCGCCGCCGGCGGAGGCATCCTGTCGACGGTGGCCGCCACCCGGGAGGCACCGGAGGAGGAGCTCCGCCGGCTGGTCGCCCGGCGCCTGGACCTGATGCTGGCCCACGGCACCACCACCGCCGAGGCCAAGAGCGGCTACGGCCTGAACGTGGACGACGAGCTCAAGCAGCTCCGCGTCATCCGGGACGCGGCCGCAGCCCACGCGGTGGACCTGGTGCCCACGGTGCTGGCCGCCCACGAGGTGCCCCCGGAGCACCGGGCCGAGCGGGAGCGTTACGTGGACGTGGTCTGCGAGGAGATCGTGCCGGCCGCCGCCGAGGCCGGCCTGGCCCGGTTCTGCGACGTCTTCTGCGAGAACGGGATCTTCTCCGCCGCGGAGTCGCGGCGGGTCCTGGAGGCCGGGCGCCGCGCCGGGCTCGCCCCGCGCCTCCACGCCGACGAGTTCCAGGACTCCGGCGGCGCGGAGCTCGCCGCCGAGCTGGGTGCGCTGTCGGCGGACCACCTGATCGCCATCTCGGAGGCCGGGATCGAGGCCATGGCCCGCTCCGGCGTGACCGCGGTGCTCCTGCCCGGGACCAGCTTCTTCCTCATGAAGCACACGTACGCCCCGGCCCGGCGGCTGGTGGAGGCGGCGATCCCGGTGGCCCTGGCGACGGACTGCAACCCGGGGTCGTCCCACACCGAGTCGGTGCCCATGATCTTCGTCCTGGCGGTCTTCGAGCTGGGCCTGACCATCGAGGAGAGCCTGGCGGCGGCCACCCTGAACGCGGCCTGCTCCCTGGGCCTGGGGGACGAGGTGGGCTCGGTGGAGGAGGGCAAGCGCGCGGACCTGCTGCTCCTGGACGCGCCCAACCTCCTCCACCTGGCCTACCACTACGGCATCAACCCGGTCCGCACGGTGGTCAAGGGGGGCGAGGTCGTCCTCGGTCGTTGACGGGTTGAGCCCAGGTTGAGCCCCGCTCCGGCCGGGAGGGGCCCGGTGGGGAACCGGCGCGCGCTGAAGGGGCTCCCTCAGCGAGTGGCGCGCGCCTCGGTTCGGCCTGCGCACGGGGCGCTCCTGGTGTCAGGAACGCCCGGGCGGAGCGCCGGCCTCAACGTTCCCTCCGGGCCCCTCCCGGCCGGAGCTCCGAGGCGCCGGCATCCCGTGGGGCGGGCCGATCTGCGGGGGGACCACGGCTCGGCGGCTGAAACCGTCGGGCGGAGGCGAGCTCCGCCCCTACACCTCATCGGGGGTCTCCCGCCAAAACTCGCCTGTAGGGGAGGAGCTTGCCTCCTCCCTTCGGCTCGCCGCCCCTACCCGCCGAGGGCCGCGTACACCGGCTTGACGTCCACCGGCACGTCCTCCAAACGGGCCAGGGCGTCCAGCAGCGGCTTGGTGGGCTCCCCGTAGCCGCCCAGGAACTCCGCCGTGCCCTGGTAGTCCCCCGTCGCCTGGAGCATGAGCATCTCGTGGAGGAGGTCGCGGATCGCCCCGGGGAAGCGCTCCGGGACGGTGCGGAACCGCCCCTCCTCGTCGATCTCCAGGGCGCCCTTCTCCATGAGGTAGTTGAACTGCGTCACCACGCCCTGGCCGTGGGCCTCGTGCACGCCGAAGCGCGCCGAGCGGAAGAGCCCGGCCACGTAGGTCGGCTCCAGGGTCTCCCGGAGCTCCGCCGGCATCTGGCCCTCCTCGATCAGGGCCAGGATGTTGTAGATCCCCATGACGTCGGCCTTCGCCTCCTCCAGGGTGGAGTAGAGGTCCTTGAGCTCCAGGCGGACCTCGGTCTCCCGGCCATCCAGGGTTATCTTGCCCGGTCCCAGGCCGTGGGACAGCTCGTGGTGGAGGACCTCGTCCAGGTAGGCCGCGAACGAGACGCGGTCCCGGTCCTCCGACGCCAGGACCCGCCCGGCGATGGGCACCAGGATCTGGTCGTACTTGGCCCGCATCACGTTTCTGAGCAGGACCTTCTTCGAGCCCTTCGCCTCGCGGACCCGCTCGTCGTTCGGCAGGTTGAAGGCGATGGTCTGGACGCCGGCCTTGGTGTCGCCGCCGGTGAAGACCTCGTCCACCACGCGGATCGGGCTCTCGGTGCCCCGGTCGGGGTTCTTGTGCTCGTCCGGGAGCGGCAGGTTCGACTCCAGCCAGGGGAGGCGCTCCTTGTAGCCGGCCAGGCGGGCCGACTCCTCCGGCAGGTCCACGGTGACGAAGGCCTCGAAGGCCGCCTTGTAGCCGAAGAGCTCGTCCTCGTAGACCTCGTACGGGCCGATGGTCACCTCCACCGGCGCGTCCAGGTCCATCCAGGCCATGTCGCTCTCGAAGTAGTCGTCGGTGCCGAAGGCATCGGCCCGGAGCTCCAGGAAGCGCTCGAGGGACGCATTGGAGGTCGCCCCGGCGGCCTGCCGCAGGAGCTCCGCCGCCGGCTCGAGCCACTCCCGGTACGCCTCGGAGTAGGGCACCGCCACCAGGCCGTCGCCGCGGCGGCGGATCACGGTGTGGAGCGAGGTGAAGGCCTCCCGGTCCTCCGGGTGCTCGGCGAGCCAGGCCTCGAGCTCCTCGGCGCTCATGTCGACCGGGTAGTAGCCGGCGCCCTGCGGGTGCTCCATGCCGCCGATGAAGGGCTCGAAGGCGGCCAGGCGGTCCCAGGGGCCGAAGTTGATCCGGTAGAACTCCCGGGCCGCCTCGGCGTCCTCTCCTTCGTAGCCCTCCAGGCGCTCGCGCAGCTCCGGGTTGCCGACCCAGACCTGCCGCAGAAAGATCTCGTCCATGAGCTCGGCGGCCTGGACCAGCAGCTCCAGCACCCGCCGGTCCTCGTCGGCCAGGGCCGAGAGGTCGGCTTCCAGGGGCGTGGGGGCGAACTGCGCCAGGCGCTCTTCGATGTCGGGGGCGATCTCCATCTCGATCCTCGTCGGCTGCCCGTCGGCGCCGGTGGCGGAGGCGGTCTCCTCCGGCGGGGCGCAGGCGGCCAGGGTCAGGGCGGCGGCGCTCGCTGCCGCCGCGGCGGTGATCCGTCGCATCGTGGTCTCTCCTCGGGACCGGCGCGCCACCCCCCGCGGGGGCTTCGCGGCCGGCCGGTATGATCGGGGGGCGATGAGTTATTGGCTACTCAAGACCGAGCCTTCCGACTACAGCTACGACGAGCTGGAGGGTGAACCCTCCGGCACCGTCTGGGACGGCGTCAGGAACTACGCCGCCCTCAAGTACCTGCGGGACATGGTCAAGGGCGACCTGGCCCTTGTCTACCACACCGGGAAGGTCCGCGCAGCCGTGGGCATCGCCCGGGTCACGTCGGACCCCTACCCGGACCCCGAGTCCGGCGATGAGCGGATGATGGTGGTGGACGTGGCCGCGGAGCGGCGGCTGGCCCGGCCGGTGCCCCTCTCCGGGCTCCGGGACGACCCCGCGTTCTCCGGCCATCCGCTCACCCGTCAGCCGCGGCTGTCGGTCGTGGGGCTCTCGCCGGAGGAGTGGGACCGGATCCTGGAGCTCGCCGGCGAGGACCCGGAGACGGCCAGGAGCGAGCGCGAGCCCCGCCGGCCCCTCCAGGCGCGATAGAGGAGCTCGCCTCCTGCCGAGGCGGGCGGTGGGGGAGGCTCGCAGGGTGCACCTCGGCGCACCGCGCCGGAAGCTCGGGAGCGCTCTTGCGGTGCGCCGGGGCGCACCCCACGGACCTATGCGCCCTCCCGGACGGCGGCGCGGGCCGCCTCCTCCAGCAGGTCCTCGCCGTCGATCAGCCGGGTCGACCGGCGCTCCTCCAGGAACCGGACCTCCACCGGGAGCTCGAAGCCCTCCTCGTCCAGGCGGGCGACCAGGCGCTCGGGCAGGGCCTCGCGCTCGTAGCCCCAGACCTCCAGCCGGAGCTGCTCCGTCGGCGAGCGCGGCCTGCCGTCCGGGTCCCAGGCGGGGGCGGAGAGCTGCGTGTAGCGCAGGACGCTGGGCGAGCCCAGGAGGATGTACGCGCGTCCGCGGTCCGTCAGGCTCCCCGGCCTGCCCTCCCCGGCGTAGAGCAGGTCGGCCTCCTGGACGCGCTCGAAGAACTGCTGGACGAAAGGGTTGCCCGGGGTGTCCGGGTCCGGGTCCCGGCGGGCCCAGAAGCTCTCGATGAAGGCCAGCACCTCCGCGCTCGACTCCAGGCGCCGGAAGCGCCGCTCCTCGTCCGGCAGGACGAGCCAGCGCACCGGGCCCTCGATCCAGGCCCGGGCGCTCCCGGGCAGGTCGCCCCCGCCGGTCAGGGTGCAGCCCGTCAGGCCGGCGAGGCCGATCAGGCC
>JBKHJP010000079.1:0-14514 GCA_046538065.1 Thermoanaerobaculia bacterium | reverse complement strand
GGACCTGGCGGCGTTCCGGGGCGCCGCCCCGCCCGACCTCGTCCGAGCCGGTGAAGCGGACGAGGCCCCCCGCTGAAAGAGCCCGGAGAAGGCCTCCCCCGGCCGCCTGCCGCGCGCCGGTGCCTGCGGAGCGTCAACGCCAGGATACAGCTGTCAACCGAAAGTTTCGGCCCGCCCTGCCCCAACGCGCCCTTTCGATTCCTATAAACATTTGTTGCTCAGTGGGTTGGCAGCCGTCGGCCCGGCCGGCACGGGGCTTGCGGCTAAACACCCGCGCGACTTTGCAGGGCTGCAGGTTCATCTCTCAGCAGACAAGGAGGACCCGTATGAGAGCACACGGAAGGGCCGCCTGCTGGGCGGGGGGAGCGTTGGCCGTCTTCGGCCTCGTGCTCGCCGCCCCTGCCCAGGCGGACACGAAGTTCCATTCGTTCCAGTTCACGGACGAGTACTACCTGGAGAACGGGATCGACGTCGACGAGGCCGTCGATCACTACGTGTTCCCGGACGCCAAGGAGGGCTTCGACCGGACCCAGCTCGACACCCCGCCCGGCGATCGGTACAACGACGTGCGGGTGATCGAGAACACGGGCGGCTACCAGGCCAACGGCAAGCCGCTCTACTACATCACCCCGTCGAAGGTCATGCCGAGCACCTTCACGGACGACGCCGCCGGGGACAACGCCCACGCGATCTGCAACGACTTCCGGGCGTTCATCTTTCCCAAGGCGGACGGGGACCCGCTGGTTCCGGCGCCGCCGAACCGTCGCCAGGACAACGTCTTCGAGACCAACGGCGGCTACTTCAGCAACAGCCCCCTGGGGTGCTGGCGCCTGGTCTTCGTCTCCTGGGACGGGCCGAAGGTCGACACCGAGGACTGCATCGACGAGGCGGCCAAGCTCGCCGAGGACAACGGCCTCGACCTGGACGGGACGCCGGTGATCACGGACCTCAGCGACATCGAGGGCCTCACCAAGGACGGCTGCATCCGCCAGCGGGTCCGATCGGAGAGCGGGGACGACGGGTTCCCGTGGGTCATATGACCGGCCTTTGACGACCCCCGTGATGGGGTCATCAACGAGGACCACTTCCTGATCATCGTGCGCCACGAGGACGGCACCCCGCTCGACCCCGAGCTCGAAGACGAGTTCGACTGCCTGGCGACGACCGGAGACTGGTGCTGAGGCGCCGGCCCCGGACATAGCCTGGACCTTCTCTGTAGGTCAGCCCGAAAGAAAGGTCGCCCGAGCCCTCCACCCCGGAGGGCTCGTTCTGTATGGGACGGCGGGGAGCCGGGACTTCACTCCCCGGCCCCGCCGTTCGTCAGGGCCTGTCTCAGGGCCGGGCCGCGGGCACCAGGCGCACCCGCTGGGGCGAGGCCGACAGGTGGCCTTCCCAGCGGCCGGTCAGGATCCCGTCGCCCTCACCCAGGGGCTGGAGCTCGATCGAGCCCTCCTCGTCCTGCCGCGCCAGGTCCTGCCACGACAGGGTGAGCCGGTCCCCCTCCCAGCGTCCGGACAGCCGGTAGAGGACCTCCATCCGGAAGGGCTCCCCCCGGGCCTCGGTGGGGTAGACCCCTTCCAGGTAACCCTCCACCGCGTCGCCGGAGCGGTAGAGGCGGGCCGTCGCCCGGAGCGGGCCGAAGGTCTCGTGCTCCGACTCCACCAGCCAGGTCGTGGGCCGGCCCTCGAAGCTCCAGTCAGGGACCCGGGCGGCGAACCAGCGGCCGGCGTAGCCCATGTCGTCGCTCTTCCCCCACCCCCCGCTCAGGCGGTCCGGCTCGTCCGGCTTCCAGAGGAGGACGCCCCACCCCTCGCCGTAGATCGGGTCCTGCCACTCGAACTCGAGCTGCGGCCCCTTGAGGGTGCCCTGGAGGGTGCCTTCGCAGCAGGAGTAGGTCCCCTCCACCTGCAGCCCGGTCTGACGGAGCTCCAGGTACCCGAAGTCCGAGTACCAGCGCCCCGTGAGGTCCTCGGGGCCTTCGGCGACGGCTTCCGGCGCCAGGTTCCTGGAGGCCGCCGGGCCGGCTTCCTCCTCCGGCGGCGCCTCCCCGGCGGCGCCGGTCCCGGGCACGGCGGCGAGGAGTAGACCGAAGAGGATGGGAGGGATCGTCGTTCGCTTCAGGCTGACCATGGAGGCTCCTTTCCGTCGGGGTCCGTCCGGTACGGCGCCCGCTCCCCGCTTCACCGGGGGCCGAGTCCACCCTCCGGGGAGTGCCCGGGAGCGGCGCCTCCGGGACGGTTTCCCCTCGACGCCGGCACTCGCCGGCGGCCCTCACCCGGGGGGCCTCACCGCCGGCCGGGGGTGACGTCCTTCTCCACGCGGGCCGGATCCGCGTCCTCGTCGTCGTTCCGGCGCAACGAGCCGAGGAGGACGGTGAGCAGGCCGAAGAGGATCTCGTCCAGGAAGGGGACCATGTCGGGCACGACCAGGTCCACGAGGAAGAGCACCAGCACGAAGGCGAAGAGCTGGGGGAACCGGAGCCGCCGGGCGAAGCGCCCCACGAGGCCCCGGACCGCCGCCCGTTCCGATGCCGCCATGGCGGAAAGGCTACCACCGGCGGCGCCCGCGCCCTCCAGCCGGGCGTTGGAGCACGTCCCCGCCCCGGCCTCGGTGCACGTCCCCCGCCCCGGGCGGACGGAAGGTCCGCCCCTACACGAACGCCTGTAGGGGAGGAGCTCGCCTCCTCCCCGGAGCCTGGAGGCGCGTAGCGTGCGCCAGGCGCACCCTACGCCGATGGTGCCACGATCCGCCGGAACCGCCGGGCCACCGTGGCCAGCGGGTCCACCACCCGGGCCGCGTCCTCGGGCGCCAGGTGCCGGTGGAGGAGGTGGAGCTCCGTGCAGCCGAAGACCAGGCCCTCCACGCCGTAGCGCCTCTCCAACCCGAGGACGAAGGGCACGGTCTCCGTGGGCGGCTCGCCCCGCTTCAACCGGTAGAGCTCCTCGTGGAGGGCCTCCTGGTCCGCCGGATCGGGCCAGCGAACGAGCGGCTCCACCCTCGCCCATCGGGGGTGCCCCGCGAACACCCGGCCCTCCCGCGAGCCGGTGGTGGCCAGGAGCAGCCGGGGCCGCGGATCCGCCAGGACCTCCTCGACCACCAGGTCCACGAGGGAGACCACCCGGGCCCGGAGGTCCGGGGGCAGCTCCGGGAGCACCCGGTGCACGGTGAAGCACGCGATCACGACCCGGCCGGCACCCAGCGTCACCAGCGAGCGCACGGCGCCCTCCAGGCGCCGGGCGAGCTCCTCCAGAGCGGCCGCGTCCCCGTCCACGATCGCCGTCGTGCGGTCCGGAAAGGAGGGGTCCGACAGGAGAGCGCAGGCCGGGGCGTCCTGCTCGCGCCGGGTGGGGTTCAGGCGGTAGAGGGTGGCCAGGAGCTCCGCCGAAGCCAGGGGGCCCATGCCCCCGACGATCCCCAGACGCGGCGGCGCGCTGCCGGACACGGCGGAGGCCCTAGGCCTCGTCCACGAGGAGGCCCAGGAGGTCGGAGGTGGTGATGATCCCCACCACCCGAGACTCCTCGATGACCAGGAGCCGGTGGATGTGGTGGGACAGCATGGTCATCGCCACCTGGGCCACGGCGGCGTCCTCGGGCACGGAGTAGACCTCCGGGTTCATGATCTCCCCCACCCGGACCTCCCCCTCGTCGCCCTCCACGGGGCCCAGCTCCTCGCGGATGTCGCGGGAGAGGGTGTCCTCGAAGGCCCGGTCGTAGAAGCCCCGGCCGGGGCCGTCGCCGCCCTCGTCACCGGCCTCCTCCCCCGCAGCCATGTCGGCGATGTCCACCGCCGAGACCACCCCGACCAGACGGCCCTCGGCGTCCACCACCGGGGCGCCGGTGATCTCATTGTCCATCAGGAAGGTCGACAGCTCCCGGACGGTCATCTCCTCCGGCACGGTGAGGACGTCCGGAGTCATGAGGTCGGCGGCGGTGATCGGTCGCATGGCGCTCCTCGCTCCTGGGTACGGCCCCGGGCCGGGGTGGGCTGCCCCGGCGGGACGGGACCGGTGCTTTCGTACCACAAACCACCCCCATGCCGGAAGCAGGCCGGAGGCGGTGCCCTGCGGGCGCCCTTTCACCGGCTCTCCCGGAGGCCGCCCCGCGGGGTCGAGCAGCGCCTGGCGAGATCCGCCCGGAATGCCGGTGTTGCTGAGATCATATTTATGGAGTATACTCTTCTGCGTAGATGCAATATGGTCCCAGTAGAGTCTTTGTAGCCGGCTTGTCAGGAAGGCATCCGACCGGACGTATCGAAAGGTTGCCTGCTCTCGCCTCCACATTTCGAAGTCGCCGGACCGAGCGGACCTTCCGGCGACCTGCTCCCCGGTTCGACGGCTGGCGTCCCACCCTCCGATCGGTTCTCACGAGTTCCAGCCCTGTCACGACTGCGTACATCCCTGTACATATGTATAGTAAAGAGTACCCTGAAGTGTCGATCTTCCACGATCGAGTGGGTCTACACAGGGAGGTGACCGATGGACCATCGCACCACGACGCTCCTGCTCACCGCGTTCACGGCGGTGGCGAGCCTGCCGGTTTCCGCTGACGACGGCGCCAGCGTCACGTTCCGCGAGCTGACCGAGGAGGAGGGCGCCGGGATCGACTTCCGGCGCGCGCCGTCCGCCACCAACACCGCGTTCGAGCGGATCAAGCGCGAGCCCCTCTACACGATGCCACTGATCGTGGCCACTCCGGAGAAGCCCCGCGGGGCCCCGGGGGTGGCCCTCCTCGACGCCGACGGCGACGGCGACCTGGACGTCTACGTGACCAACGGCCCCGGGGCGGCGAACAGCCTGTTCACCAACCGCCTCGAGGAGACCGGTGCCCTGCGCTTCGAGGACGTCGCCGAGGCGGCGGGGGTCGCCGCCACCGGCCAGGACTCCACCGGCGTCTGCTTCGGCGACCTGGACAACGACGGCGACCCGGACCTCCTCGTCCTGGGCCGCTCGGAGCCGAACCGCCTGTTCGAGAACCTGGGGGACGGCACGTTCCGCGACGCCACCGACGACAGCGGCCTGGGCGCCAGCGAGCTGGGCCACACCGCCTGCGCCGTGGGGGACGTGGACGGCGACGGCCTGCTGGACGTGGTCGTGGCCAACTCCTACGACTGGAGCCGCCGAGCCCCCATCCTGGTGGAGCCCTGGGAGCTCAACCATCCCAACCAGCTCTACCTCAACGAGGGAGGCCTGCGCTTCCGGGACGCCAGCGAGAGCTCCGGCATCCGGGACCTGACCGGCTTCCGCCCGCCGCGGGACGGAGCCGCGACGATGAGCTGGGCCCTCGCCCTCGTGGACTACGACCAGGACGGCGACCTGGACCTCATCCACGCCGACGACCAGGGGGCGATGTCGCCGGATGAGGCGAGCCGCGGCCTGATCCAGGTCCTGAACAACGACGGGACCGGGCGCTTCACCGCCGTGACCCACCGGGCGGGGACCGACCTGCCCGGGAGCTCCTGGATGGGCCTGGCCTTCGCCGACTTCGACTGCGACGGCCACATGGACCTGTTCGCCACCAACTTCGGCGACTACGCCTTCTCGGTCCTGGACCTGCCCTTCACCCGCGGGCAGCTCTCGTCGCGAGCCTTCCTGGGAACCGGCGACGGCGGCTTCGTGGACGCCGGCCCCGGTCCCGTGCGGGCCACGCCCTTCGGCTGGTCGGTGGTCGCCCCGGACCTGGACAACGACGGCGACCCGGACGTGGCGTTCTTCGGCAGCCTGGACGCCGCCATCCACACCATCACCGCCGACAACCCCGGCGCCGTGCTCCTCAACCAGGGCTGCTCCGCCCTCTTCGAGGCCGACCTGGAGGCCCTGGCCGTCGACCACACCCGGCGCAACGTCCACGGCGGGGCCACCGGCGACCTGAACCGGGACGGCTTCCCGGACCTGGTGACCGCCTCCGCGTTCCGGATCCCGGAGGAGGTCCCGCTCGAGCCCTACCCCGTCGAGCACGACAGCCCCTTCGACGCCACCGCCCGCTACGTCGAGGCCTTCGAGCCCGCCGGCGCAGGCGCGTTCGTCTGGAACGGCTTCGAGCTCCCGGACGGCCGCCTGGCGGTGGAGATCAACCGCGGCAACGACAACCACTGGATCGAGGTCCGCACCCTGGGGACCGCCGGCCTCCTGCCGGAGGGGCGGGTCAACCGCGACGGGATCGGCGCCGTCGTCCGGGTGACCCCCGAGGGCGGGCGGACCGCGATCCGCCCGGTGACCGGCGGCTCGAGCTACGCCTCGCAGAACGCCCTGGCCCAGCTCTTCGGCCTGGGCCGGGCCGAGACGGCCACCGTGGAGGTCCTGTGGCCCGGGGGCACCGTCCACCGCCTCCACGGGGTGGAGGCTGGCGAGCGGATCGTGTTCCCCGAGATCCCCTGCGACCCTGCGGACCCCTCGCTGGACCGCCGGGGGTACCGCGCGTGCGTGACCGGCGCCCTGGAAGCCCTCGAGCGAGAGGGCGTCCTCTCCGAAAAGCAGGCGGACCGGTTCCTGTCGAGGGCGCTCCGGGCCCGGAACGACCGGGCGCGCCAGGACTCCGAGCCCCGGTAGGACCGGCGCGGACACGGCGCTCACCGGCGGGCCGACCGGGGAACCGGACGGCCCGCCGTTCCTGGGGGCTCCGGCCCGCCCCTAGAGTGGCGGGACCCGGAGCCACACCATGTCCCGATCCGCCCCACCCGCGAGCCGCGCCACGCACCGGGCCCCCACCGCGACTGCCGCCGCCCCCTCCCCTGCGGTCACCCGCGGCGGCGATGAGGGCAAGCGCTCCAACGCGTTCCTCCTCCTGCGCTTTACCCTCCTCATCGCCACCTCGTACATGCTTCTCTCGGAAGAGGGGCTCGGCCGGCCCCCGCTCCTGGTCTCGACCTGGATCGGCCTGGGTCTCCTGTCGAACGTCGTCGCCACGCGCCTGCCCCCGCGGCTGCTGGAGTCGTCCCCCTTCACCGCCGGCGTGCTGGTGGCGGACACCCTCTGGATCACCGGCGCCCTCCTGGTCACCGGACACTTCGAGGCGGAGTTCTTCTACCTCTACTTCTTTGTCCTGTTCCTGGCGGCGGTGGGCGAGAGCCTCGGGCTGATCGCCCTGGGGGCGGTGGTCGTCTCCTTCGCCTACCTGTACGCCCTGTCGGCCTCCGGCACGGGATCGCTGGACGAGAGCTCTACGTTGATCCGGCTGCCGTTCCTGTTCGCCGTGGCGAGCTTCTACGGCTACCTGGTCCAACGGGTCCGCCGGGAGCGCCAGCGCGCCCGCACGGAAGCCGAATCGGTACGCCGGCTGGAGGAGGTCCGGCGCACCCTGGAAACCGCGAACCGGCGCCTCGAGCGCGAGGTCCGGGAACGGCGCCGGGTGGAGGAGGAGGTGCGCAAGCTCTCCCGGGCCGTGGAGCAGAGCCCGTCGATCGTCATCATCACCGACCTCCACGGCCGGATCGAGTACGTCAACCCCCGTTTCTCGGCGGTCACCGGCTACCCGGCCCCGGAGGCGACGGGTCGGGACCTCCGGCGCCTCGGCGCCCCGGAGGACGGTCCCGGGGAGCACCCGGAGCTGGCCGAGGTGCTGGCGGCGGGCGCCGGCTGGCGCGGTGAGCTGCGCTACCAGGGCACCGACGGCGAGGTCTTCTGGGTCTCCACCTCCATCTCTCCCCTGCGCAACCCCGAGGGCGCCCACACCCACTTCATCGTCGTCCAGGAGGACGTCACCGACCGCAAGCAGGCCGAGGAGTCCCTCCGCCAGGCCAACCGGGAGCTTGCCAAGGTCTCGGAGATGAAATCCGCCTTCGTCTCCACCGTCTCCCACGAGCTGCGCACACCCCTGACCTCGATCCGGAACGCCATCGGCCTGGTCCGGGGCGGCAAGACCGGCAACCTCACGGCCGACCAGGTTCGCTTCCTGGACATGGCCCGGCGCAACCAGGACCGCCTGGCCGGAATCATCGACGACCTGCTGGACCTGTCCCGCATCGAGGCGGGACGGCTGGAGTACGCCTTCCGGGAGCTCGACCCCGACGAGCTCCTGGCCCGGGTGGCCGAGACCTTCGAGCCCCAGGCGATCACCGCCGGGGTGGAGCTGGCGCCGGTGCCCGCCAGGGGCCTGCCCCGCGTCCTCGGCGATCCCGGTCGCCTGATCCAGGTCCTGACCAACCTGGTGGGCAACTCCCTGAAGTTCACGCCGGCCGGGGGACGAGTGACCCTCTCGGGAAGCGCCGGGGGCGGCTGGGTGGAGCTCTCGGTGGCCGACACCGGCCCCGGCATCCCCGCCGAGCACCAGGAGCGAATCTTCGAGCCGTTCCACCAGGCGGAGGATCACCTGACCCGTAGCGCCCGGGGCACGGGTCTGGGGCTGGCCATCTCCCGGGAGCTGGTCCAGGCCCACGCCGGCGAGCTGGCGGTGGAGAGCCTCCCCGGCCGCGGCAGCCGCTTCACCGTGCGGCTGCCGTCGGACCTGGCCCGGGCCCGGGAAGCCGTGACCCTGGAAGAGGCCTTCCGCCAGCATCGGAAGTACCCGTTCTTCGGCGTTCTGGTGGTCGCCTGGGCCAGCGCCGCGGAGAGCGGCGAGGAGCCGCCCCCCTTCCTGGACGACCGGGAGGCCGCCCTGTCCATGCTCCTGGCGGTCGAGGACGAGCTCGAGCGGGCCCTGCCCCGGGACTGCGACCTCCTGAGTGTCCAGCCGGCGCACCGCCGGATCGTGATCACTCTTCTGGCGACGCCGCGCAACGGCGTGGAGGTGGTCCAGCGCCGCCTGGCGCAGCACCTCGCCACGACCGTCGCCCGGGTCGACGGGGCGGAGGTCCCGCCCCCCCGGGTCCTGGGCCCCGCCCACTACCCCGACGACGGGGTCGCCGCCGGCGACCTGGTCGCCACCTGCCTCGCGGCCCCCGCGACGAAAGGAGACAACGATGCCCACACCCAAGATCCTGATCGCCGACGACGAGCCGGACGTGCTGGAGAGCCTGGAGTTCCGACTGGCCCAGGAGGACTACGACGTGATCACGGCGAGCGACGGCGTGGAGGCCTTGGGGGTCGCCCGCTCGAGCCTGCCGGACCTGGCCCTGCTGGACGTGATGATGCCCCGGGAGAACGGCTACCGGGTGTCGCGCATGCTGCGGGAGGATGAGGCTCGGGGCGTCTACCCCCAGGGGCTCAAGCTGGTGCTCCTGACCGCCCGCAACCTCGGCTCCGACCCGGAGCGCGAGGCGATCTTCCTCGAGTTCAGCCAGGCCGACCTCATGCTCTACAAGCCCTTCGACCTGGAGGAGCTGGCGGGGCGGGTGGAGGCCCTCCTCCTCGGGGGCGACCCGGGCGCCGATCCGGCCTCGGACCCCGCCGGGCGGGGCGCAGTCGACGGCGCCCGACACCCCAGGCCCCTGGCTTCCTGATACCCCGGCCGGACGCCTCACGACCTCCGGCCCGGCCGGGGGGCGCGCCGACCCGGCACGGGACCCGGCTCCGGACGGATTCTCAGGCCGAGGCGGTGGAGGAGGCGGGACCGGCGATGGCTCCCAGGAGCTTCTGGAGGGCGGCGGGGTCCACCGGCTTCGTCAGGTGGTGGTCGAACCCGGCCTGGAGGGCCTTCTCCACCGTCGCCGCGTCGCCGTACCCCGACAGGGCTACCAGGCGGGGGGAGCGGGTCCCGAAGGACTCCCGGAGGGTCCGCGCCACACCGTAGCCGTCCAGCCCGGGCAGGCCCAGGTCGCTGATCACGACGTCCGGGAGCGTGCGCCGGGCCGCGTCGATCCCGGACTCCCCGTCGTAGGAGACCCCCACCCGGTGACCCTGGGCCCGCAGCAGCTCGGCGAGCCCTTCCGCCGAGTCCCGATGGTCGTCGATCAGAAGGACCGAGAGCGGGACGAGCTCGGAGGCCGGACCCGGCTCCACGGCCGGCTCCACCGGCTCCTCCGCCGCCGGCAGTCGGACCCGGAACTCGGCCCCCCGGCCCCGCCCCTCGCTCGCGACCTCCAGCCGGCCGCCGTGAGCCTCCACCAGGCCCTTGACGATGGGCAGGCCGAGCCCGAGCCCTCCGGACATGCGGCGCTGGGCCTCGCCGAGCTGGGCGAACGGCTCGAAGATCTGCTCCGTCTCCCCGGGATCCAGCCCGCACCCCGTGTCCCGGACCCGCAGCAGCACCTCGCCGCCGCCGCGCGCCTCGACCCCCAGCTCGACCCGGCCGCCGGAGTCCGTGAACTTGATCGCGTTCGACAGGAGGTTCTCCACCACCTGGACGATCCGGGTGGTGTCGGCCTCGACCCACGCGGCGTCCTCGGGCACGTCCAGCTCGAGGGAGACCCCCGCGGCGTCGGCCTCCGCCCGGTGGCCTTCCACCAGGTCCCGGACCAGCCGCGGCAGGTCCACCGGCTCACGCTGGAGGGAGACCTTCCCGCGCTCGATCCGCGAGATGTCCAGCAGGTCGTCCACCAGGTGCGCCAGGTGGCCGACCTGGCGGCGCACGATCTGGTGCATCCGGGGGTCCCCGCGGCCCTCGAGCTCCCGGTCCTCCAGGACGTCCAGGGCCGTCACGATGGAGCCCAAAGGGTTGCGGAGCTCGTGACCCAGGGTGATCAGGAAGCGCCGCAGGGTCGCCTCGGTGCGCCGGCGTTCCCGGTTTTCATCCCGGATCCGGTCCAGCGCCTCCCGGAGCTCCACCGTGCGCTCGCGCACCCGGCCCTCGAGCTCCTCGGCCCGGGCCCAGGTCAGGGCGCCGTACCGCAGGGTGGAGGTCAGGAGGATCGCGATCACCACGCCGGCCCCGAGGACCACCTCCGGCAGGCCCGAGCGATAGTCCGCCAGCAGCCCGGGCCCCGGCGCCGCCGTGACCCGCCATGCGCTCCCCCCGGGAAGCTCCAGGGGTCTCGAGACGGCCCAGCGCCGGGCGGGCTCCCGGATCTCCGGGCCCGCGGAGAACAGCACGCCGCCGGGCGAGGACACCACCACGCGGTATCCCGGGGCCACGGTCTCCGTCAGGTTGGAGAAGGTCTTACGGGCCTCGAAGGCAGCGGCCAGGTAGCCGTCCCCCGGCTCGGACGGCGGGACCACGATCTGGAACATCGAACCCAGCCGGTGGGAGAAGGGCCCCTCGGCCACCGGCTCCCCCCGGGTGGCGGCTCGCTGCATCGACTCCCGGAAGAGCGCGTTGTCCACGAGGGCGGCCGCCTCGGCGGCGTCCCAGGCGGCGTTGCCGGCCATGCTCCGGCGCTGGACCTCTTCACCGAGCCAGTGAACGATCTCGAAGCTGGGGAAGCCGCCGAAGGCCAAGCTGGCCTGGGCCCGCCACTCCTCGGGCGTGCTCCAGGACGACTGCTGGCCTTGCGCTCGGAGGCTGAGCAGCGCCCGGGTCTTGGCCCGCATCCGCTGCTCGACCTCCACCTTCACGGCCCGGGTCGTGCTCCGGACCACCTCGGCGATCTGGACCGCCTCCCGCTCTTCGAGTGCCCGCCAGAGGACGGCGGTGGCCACGACGAGGGCGGCGCCGGCGAGCAAAGGGAGCCAGAACGTGGAGAACCGCCATCGGCCACCGGCCCGCTCCCGCTCGGCGGAATCGGCCGCCGTCCCGGCGTCCGCGTCGCCGGCCGGCGAGGCTGGCGAAGCGGTGGACGAGCGGCGCTCCGGTTGGGTCAGGGGGTTTGTCACGATCCTTCGTGGGTCCATCCGGGTTGAGCTCCTGCACGCGCCGGCTGGAACTCGTGCACGATCCTTCCGCCGACCATCGTGAGGACCACCTCCAGGTCCTTCAAAGCGTCCGCCTCCACGGCGAAAGGGTCCCGGTCCAGGACCACCAGGTCGGCGAGCTTCCCCGGGGCGAGCGTGCCCTTCTCGTCCTCCTCCCCCTCGGCCCAGGCGTTGTTCACCGTGTAGGCCCGGAGGGCCGTCTCCAGGCTCACCCGCTCCCGGGGGTACCAGCCGCCCTCGGGCTCGCCCTCCAGGGTCTTGCGGGCGACGGCGGCGTAGATCCCCAGGACCGGGCTCGCCGGGTACCAGGAGGCGTTCGTGCCGGGCCAGTCGGAGCCGAAGGACAGGAGCACCCCGGCGTCCTCCAGGGTCTTGAAGGCGTAGGCCCAGCGGGACCGCTCACCGATGCGCTCCTCCATCCAGCGCATGTCGTCGATGGCGTGGTACGGCTGGACCTCGGCGATCACCCCCAGGCGGGCCATGCGCCGGGCCACCTCCGGCCCCCGGAGGACCTGCGTGTGGATCACCCGGAAGCGCCGCTCCCCCAGGGGGTGGGGACCGTTCTCCTCGATCACGTGCTCGAAGAGGTCCAGGAGCGTGTCGATGGCCTCGTCGCCGATGGCGTGGACCTGAGGCCAGTGGCCGGCGGCGTCGGCGCCCTCGAGGAGCCGGAGCATGTTGCCCTCCGGGCGCATCATGTCCCGCCAGGAGCCGCGTTCGCCGGAGGTCCGGTAGGGCTCGTAGAAGCGGGCGCTGGAGTTGCCCATGATCCCGTCCACGAACCCCTTGAGCCCGCCGATCTTGAGCCACGAGTCGCCGAAGCCGTGCTGGACGCCGGCGGCGGCGAGCTCGTCCCAGCGGTCCAGGGTGGGCCGGGCATAGACGCGGACGGTGAGCTCGCCGCGGCGCCGAAGCTCCTGGAAGACCCGCATCTGCTCCGGCCCGGTGATGTCGTGGATCGTGGTGACCCCGTGGGAGGCCAGGCGCTCCAGACCCGCCCGGGCCTCCGCCAGGCGCCGGGCCATGGGCTTCGGCGGAACGGCCTCCCGGACGCGCCCGGCGGCGGCGGCCGAGAGCCGGCCGGTGGGCTCGCCCTCCCGGCACTCGACACCCTCCCAGGAGCACTCGGCACCCGCCGCCTCCAGGGCCCGGCCGTTGGCCACGAACGCCTCCCCGTCCCAGCGGGACAGGAGCACCGGGTTGTCCGGAGTCACCGGGTCCAGGAGCGAGCGGTCGGGATCGAACGGGGCGGAGCCCGCCTCAGCCGCTCCGTCCTCCCCCTGGCGCCCCGACGAGCCCTGGCCCCAGGCCTCGTACGCGCCCCAGTCGCCGCCGGTGATCCAGGAGCCGGCGGGCAGCCGGTCCCGGGCCGCCTCCACCTCCCGGACCAGCCCCTCGGCGTCCGAGACCTCCAGGAGGTTCACCCCCAGCAGCAGCGCCCCGGCCCGGTCGAAGTGGGTGTGGTTGTCGATGAAGCCCGGCGCCACGAACCCGCCGCCCAGGCGGTCGAGCTCCAGGACCCGGGTCTCCGGCCCCTGGAGCTCGAGCACCTCCTCCGCCGGGCCCACCGCCACGATCCGCTCCCCGCGGACCGCCACCGCCTCGGCCCAGGGCCGCGCCTCGGCCCCGGTCCAGACCCGGGCGCCGGTGAGGATCAGGTCGGCGCCGGCGGAAGCGGCCGGGTCGCCCGAAACGGTGGAGCCGGCGGAGGCGGCGGCCACCGGGCCAGAGAGCGTCGCGAGCACCGCCAGCAGGGTGAGGGCCCTCCGGCCGGGCCGCCGGAAATCGCCGGAAAGTTTCAGCCTCATCATGGACCGACTCTATCGAGAAACCCGAACACCCGGTGATTCGACGGCGCCTCCGACCACCGTAGAGTGCGCCTCGGCGCATCGAGTCGATGGCACCTCCCAACACCGTAGGGTGCGCCTCGGCGCACCGAGCGGCACCTCGGTAGGACTGAGCCCGGTGCGCAGAGGCGCATCCTACGACTTCGGCGCTGACGCCGCCACGCCCGCCCCCCGGACGACCCGCAGGAACCGCTCGAGGGCCCGCCAGACCTCCCGGTGGGCCAGCAGGTCGTTGTGCCCGGCTCCGGCCACCGGGACCCAGCGCACGGTGGACCCCTCCGCCCCGCCGCCGTCCCCCCCCGGGGGCGACTCCCGCGGAGCGGCCTGTTCCAGGGCCCGGGCGATCCGTTCCCCCTGCTCCACCGGGATGATCCGGTCCCGGACGCCGTGGACCACCAGCGCCGGGACGCCGTCGGCACCGGCCCGGCGCGCCGCCTCCAGCGAGTCGTAGCGCTCCGGCACCAGCCACCGGACCAGGAACGCCGGGAAGTGGACCGAGGCGACGTCCGCCAGGGTGGTCCAGGGGCTCATCGCCACTAGGCCCGCCACGGCGTCGGGGTGCTCGGCGGCGGTCCGGAGCGCCACCGCCGCCCCCAGCGACCAGCCGGCCACCACGACGGGCCGTCGGGGATGGTGTTCCCGGGCCCAGGCCAGGGCCGCCTCCCCGGTGGCCAGGACCCCGTCCTCCGACGGCCTGCCGGGGCTTCGGCCGTAGCCCGGGTACTCGGCGACGAGGAAGACCACGCCCAGGTCCCGGAGCTCTCCGAACACGCCGGCCCGGCGCATGGTCTCCAGGTTCTCGCCGTTGCCGTGGAAGAAGAGCGCCACCGGCGCTTCGGGCGTGGTCCCCTCGGGCACCTCGGCCCAGGCCGTCGCCCTCCCGCCCTCCGGCAGCTCGAGCCGGACCTCCTCCAGCCCTCCCGGGGGCGGCGAAGGCACCGCCACCGGGGGCGCCGGGTAGATCATGTTGCGGGTGAACGAGCCGAGCATCAGGACGAGGACCAGGA
>JBKHJP010000078.1:0-14515 GCA_046538065.1 Thermoanaerobaculia bacterium | reverse complement strand
TAGGTGGTGACGGCGAAGACGTCCCAGATCAGGGGGCTCCGGAACTGGGGCCAGATGGCCATGCTGTTGGGGTACGGCAGCAGCCAGTAGGCGAGCCAGGGGCGCCCCAGGTGGAGGATCGGGAACAGCCCCGCGCAGGCCACGGCGAAGAGCGTCATCGCCTCGGCGAAGCGGTTGATGGAGGTCCGCCACTCCTGGCGGAACAGCAGCAGGATCGCCGAGATCAGCGTGCCCGCGTGGCCGATGCCGATCCACCAGACGAAGTTGATGATGGCGAAGCCCCACGCCACCGGGACGTTGAGGCCCCAGACCCCCACACCCTTGGCGAAGAGGTAGGTGATGGAGACGAGCATCATCCCGACGATGGCGAACCCGATCGCCATCACGCCGAACCACCAGCGGGGGGTCTTGCCGAAGACCGCCCCGGAGATCCGGTCGGTCACCGAGGCGTGGTCGTGCTCGCCGGCCAGGACCGGCGCCTCATAGGGCCGCCGCTCATCCATGAGCGCCATGGCCGCTCCCGCCGGTGGCGCCCTCGTCCAGGAGGGCCGGGTTGGGGTTGGTCAGCTTCGCCAGGTAGGTCGTCCGGGGCCGGGTGCCCAGCTCCTCCAGGAGGGAGTAGCTCAGGGGCTCGGCCTTCCGGCGGGTGACCCGGGCCTCCGGGTCGTTGATGTCGCCGAAGACGATGGCCCCGGTGGGGCAGGCCTGCTGGCAGGCGGTCTGGATCGAGTCGGTGGGAATGCGCCCGTCGCCGACGCCGCGCTGGGCGGCGACGCGGGCCTCGATCCGGGCCTGGTTGATCCGCTGCACGCAGTAGGTGCACTTCTCCATCACGCCGCGGCTCCGGATCGTGACGTCCGGGTTGTGGCCCATCTTCTCGACCTCACCCTCCCGGCCGGTGTAGTCGAAGAAGTTGAAGCGGCGGACCTTGTAGGGGCAGTTGTTGGAGCAGTACCGGGTGCCCACGCACCGGTTGTAGACCATGTCGTTCAGGCCTTCGAAGCTGTGCACGGTGGCGGCCACGGGGCAGACCACCTCGCACGGGGCCTGCTCGCAGTGCATGCACAGCACCGGCTGGTTGTGGACGGCGGCGACGGCGTCCGGCCCCTCGCCCTCGAAGTACCGGTCGATGCGGATCCAGTGCATCTCGCGGCCCCGGGCCACCTGCTCCTTGCCCACCACGGGGATGTTGTTCTCGCTCTGGCACGCGACGACGCAGGCGCTGCAGCCGGTGCAGACGTTGAGGTCGACGGACATGCCCCAGGCGTGCTCCGGGTACTCCCACTCCGGGTACATGGAGGCGTCCGGCGCGTCGTGGACCATGTCGTGGACGAACTCCGGGTTGTCCACGTACTCCGCCAGGGTGCCGTCGCGCACCAGGTGGCGCCCCTCCATGGAGTGGTGGTCCTGGGTGGTGGCCATCCGGTAGCGGCCGGGCCGGCGTTCCAGGCGCCCGGCGGCGTTCCACAGGCCGTCCAGGGGGCGGGCCGGGTAGACGTCGAAGCCGATCCCCTCGCCGACGCCGCCCACCCAGCGACGGCCCTGGCCGAAGTGGACCGTCACCACGCCGTCGGCGTGGCCGGGGACGATCCAGGCCGGCAGCTCCACCGACCGGCCGTCGACGGTGAGGCGGACCAGAGGCCGCTCGTGGAAGAGCGTTGCCTCGATGTCGGCGATGCCCAGGCGCTCGGCCGTGGACAGGCTCATCAGGGCGGCGTTGTCCCAGGTCAGCCGCGTGATCTGCCGGGGCAGCTCCTGGAGCCAGGCGTTGTTGGCCCAGGAGCCGTCCCAGACGGACGGGTCCGGCCGGAAGGCCACCTGGACGGGGAGCCCTCCTTCGGCGTCCGCCTCGCCGGGAGGCGCCGCCGCGGCCTCGCGCACCTCGGCGGCGGCCTCCGCCACGCCCTGGACCGCGCCGCCCCGGGCGGCCAGGCCCGTGCCCTCGATCCAGCCGTCGTGGAGGGCCCGGCGCCAGGCGCGCTCGTCCGGCAGGAGCTCGCTCCAGCGCTCCCGGACGAGCTCCCGGGGGTCCACGTTGGGACGTTCCGAGAACTGGGCCACGATCTCGTGCAGCGTGTGCCCCTGGTACAGGGGCCGGATGAGCGGCTGGACGATGGAGACCGTCCCGTCGAAGGAGCGGGCGTCGCTCCAGCCCTCCAGGTAGTGGGTCTGGGGCACGTGCCACTGGCAGAAGCGGGAGGTCTCGTCCCGGTAGAGGCCCACGTGGATCCGCAGCTCGGCCAGCTGGAGGGCCTCGGCGAGCTCCAGGTCCGCCGGGGCGTCGAACACCGGGTTGGTACCCAGGATGACCAGGGTGTCCACCTCGCCGGCCCGGAGCTCGGCCGCCAGCGTTGCGATGTCCTCCACCTGGTCGGAGGGGCTCTCGGTGACCGGCTCGGTGTGGAGGACCGTCTGGCCGTCGGCGGCGAGGGCGCCGTTGACGGCGTGGGCCAGGACGTGGACCGCCGGCGGCATGCCGTCGCCGGGGATGACCGCCGCCCGCCCCCGATGGGCCCGGAGGTCGTCCGCCACGGGGCCGAGCCAGCGGGCCAGGTCCCCCTCCAGGGGCTCCGCGAGCCCCGGCTCGGCCACCCCGAGCTCCGCCGCCAGGGCGAGCGCGAAGCGGGCGATCTCCACCGGGGTGGCGGGCAGCCGGTGGTCGGCGACGGTCCCGGTGCCCGAGGGCATGGACTCCAGGGCGTACAGGCGGGGCATCCACCGGGGGTCGGGCTCGCCGGTCTCCGCCCCGGCGCCGCGGCGGCGCCGCTCGGCCCACTCGTGGGCGTAGCGCACGGCGCCGGGGCCCTGGGTCAGGACGTCGGCGTCCAGGGTGAGGACCACGTCCGCCGCCGCCAGGTCGTAGCGGGTGGCCAGCGGCTCGCCGAACGCCCGGACCGCGCCGCGGTGGACGTTGTGGCGCCCGGCCGCGTCCCACTGGTACCAGCGGGCCTCCGGCAGCTCCGCCAGGACGCTCCGGAGCTGGGCTCCCAGGGTGGGGGAGACGACGGTCCCGGTGAGGAACCGCAGCCCCGCCCCGCCCAGGGCCCGGTGGGCCTGGATCCGGGGGGCGAGCTGGGACTGGAAGTCGCTCCAGCTGCGGATCTGGTCCAGGTAGGTCAGGACCTCGGAGCGGTCCGGGTCGTAGAGCTGGAGGACCGAGGCCTGGGCGAAGTGGTCGGTCCCGCCCCCGGGGCTCGCCGGGTGCTGGGGGTTGCCCTCCACCTTGGTCGGGCGCCCGGTGTGGCTCTCCACCAGGACGCCCTGGGCGTAGCCCGCCATGGGGAAGGCGGTGGCGTAGTAGAGGGGCTCGCCGGGGATCACCTCCTCCGGGCGGTCGACGTACGGCACGATCGTCTCCGGCGGCTGGCGCGTGCACGCGGTCAGCCCGGCCAGGGCCATGGAGGCGCTCGAGAGCTGGAGGAAGCGGCGGCGGGAGAAGCCGGGCTCGTCCTCCGGCAGCCACTCGGCGGCGTGGCGGGGGAACTCCCGGTGGAGCATCTCCTCGAACTCCGGCGTGCCGGCGAGCTCCTCGAGGCTGCGCCAGAAGCTCCGGCCCTTCGTGCCGCGCAGGACCCCCCGGAGGCGCTCGCGGGGGTCGTCGACGGCCGCCCCTCCGTCCCGGGAGGAGCTCTCGGGTCCGGCGCAGCCGCAGCTTTCTTCGCCGCAGCCGCAGCTCTCCCGGTGCTCGTCGTCGCGGAGGATGTTCAGGCGGTCCATCCGTCCCTCCTCGAGGCCCTCGGGGGCTCGTGCGCCCAGCGCCGGATGAGGCGCCGGATCAGGCGCCGGATCACCGGTGGCAGACCGAGCATGAATCACGCCTCGCGATGTCGTACTCCTCCACCAGCCGGGGCCCCAGGACCTTTTGGGGCTCCGGCGGCTCCCACCCCATGGTGTAGACCTCCTCGCGGGGCCTGACGTACTGCTCCGGGTTGCGGTGGCACTCGAGGCACCACTCCATCTGCAGCGAGGCGGACTGGTACATCAGGGGCATCGTGTCCACGCGGCCGTGGCAGGTCTCGCACCCGATGCCCTTGGCCACGTGGATGCTGTGGTCGAAGTAGACGAAGTCCGGCAGGTCGTTGATGCGCGTCCACTCCAGGGGCTCGCCGGTCCGGAAGCTCGATCGCACCGGCTCGAGCATGGGGCTGTCGTCCCACACCAGCTTGTGGCAGTTCATGCACGTGCTGGTGGGCGGGACGCCGGCGAAGGACGACGTTTCCACCGTGGTGTGGCAGTACTTGCAATGGATGCCCATGGCCGCCACGTGGTGGTCGTGGCTGAAGGGCACCGGCTGCTCGAAGGTGATGCGCTCGCGGGTGACGTACGGAGAGCGCTGGAGCCGGTCCAGGGCCAGCCCCCCGAGGGTGAGGAGGACCACCAGCACCACCAGGCTGCCCCGGGCGACGTTGTTGGCGCTGGGGCGGAAGAGCTGGGGCATGGAAGTCGGCGTTCTCCCGTCGGCTGCCCCCTCCCGCCGAGCGAAGGGCGCGCCCGCAGGAGCGGCAGGTTGTTCCAGGGTGCCTTGTGAAGACGTTCACAAGCCCCGTCCGAGGGCTGTCGGGAAGGGGGAAACGACCCGCCGGAAGCCGCGCCTCCAGCTCGCCCCCTCGACGGGGCGCCGATTTTTACCGACCCCCTCAGGGCGTGTCAATACGGGTGGGTAGGCTCAGGCCTTGAGGGGGAGTCGGCGGGAGTGGCCCGGTGCGGCCCCCGCCCCGCAGGGGAGGAGACCCCCGCCCCGTGAGGTAGACTTCCGCGGCGCGGCCCGGCGGCCGGCCCACGGACCTCCCCAAGCAGCGACGAACAGCATGAGAGACGCAGCGATCGCCCAGCCCACGCCCGAGCTCGGCCCGGACGCCGGTCCGCGCGCCGGTCCGGCCACCGCCGCCGGCGCCTCGACCCGGAGCCGTGCGGCGGCCTACGTCGAGCTCACGAAGCCGCGGATCACCACCATGGTGCTGGTGACCGCGGCGGTGGGCTTCGTCCTCGGGCAGGGCGTCGGCGCCTCCGCCGGCGGCGGCCTGCCGCCGGGCCTCCTCCTCCACACGCTCCTGGGCACCGGGCTCGTCGCCTCCTGCGGCTCGGCCCTGAACCAGGTCCTGGAGCGCCGGGTGGACGCCCGCATGCGCCGCACCGCCGACCGGCCGCTCCCCTCCGGCCGCCTGGACCCGGACCGGGCCCTGGCCTTCGCCGTGCTCCTGGGGATCGTGGGCCTGGCGGAGCTGGCCCTGGCGGTCAACCCGCTGACTGCGGCCCTCGGCGCGGCCACCCTGGTGGGCTACGTCTTCGTCTACACGCCGCTCAAGCGGGTGACCTCGCTGGCCACCGTGGTGGGCGCGGCGCCCGGAGCGATGCCACCGGTGATGGGCTGGGCGGCGCTCACCGGGGAGCTGGGAACCGGGGCCTGGGTGCTCTTCGGCATCCTGTTCTTCTGGCAGCTTCCCCACTTCCTGGCCATCGCCTGGATGTACCGGGCCGACTACGCCCGGGCCGGGTTCCCCATGCTGCCGGTCCTGGAGCCGGACGGGGGCTCCACGGCACGCCAGGCCGTCCTGTGGTCGGCGGCCCTCGTGCCCCTGTCGCTCCTGCCCTCGGCCGTCGGGCTCACCGGCGGAGTCTACGCGGCGGGGGCCGGTGTCCTGGGGATCGGCTACCTGGTGGCGAGCCTGGTCTTCGGGCACGCCCGCACCGGCGTGGCGGGCCGCCGGCTGCTCCTGGTCTCGGTGGTCTACCTGCCGGGGATCCTGGGCGCCATGCTGGCCGACCGCCTCCTGGGGTAGGGTGCGACCCGGGTGTCCCCCGAGCGCAGCCGAGGCGTCGCACCGGGCGGAGAGCCCGGCCTAACCCAGGCCTAACCCTGGTGCGATGACGATCGCGCATGGCATGAACACGCCTTGAACGAAACGCCCGGCCCGAACCCGTCCCCGCCGTCGATCCCGCCGGTCCGGATCGCCCTGTGGGCGCTCCTGGCCGCAACGCTGGTGCTGATCCTGGCCCTGGGAGCGGTCCACCTGCTCCGCCGCTCCGCCGGATCGGGCTCCGGCGAGCCCTTGCCCGTCCTGGGCGAGGCTCCGGAGCTCGCCCTCACCGATTCCCGGGGCCGGACCGTGACCCTCGGCGACCTGGCCGGGGCCCCGGCTGTGGTGGACTTCGTCTTCACCCGGTGCGTGACGTCGTGCCCGATCCTGACGGCACGGATGGCGACCCTGGGGGAGGGCCTCACCGAGGGACGGGACTTCCGGCGCGTCTCGGTGAGCGTGGACCCGGCCCACGACACGCCGGAGGTCCTGCAGGAGTTCAAGGAGGCCCGGGACGTGCCGGAGGAGTGGCTCTTCCTGACCGGCGAGCCGCCGGAGGTGCTGGCCCTGGTGCGCGACGGCTTCCACCTGGCGGTGGAGCCGGACACGGGCAACCCGGTGGACCCCATCGCCCACTCCACGCGCTTCGTGCTCCTGGACGCCCGGGGCCGGATCCGCGGCTACTACGACGGCCTGGACGGCGACGAGGTGGAGCGCCTGAACCGGGATCTGCGGCGCCTGACCCCGCGGTAGGGGAGGAGCTTGCCTCCTCCCGAGGCACTCCCAGGGCGGACGCAAGGTCCGCCCCTACACGCATCGTGGAACGGCTCCACGCCCGGGCGGGCCAAGGTCCGCTCCGCCCCTACGGAGCCGTGCGGAACGCCAGCACGGCGTTCAGGCCGCCGAAGGCGAAGGAGCTCGACAGGGCGGCTTCCAGGCCCGCCGGAGCAGGGCGCGCCCGGTTGGGAACCGCGTCCAGGTCGCACTCCGGATCCGGCTCGGTGAAGTTGGCCGTGGGGGGAAGGATCCTCTCCGCCAGGGCCAGGACCGTCGCCACCGCCTCCAGGGCGCCGGCCGCCCCCAGGGCGTGGCCGTGCATGGACTTGGTGGACGAGACCGCCAGGCGCTCGGCGTGGGCGCCGAAGACCCGGCGCAGGGCCCGGACCTCGGCGGGGTCGTTGGCGGGCGTGCCGGTGCCGTGGGCGTTGACGTAGCCCACCGCCTCCGGCGCCAGGGCGGCGTCCGCCAGGGCGGAGCGCATGGCGGCGGCGGCGCCGTCCGGCGAGGGCAGCGTGGGGTGGTAGGCGTCGGAGGACATGCCGAAGCCGGCGAGCTCGGCGTGGATCCGGGCGCCCCGGGCCCGGGCGCGCTCCAGATCTTCCAGCACCAGCATTCCGGCCCCCTCCCCCAGGATCAGCCCCTGGCGGTCCCTGGAGAACGGGCGGCAGGTGTCCGGCGAGACCGCCCGGAGCGCCTCCCAGGCCTTGAGGTTGCCGAAGCTGAAGGGGGCCTCGCTGCCGCCGGCGACGGCCAGCTCGACGGCGCCGCTCCGCACCAGCCAGAAGGCCTGGCCCAGGGCGTGGTTGGCGGAGGAGCAGGCCGTGGAGACGGTGAACACCGGCCCCGTGACCCCGGTCTCCAGGGCCACGGCGCTGGCGCCGGCGTTGGCCATCGCCCGGGGGATGCTCATGGGGTGCATGCGGTCCCGGCCCCGCCCGTAGAGGTCGGCAAAGCCGGCGTCCTCGCTGGTCTGGCCCCCCAGGCAGGACCCGGTGACCACGGCGGCGCGCTCACCGAGGCGGAGCCCCTCCCCCGTCGCCCCGGAGGCACCGCCCCCGTCGCCGGCGCCCGGGGCCAGGCCGGCGTCCACCAGGGCCTCCCGGGCCGCCACCACGGCGAGCTGGGCGAAGCGGTCCAGGATCTCGGCGCTCTTGCGGTCGAAGTGCTCCCGGGGCTCGAAGCCCCGGACCTCGGCCCCCCGGGTGAAGCGCAGCCGCGAGGTGTCCACCGACTCGATGGGGGCGATGCCGGAGCGGCCCTCGGTGAGCGCCTGCCAGAACGCCCGGTGGTCGGGCCCCAGGGCGGAGATCGCCCCGAGACCGGTGACGGCGACGCGGCGGGAGGGCACGAGGGCGCCCGGCCTCCTACGAGCCGGAAGAACCGGAGGGTCCGGCGGGGCGGGGAGCGGAACCCTGGGCGTCGCCTGGTTCCGGCGGTCGGGCGACGGCTTCGCCGCCGGGCCGGCCGGCCCCCTCGGGGGCGCCGTCGCCGGCGGACCTTCGCTCCGCCAGGAGCGTCTCCACCGCCTCCACCACGTCGCCGACGCTCCGGAGCTCCCGGGCCACGTCGTCGGGGATGGTCACGTCGAGCTCCTCCTCGACGGCGTAGAGGAGGTTGAAGCCATCCAGGGAGTCGAAGCCCAGCTCCTCGAAGCTGGACTCGAGCGTGATCCTGTCGCGGGGAACCTCCTGGGTCGCGGCGATCGTCTCCATGACCCGTTCGGCGAGCATCGCGGAAAAGTCTAGCAGGGAGGGCCGGCGGGCCCGTGGAGGTAGGCTCGCCCCATGGAGCGGGACGGCAGCGGTCGGCGAGGGGTGCGAGCCACCGTCCTTGGGCTGGGGCTCGCATCCGGACTCGCCCTGGCCGGCTGTGGCCCCGAGCCGGACGTCCTCCGGCCGGTTCTCGACCTCGCGGCGGAGCTGCCGGTGGCGGCGCTGCACCGGGAGGTGGCGACCCTCGACCTGGGGACCGGACCCGCCCGGCGGTACCTGCTGGACGGCTGGTCCTGGGACGAGGAGGACGCGGAGGGGACTCCGTTCGTCTGGGGGATCGGCGACGGCTCCCGGCTGCGCCTCTACCTCGCCGAGGCCCGGAGCCTCCGGCTCGCTCTCCGGGGCCGGCCGTACACCCCGCCGGGAACGTCCGGCGCCCGCCGGGGGCAGGCCGTCCGGGTGCGCCTGAACGGCCGGGACCTGGCCCGCCTGGAGCTCGCCCCGGAGAGCGGCTGGACGGACCATCGCGTGGAGGTGCCGGCGGACGCCCTCCATGCGGGCTGGAACGACCTGGAGCTGGAGTACGCCTGGTCGGTTTCGCCCCGCGAGGGCGGAGTCTCGGACGACCGGCGACGCCTGGCCGTGGCCTGGGACACGGTGCGGCTCGAGCCGGGAGCTTCTCCTCCGGGGGAGCCCGCCGTCGCGGAGGGGCAAGACGGGGGACCGGCCCTCCGGCTCCCGGTGGGCACCGAGGTCGCCTACTCCCTGCCCGTCGAGCCCGGGAGCGTCCTCGTCATGGACCGCCTCCGGAGCTCCGGCCGTGGGCGTCTGGTGGTGGAGGCCTGGGCCGAGGGGGCCGAGCCCGAGGTCCTCGGACGGCTGGGCCCCTCCCGGCGGCGCCGGGTCCTGGAGCTCCTCCCCGAGGGCGCTCCCGGGCCGGAGCTGATGCGGCTCTCACTCCGCGCCGTCCCCGAGCGGTGGTCCTCCCCCCCGGGGGAGGGCGGCGGGGCACTCCTCGAGATCGTCGCTCCCCGGGTGCTGGCCCCCTCCGGGGCCGGAGCGGCCCCGGAGGGGGAAGCACCGTCCCGCGATGCGGCGGGGAGCGGTCCGTCCGCCGGAGCCCGTCCAGGGGCCGAACCGGCCGGCGCCGGGGAGCGACGGCCCCACGTCCTCGTCTACCTGGTGGATACCCTCCGGGCCGACCGGCTGGGAGCTTATGGCGGAGCGGGGCGGGAGGGCGGGCTCACCCCGGCGACCGACGCCTTCGCCGCTGGCGCCACCCTGTTCGAGGCGGCCCGCACCCAGGCTCCGTGGACCCGGCCGGTGGTGGCGAGCCTCTTCACCGGCCGGGGGCCCCTGGCCCACGGCGTCACCACCCTGGACGACCGGCTGGGCGAGGGAGCAGACACCCTGGCGGAGGCCCTCCGGCGCGCCGGCTACCGCACCGCCGCTTGGAGCACCAACTGGCACGTCACCCGGGAGACCGGCCTGGCGCAGGGGTTCGACGCGTTCCACTTCTTCCCGGAGGGGCCCCGGGCCGACGTGGTGAACCGCAGCGTCGCCCGTTGGCTCGACCGGCAGCTCGCCTCGGCCGGGGAATCCGGCCGGGACGGCGCCGCCCGCGGGGAAGCCGGCCCCGGGCCGTTGTTCCTCTACGTCCACGCCCTGGACCCCCACGCCCCCTACAGGCCGCCGGAGGACCTGTGGCGACGCTTCGCGCCGGAGGTGACCGACCGGCGCGCGGGGACCACCGAGCACCTCCGGCGGGCCTACGCCGCCGCGGGCCGGGAGCGGGAGCGGCTCGTGGCGGAGCTGCGCCCGCTCTACGACGCCGAGACCGGCCTGGCGGACCGCTGCTTCGGCGAGCTCCTGGAGATCCTGGAGCGCCGGGGCCTGCGGGACGACACCCTGGTCGTGTTCCTCTCGGATCACGGCGAGGAATTCGACGAGCACGGGGACCTGGGCCACGGCAACAACCTGTACGACGAGAGCCTGCGGGTGCCCCTGATCGTGGACCTCCCGGGCGCTCGCCGGCGTGAGCCGGGCGAGGCCGCCCAGCGGCGAGGAGGCCCGGCCTCTCCGGTGGACGTGCCGGCAACGATCCTCGCCGCGCTGGACCTCCCCGGCCTCCCGGAGATGGAGGGAAGAGACCTCTTCGCCTCCGGGCGTGACGCACCCCGCCCCGTCTTCGCGCATCTCGACTACGAGGGACGCCGGGGCGTCGCGGTGGTCCTGGGGCCCTGGAAGCTGATCGTGCCCAGCACCGGCGCCCTCGGGCGCTCCCCGGAGCTCTACCACCTGGGCCGGGATCCGGCGGAGCGCCACGACCTGGCCGCTGAGCGGCCGGTCCGGGCGGGCTACCTCGAAACCCTCGTCCGCCGCCACCTGCTCGGAGCGGGCGGAAGCGCCCCCGCCGAAGCCCTGGAGGCCAGCCCCGAGCTCCGGGAGGGGTTGGAGGCCCTGGGGTATCTCTGACGCCGGGCACGACTCCGGCGCCGGGCGTGGCAGAATCCGCCCACCGACCTCCGCATTTAAGGGAGACGCCATGCCCGACGCTTCCGCTCCGAACCGATCCGCCGCTTCAGACCCGGCCACCAGCACGGCTCCTCCCCGCTCCGGAGCCAGCGGCTCCGGAGCCACCGAGCGCATCCGCCGGATGTGGGACACCCTCGCCCCGAAGCCCGGGGGGCGGCGGCTCTTCTCCTGGCTGGTGGGCCGCACCGCCCCGTACTCCGGCACCATCGGTGCCCGGGTGGAAGAGCTCCGGGAGGGCTACGCCCGGGTGAGCATGCGCGACCGCCGCCGGGTCCGCAACCACCTGCGCTCGGTCCACGCCGTGGCCCAGTTCAACCTGGCGGAGGAGACCTCCGGCCTGGCCATCGTCTACTCCATGCCGGCGGGCCTCAGGGGGATCCCGGTCCACCTCGAGATCGACTACGACAAGAAGGCGCGGGGCACGATCACCGCGGTCTGCGAGCTCGAGCACCCGATCCCGGTGCCCTCCGGCGAGGAGCGGGTGAGCTACGAGGCGCCCATCGTGCTCACGGACCCGGACGGCGACGTGGTCTCCCGGGTCCGCGTCCGCTGGGTGATCGGCCGGTAGGTGCCCCACCGGGTAGCCCGTCGTACCGGGTAGCCCGTCGTGCGCTTCCAGGTGACGCCGGTGGCCCGGACTCCGCCGGAGAAGGCCGCTACCGTGTTCGTGGCCGCCCTCGCCGGTTCCCGGCTGGACCGATCCAGGTCGCTTGTGTATCCTGCGCTTCACTCACATCAAGCATTGAAGTCCTTCGAGGTGGCGCTGATTCTGTGGAGGCCGGGGTCCGGAGCCGGAGATCCGATCACCGTGTTCCGGAGAGCACAAACGAATGGAGACGTACCGATGACGAGACCCTGGAGCTCCGTGTCCGCCTGGCTTCCCGCCGCCCTCATGATCCTGGCCGCCTGCCTGGCGACCCCGGCCCCCGCCGCCGCGGAGAACGCCACTCCCGAGCTCGCCCGCGTGTGGGCACGGTCGGGAACCATCGAAATCGAGCCTCTGGTGGAGGCCGGGGGGCTCCTGCTCACGGTGTCGGGCCCCGACGGCTTCCATCATCGCCAGGTGCTCGATCCCCGGGGAGGGGCCACCGTGTCGGACCTGTCGCTCGACAAGAGCGCGTCCCTGCCGGACGGGTCGTACACTTATGAGCTGCGGGCTGTCCCGGAGGAGACTCGGAGCCGCGCCGGAGACCCGGCGGCCGAGACCGGGCTGGAGCACCGGGCCCGGGCGCCACATGCGCCCCGGGTCCAGACCGGGAGCTTCGCCGTCCTCGACGGCCTGGTGGTGGCGGAAGACCTGACCGAGCCCGGAGCCGAGGTCCCGGGAGCCGGAGCCGAAAACACCCTGGCGACCAAGGACTTCGCCGTGAACGACGACCTGATCGTGACCGGCAGCACCTGCATGGGGTTCGGCTGCGTCAGCGGCGAGGCCTTCGGGTTCGACACGATCCGGCTCAAGGAGAACAACCTGCGGATCAAGTTCCAGGACACCTCGACGGCTTCCGCCTTCCCCTCCAATGACTGGGAGCTCACGGCCAACGATTCGGCCAGCGGAGGATTGAACCGGTTCTCGATCCGGGACGTGGACGGTGAACGGGACGTCTTCACCGTCGAGGCGGGAGCGCGCGAGGCCGCGCTCTACGTGAAACAGCAGGGGCGCGTGGGCTTCGGCACCTCGACGCCGGTCACCGAGCTCCACGCGGTCTCCGGAGACGCGCCGACGCTACGCCTGGAGCAGGATTCTTCCGCGGGCTTCAACGCTCAGACCTGGGACGTCGCCGGCAACGAGGCCAACTTCTTCGTCCGGGACGCGACCAACGGTTCCGCTCTGCCGTTCCGGATCCGGCCCGGTGCGCCGACGAACTCGTTGATCCTCACCGAGGACGGCAATGTCGGCCTGGGCATCCAGGAGCCCGCGGAGCGCCTGGAGGTGGCGGGGGGCATCGCCGTGTCCGGCACCGTCGACGGCCGGGACCTGGGCGCGGACGGGGCGACCCTGGACGCCCACGTGGGGGACTTCGACAACCCCCACCAGGTGAGCGCGGCCCAGGCCGGCGCCGACCCGGCGGGCACGGCGGCGAGCGCCGTGGCGGGCCACGAGTCGGCCTTCGACCACGGCAACATCCCCTCGGCCCTGCCGGTGCCGGTGAGCGAGGGAGGTACCGGCGCAACGGACGCCACCGGCGCCCGGGCCAACCTGGGCATCGAGGAAGACCCGACGAAGGTCGGGACGGTCGCTGCGGCCGACTTCGCCGGCGCCCCGGCGGCCACGGCGACGGTCACCTTCGCCGAGCCCTTCCCGACGGGAACGAGCTACGCCGTCGTTTTGACGGCGGTGACCTCCGACGCCAAGAGCACCTTCACGGCGAACGTCGTGGGAAAGGACGAGACCGGCTTTACGGTCACCCTCGGGTTGGGCGGCACCACCGACCTGGAAGAAGTGGACTGGCTCGCGCGACCCGTGGGGCAGTAGTCAAGGCCTCCAACGCCAGCACCCCCACAGCGGCGGGGTCACCATCCCCCTCCGTAGCCGCCGCCGGCCCCTACTCTTCCCCTTCCTCCGAGCGGATGGGGAAGAGCTCCGCCTGGCGGCGGTCGCGGGCGCTGATGGGAACGCGGTAGTCGCCGGTCCAGCAGGCGGTGCAGTAGGAGGCGTCGTCGCCGGAGAGGCAGGCGAGCATGCCGTCCAGGGAGAGGTAGGCCAGGCTGTCGGCGCCCAGGAAGTCCCGGATCTCGTCCGGGGAGTGGCTGGAGGCGATCAGCTCCTCCCGGGTGGGCATGTCGATGCCGTAGTGGCAGGGCCAGCTGGTGGGGGGGCAGGAGATCCGCACGTGGACCTCCGTGGCCCCGGCGTCGCGGACCATCTTGACGATCTTGGGCGCGGTGGTGCCGCGGACGATGGAGTCGTCCACCAGGATGACCCGGCGGCCCTCGATGAGCTCGCGGACCGGGTTGAGCTTGATCCGGACGCCGAAGTGGCGGATGGACTGCCTGGGCTCGATGAAGGTGCGCCCGACGTAGTGGTTGCGGATCAGGCCGAACTCGAAGGGCAGGCCCGATTCTCGGCTGTAGCCCAGGGCGGCGAAGAGGCCCGAGTCCGGGACCGGCACGACCAGGTCCCCGGGGACCGGCGCCTCCCGGGCGAGGTGGGCGCCCATCGCCAGGCGGCTCTCCGCCACCGAGTCGCCGAAGACCCGGCTGTCCGGCCGGGCGAAGTAGACCTGTTCGAAGGCGCACCGGGTGGGGACCGGGCGCCCTTCGAGGTGGTAGCTCTCGGTCCGGCCGTCCCGGGCCACGACCACCTCGCCGGGATCGAGCTCCCGGACGGTGCGGCCCCCCAGGAGGTCGAAGGCGCAGGTCTCCGACGAGAAGCAGGGCACGCCGTCCACCTCCCCCAGGACGAGGGGCCGGAAGCCGTGGGGATCTCGCACGGCGATGAGGGAGTCCTGGCTGATCAGCAGCAAGGAGTAGGCGCCCCGGACCCGTCCCAGGGCCTCCATCAAGGACTCCACCACCGTTTCCCGGGGCTTCCTGGCCATCAGGTGGAGGATGACCTCCGTGTCGCTGGTGGTCTGGAAGATGGCGCCGTCGGTCTCGAGCTCCTCGCGGATCTCGACGGCGTTGGTGAGGTTGCCGTTGTGGACCACGCCGAGGGGGCCCAGGGAGGTCTTGACCACGATGGGCTGGGCG
>JBKHJP010000077.1:0-14518 GCA_046538065.1 Thermoanaerobaculia bacterium | reverse complement strand
CAGGAGCCCCCAGTAGGTCGCAGGCTCCAGGTTCACGAACAGGTGGGCGCCGGGGCGCCCGGCGCGCCCGGAAGGCCCGGCGCGCTCGGCACAGAAGGAGCGCGCCCGGTCGATGATCCGTCGGCTTCCGGCGTCGGCGTTCGGGAAGCAGAAGACGATGGGGCTTTCCCTCCGCTGCGCCAGCCGCTCCAGGGCGCCGAAGACGGCGTCCACCTCCTCCGTGGTCTCCCGGGCCAGGGTCACCGGGTGGTAGGCGACGACCACCGGCGGCGGGGCGAGCTCGATCTCCAGGCGTTCTTCCAGCGTGCGGCGGTCCGGCAGGGCGCTCCGCCGCAGGTGATCCAGCGACGGCGCCCCGGTGCAGTGGACCCGCCAGGGCTCCTCGCCCATGGCGATGACCCGGCGGCGGGCCAGGGGCGTGGGCGTCAGGTGGACGTGGCTCATCATGGTGAGGGCGTTTCGCACCACGTGGTCGATGGCCCCCTCGCTCGCCTCGCCGCCCTCGATGTGCACCACCGGGATCCGCAGGGCCAGGGCCGCCGCCGCCGGGGCCAGCATCTCGTAGCGGTCGGCGATCACCAGGAGCAGATCCGGCCGGGAGCGCCCCAGGGCGTCGGCGAACCCCGTCGTGGCGAGGCCGATGGTCTTCGCCATGGCCACGTCCGAGTCCGAGCTCAGGAGGCATTCGATCCGCTCGGCGATGGGGAAGCCGTCCCCCTCGATGACCTCCACCGTCCGTCCGAACTCCGGGGACAGGTGGGCGCCGGTGACCAGCAGCCGCAGCTCGATCTCCGGGCGCTCCAGCATGGCCTTCATCGGCCAGTACAGGTGCCCGTAGTCGGCCCGGGACGAGGTGACGGCGGCGATGAACCGGGGGGCGCTGGGCATGGCCGGCATCATACGATTCCGGCGATGACCGTCGCCCGCCGGAGCCCGACGCCCATGGCTCCTGTGGCTACCTCAGATCCCGGGGCCCCATCCTCTGCTGGCCGCGGGACTGAGGGTAGCCGGGGCGTACCTACGCGTATATACTCGGGGGTATGAGCGAGCCTGAGGAAGGGACGCGCAGGAGAGCCAAGGTGTTCTGGAGCGGGCATAGCCAGGCGGTGCGCCTGCCGAAGTCGTTTCGCTTCGATCCGGAGACCGAAGAGGTGGTGATCCGCCGAGAAGGTGAGAAGGTGATTCTGGAACCCGTGACGCCCTCGCAGTGGCCGGAGGACTTCTGGGAGGCGTTCGGGGACATGCCGGAGGGGTTCGAGCGGCCGGCCCAGGTCCGGCAGGTCCGCGAGGACGTGGAGCTTTGAAGTTCCTCCTCGACACGAACGTCTGCATCTATTCGCTCAACCGCCGGCCGCCGGAGGTCTTGCAGCGGCTCCGAGAGGTCGGACCCGCAGCGGTCGCGATCAGCGTCATCACCGTGGTGGAGCTCCGCCACGGGGCCGCGAAGAGCCAGAACCCTTCGAAGGCCCGCGGCAAGCTCGACCGGTTCCTGAAACCCCTCTCCGTCCTCGACTTCGACCGCGAGGCGGCGGAGGCGGCGGGGCGGATCCGGGCGGATCTGGAGCGCGCCGGCACGCCGGTGGGCGACCTGGACAGCCTCATTGCCGCCCATGCCCTGTCAGCGAAGCTCACGCTGGTCTCGAACAACCTCCGGGAGTTCGACCGGGTGCCCGGCCTCCGGACGGAGAACTGGGTCGCGAGCTGATCGGATCCGCGGGATGACCGTCGTCCGACCGCCGCTCTTCGACCGGTGGGCCGAGCTCTACGACGCCACCTACGCGGCGAAGGGGAAGGACTACCGCGGCGAGGCGGCCCGGGTCCTGGAGCTCGCCCGGGAGCGGCTGCCGGGAGGGGCCGTTCGGTCCCTGCTGGACGTCGCCTGCGGTACCGGCGAGCACCTCCGGTGGTTCGGCGAGGAGGTCACGGTGGCGGGGGTGGACCGGAGCGAGGCGATGCTCGCGGTGGCGCGGCGGAAGCTTCCGGGCGTGCCCCTCCACCGGGCGGACATGACCGCCTTCGCCCTGGACCGGCGCTTCGACGTGGTGACCTGCCTCTTCTCGTCGGTGGGCTATCTGGCAGAGGAGGCGGAGCTCCAGGCGGCGATCCGGAGCATGGCGGAGCACCTGGAGCCGGGGGGGCTCCTGGTCGTGGAGCCGGCGCTGACGCCGGAGCGCCTCCGGCCGCCGCGGACCAGCACGCTGGAGCTCCCGTGGCGCGGCGCCCAGGTTCGGCGGACCACGAGCGCCCGCCACCAGGGGGAGGTCCTCCGCATCCGTTTCGACTACGCGATCGAACGGAACGGCCGGACGGAACGCCTCTCGGAGGAACAGCCGGTCCGCCTGTTCCCCGGTGCCGCCTACCCCCGGGCCCTCCGGGCCGCCGGGCTCGCGGTGGAGGAGGACCCGGAGGGCCTCACCGGGGTCGGCCTCTACCTCGGCTCGCGGTGAGGCAGCGGGGTGGTGTCCCGGAGCCGGGAAGGGAGGAGACAAGCTCGTTTCCTAAATCCTCCCCTGGAAATTCGGGATGTCGCCCCGCACCCTCGACCCCTCGGAAACCGTTCCTCAGAACCCGTAGACCAGGTCCACCGACGCGCTCCGCCCGCGCTCCGGGATCCGCTCGCCGGCGAAGGGGTTGAGGGCGTTCAGGTGGTGGCTGTAGGCCTCGTCGAACACGTTCTCCACGGCCAGGACGAGCTCCAGCTCCGGGAGGATCCGCCACCCGCCGCGCAGGTCCACCCGGGTCCAGCCTTCGGTGGGCTCCTCCAGGCGCTGCTCCGCCACGCGGTCCTGGTCATCGGCCCAGAGGATCGCCAGGTCGGCCCACCCCCGCCCGCCGACCGGGGCGTAGCGCAGGCCGAGCTCGGCGGTGAGCGGGGGTACGCCGAAGGCGGGCTCGTCCAGGGTCTCGTCCTGGCCCCGGACGTAGCTCGCGGAGAACCGGGCCTGGAATGTTCTGCCGAGCCGCTGGCGCCAGCCGAGCTCGCCTCCCCAGAAAGTCGCCTCGTCGCCGTTGACGTAGCGGAGGACGGTGGGCGGTGAGAGGGGAAGTCGCCGGGGCACGCTCGGATCCGGCTGGACGGTGATGTGGTCCTCCACCACCCGGTAGAAGAGGGCCATCGAGACGCTCCCGGGGCCCAGGAAACTCTCGGCTCCCAGGTCGAGCTGGTAGCCCACCTCGGGATCCAGATCCGGGTTCCCCAGGAACTCCGCCGCCACCTGGAACTGGGAGGAGGGGAAGCGGTCGGAGTAGCGTTCCAGCACCGAGGGCGCCCGCACGGCGCGGCCCAGACCGGCGGTGAGAAGCCAGTCGGCGGTGGGGCGCCAGCGTCCGGAGAGGGCGGCGCTCCACTCCGTCTCCTCCTGATCCGGGTCTCCCGTGGTGTTGGCAAGGAAGAAGGGGGAGAGCTCTCCGGCGCTCGCCTCCATCCGGTCCACCCGGACGGTGGCGGCCACCTCGCCTGCGGCGCGGCGCCAGATCCCCTGGCCGTAGAGGCCGGCGTCGGTGATCGTGGCGTCCGGCCAGACCACGTCCCGGAAGAGGACCATCCCCGTGTCCCGGCGGGCCACGGTACGGCGGGCGGTCTGATCGAGCTCGTAGTAGTCGGCACCCAGCTTGAAGCGCACCCCGCCGCGGCGGAAGACGGCGTGGGCCGCGCCGCCGACGGTGTTCGACTCTGTGGGCAGGTCCACGTCCAGAGCGAAGGGGGGAAGCCGTTCCGGGGAGGGCTGGGCCGAGGGCTTGGCGTCGTTGCTCATCCGGTGGTCCTTGCGGTTCGAGTAGACCCGGGCCCGGACCTGGGTGACCGTTCCGCCGGCGCCCCGCCAGTCGAGCTCCAGGGCGTGGGAGCGGGTGTAGAAGTAGGTCGCGTCCAGGAGGCGTCCCGGGTAGTCGACGTCGAGCTGCTCCTGGTACCCGCCGCTGTACTCCACCGTGGTGGCGCCATCCGGCCCACCGGGGCGGAACCCGAAGCTCCAGCGGGCGTTGCGGGAGGCGAAGTCCGCCGACACCACGGACCCGTCCCCGGCCTCGTAGTCGTCACCGGTGCGGTCCGCCACCGTCAGGGAGAAGCGGGAGCGCTCGCCGCTCCTGTAGACGGTGGCGGCGCCGTCGCCCACCGAGCCGTTCTCCCCCCACCCGGCACGGACCTCGCCGGCCCAGGCGGGTTCGTCCGAAAACGGCGCCCGGAAGCTCTCGGCCTGGATCGCCGCCAGGGCTCCGGCGCCCCAGGTCAGGGCGTACGGCCCCTTGACCACGCGCAGGCTCTCCAGGGCGTGGGGGTTGACGTGGGCCAGGTCGGAGTCCATCCGCCCCGGCCCGGCGGCGAACGTCCGGGTCCCGTCCATTAGGACGGCCACCTGCCCCTCCTGGAGGCCACGAACCGTGGGGTCCAGGTTGATGGGGCCCCGCCGGTGGGCCGACAGGGCCGGCCGCTGTCGCAGGGCTTCGCCCAGGTCCCGGACGGAGCGCTCCTCCAGCTCGACGCCCCGGATCGTCTCCTCCGTGGTCAGGTCCGGCTCACCGGCGGTGACCACGATCTCGCGCTCGATGCGGGCGGCGGGTTTCTCGTCTTCCTCGGGGGACTCCGTCTCCAGGGATGGTTCCTGCTGTTCCCCGGCCGCCGTCTCGGCCGGGGGGCGCTCCGGGGGATCGTGTCGGGGGACCGCTGGCGCGGTCGTCGGGGTCGAAAGCAGGGCGAGCGTCAGCAGCCCGCCCGGCGCGGTCCTCGACCAGAAGCTCGTCTTCGGATCCATGTCTCCGTACTCCTCGTTGGAATTTCCTCGGTTTTCTGTTGCGGGCCTTGATTGGAGCTCGGCCCTTCCCGGGGGGACACCACGGGTTCTCCCGGGCCGCGCTGGGCCAGCGGGGGGTGATCCGTTCGTCGGGTGTCAGGTGGAGGGGTACGGAGGAGGGCCGCGAGGGGAGGCGTCCGAGTTGAGCCCCGCGGGCAGTGCGAGGCCGGGCTGCCGGCTGAATCCGAGCCCCGGCCCGGCCCCCACCCCGAGGCCCGCTCCGTTGCCGAAGGCGAGCGCGACGCGGACATCGGAGCTCCCGGCCAGGACCCCCGGGCAGGTCCCACATCCCGGGGCGGAGATCTGGGGCGGAGGCGCCGAGAGACCGCTCGATCTCGGCTGCGGGGGATGCCGGTGATCCTCGCCGTCCAGGGAGCAGACGCAACGGTCCTCGCTGCAGAGAGGACAGCACTCGTGCCTGCTGCTTCCGGAGCCGCCCGGGAAGGCCGAACCTCCGGGGAGCCCGGTCGAAGAGCCGGCCGAGAGGAGAACCAGGCCGAGGACCAGGAACCGCTGCAGGGTCGTGCTCACAAGCATTGCACGAGCTGGGGAGGCGCTGTCATCTTCTTGCGGCGTAGCCGCCGGGCGGCCCAGAGTCGGACCGGGCGTCGCGCACCGTGTCTGCAGTTTC
The DNA here is from genome assembly GCA_046538065.1 of Thermoanaerobaculia bacterium. Classification (GTDB taxonomy): domain Bacteria; phylum Acidobacteriota; class Thermoanaerobaculia; order Multivoradales; family DATKCC01; genus JBKHJP01. The sequence goes on along the minus strand of JBKHJP010000077.1, from coordinate 9,097 downwards.
CCACGGAACTCGAGGAGTCCGCTAGCTCCAGGTCAAGGGCGCGGGCCGGCGTCTCGGGAGAGCGGGGGTGTGCACGGTTTCGCCTCCGGCGCTCACCGCCGCCAGCGGACCGTCAGGCTGGCCGCCCGGCCCGGGCCCGGCTCCAGGTAGCGGCCGGCGGCCTCGTCCACCTGGACCGAGGCGGCGTAGAGCTCGTCCGTTAGGTTGGTGCCGGTGAGCTGGAGCTCCCAGCGGTCACCCTCGCGGTCCCAGGCGTAGCCGAGGGAGAGGTCCAGGAGGGTGTAGCCGTCCACCTCCCGGGTGTTGGCGCTGTCGGCGAAGTAGCTCTCCGGCACCCATTCCACCTGGGGAGCCACCCAGACGCCGCCCGGGTGGCGGTAGGCGAAGCCGGTCTGGACGACGTGGGGCGGTGCCCCGGGGAGCTCGTTGTCCCCGAGCTCCGGGTCGTCCACGAAGCGGAAATCCGAGAGGGTGTAGGCGGCGCGCCAGGTGAGCCGGTCGCCGGAGGCGAAAGCGTCTTCGGCCGCCAGCAGGTCCAGGCCCAGCTCCACCCCCCGGTGCCGGGTCTCCGGCGCGTTGCGGTAGCTCGGGATGGTGAAGGGCGCGCCGGGGAAGGGCCGGACGTTCTCGTTGATGATCTCGTCGTCGATCTCGATCGTGTAGAGGGCCAGGTCCCAGGCCAGGCGGCCGAAGGCCCGGCCCCGGGCGCCCACCTCCCCCTGCCAGGCGTCCTGGGCTTCCAGGTCCAGGAAACCGGCGGAGCCGAAGCTGGTGAGCTCCAGCAGGAGCGGCGGCTCGTAGGCCCGGCTGGCGTTGGCGAAGACCTGGACGGCGTCCGTGGCGGCCCAGACGACCCCCAGGCGGGGCGAGAGGGCGTCGTAGGTCCGCTCGTCGGAGCGGTCGCCGTCGGCGAGGAAGCGGTCGTCGAAGCTCCGGCGGGCGCTTTCGAAGCGCGCGCCCAGGACCAGGGAGAGGTCGCTCGCCGGGGCGAGCTCGGCCTCGGCGTAGAGGGCGTGGCTCTCCGCCTCGCTGGCGAAGTTCGCGGTGAGGGCGCCGGGCTCGCCGGCGACGTTTTCGAAGCGCCGCTCGCCGGTGTCACCGAAGTGGGTCCGGGCACCGGCGCTGAAGCGCTCCAGGAGCCCCCCGCCCTCGAACCGGTAGCGCACCTCGCCGCCGGCGTTGCGGTTGTCCTGGTCCAGGATCTGGAAGATCGGGTGGCTCATGTCCCGGAAGTCTCCGAAGACGGAGACCCCCACGCCGTGACGCCCGCCGACGCGGTGCTCCACCCGCCCGGCCAGTCGGGCGTAGTCGAAGAACCGCCCCCACTCGTTCGCGACGTGCTCCGGGTCGGCCTGCTCCGGATCGGCCCGGAGCTCCGCCGGGGTCAGGGCCCCGGGGAGCTCCTCGGCGACGTTGGCGTACATCAGGTCGATCCGCCCGGAGGTCCGCTCCGTCCCTTGCCAGGAGACGTTGCCGAACAGGCGCTGGCGGCCCTGGTCGCTGAAGTCGCGGTAGCCGCCGTACTCCACGTCCGAGGCGCTGGCGTAGTAGGCCCAGGGCCCCCGGGCGCCCCCCGTCGAGAGCCGCCCCCGGAAGGAGTCGAACGAGCCCGCCTGGGCCTCCACCGCCAGAGGCGGGGCGCTCCGCCCGGTCTTGGTCACCAGGTTGATGGCGCCGCCCATGGACCCTGCGCCGTAGCGCAGGGCATTCGCCCCCTTCCAGATCTGGATCCTCTCCATGGCCATGAGGTCGATGGACTCGAAGTCGCCGAAGCCGTCGGCGTCCTGGTAGGGGATGCCGTTGATCAGGATGTTGACGCCCCGGTGATGGAAGTTGTTCCTCAGGCCCGAGCCCCGGACGGAGATCTTCGCCTCGTCGGCGCCGAAGCGTGAGCTGGCGAGCACACCGGGCACGAAGTCCAGGGTGTCGTCCAGGTTCCGGGCGGGCGTGCGCTCGATCTCTTGGGAGTCGACGAGGCCGGTCCCCCCGGGGACCCGGGAGAGCTCCTCGACGCCCTCCTCCAGAACGGTCAGGGTCTCGGTGACGGTGCCGCCCTCGGGCTCCTCGGCGGGCTCGTCCGATGGCGCTTCGGACGGTGGGTCTCCTTCATCCCCTTCGGCCTCGGTCGAGGACTCCGGGGCCCGCTCTTCCGGCGGCTCGGTTGCGGAGCCGTCTGGCGGCTCCGCTGGTTCCGGCCTGGGGACCGCCCAGGCGGCGGGGGGGACGGCGAGCAGGGTGAAGACGGTCCAGGCGGCGACGGCGGTGATCATCACGGGCAGCGCCGGGCGCCGCCCGCGTCGGGCGGGACGGGTCATGTCGGTTCCTCCTCCGGACAGCGATGGACGGCTTCCCGCGCCGGTCACGCGCCGGCCGGGAGCCTACGGGGTGCTTCCTACGCCGCGGAGGATCGCTTGGGAGGGGGAGGGTCGAGGCCGCCGGAGGGCGCGGCGGGCCACCCCGGGCCGGTGGCCACGAGGCGGTCCCGGAGGGCCGGACCGGGGAGGGCCACCGGCGTCGGCAGGACGGCGAGAGCGGTCAGGGCACCCTCCTCCGGGGGCTCCTGGCACGACTCGAAGGCCGGCACCGGCTCAGCGCCGCGGCCGGGAAGGCGACAGGAAGCGCCCTCTGCTTCGCCGGCGGCTGCTCCGTGCGGGCAGACGCAGACCGGACCGGTGCAGCCGCAGGGGTGGGCGCCACCGTGGTCCCCGTGGGCGCCGAGGGCGGTGTCCAGCGCCGCGGGGAGGGGACCGAGCTGGAGGACAACCAGGAGGACGGTCAGCGCCGCGGCGACGGCGCGCTGCACACCGGGGGCCGCGGCCCGCGTCCGCCCCCCTTCGGTGCGTGATCCGGCGATCCAGGTCATGGTTTCCCAAGGTGGGTACGGACGGCCCCCCGAGGACGTTCACCGTCCGCCCACCCGTTCCGTGCGTCCCGGACCGGAAACCGGGTCCCCCGGGCCACGAGCGTCCGTGCACGGACGCCCCGAAGCGTTCCGGGGCCACGAGTCAAGGCTTCTCCCTGGCACCGACCTGGCACCGGACGCGGCGTTCCCTTCAGTGAACGGCCGCGTGCGGAACCACCGAAGCCGCCTCCGGGCCCTCGGCGGCCTCTTTCGCCACGTACCGGGCACCGCATTCGAGGAGCTCCCGGAGCTCCAGCAGCTCGTCCGTGTAGACCAGAACAGCGCTCCGGCCGGGCTCCAGGGTGAGCTGGAACCGCCGGAACCCGTCCATCGCCGGTGCGTGGCCCCTCGCGAGGGCGGTCACGCACCGGTCGAGCCGCAGCAGCTCCGCCGGGCTCAGCCGGAGATACAGGTTACCGAAGCTCAGGCCGAAGCTCCGGCAGGCGGGGCAGAAGGTCAGGGAGCCGGACAGGACCCGGGCCACCGGCTCCACCCTCCGGCACGCTTCCGTTCGACGGTTGCCGCGCCCTCGGAACATCAAGGCTCCTCCGGGGCGCCCGATCCCCGCGGCGTGCCGCGGGTCGGCCCGGCGGAGGCTCGCCGGGACCCGTCGCTCCGGCCGTCCTCCAGCGCGGCCCGCAGTGCGCCTCGGGCCTCGTCCGTCAGGGCGAGGCGGTCCAGCCCTTCGAGCACCATGGCGTGGATCCACTCCGGGAAGAGGGCGTGGGGGGCGAAGCCCGTGCCCACCCGGAAGTCCAGCCCCTCCAGGAGCTCCCGTGCGGGCCCTTCGGCGTTCGTCCGGGCCGGGACCACCAGCGCCCGGCCGCCGTCCGCCGCGGCGTCGGCCACCAGTCGGCGCGCGCGCTCGATCTCGGGCTCCCGCTTGCCGGGCCAGTCCTCGCGCCAGGTGACGGTCTCGACGGCCCGGAAGCGGTTCTCGGAGAGCTCCCGGATCTGCGCCGCCAGCGAGGAGAGAACCCCCTTCCAGTGGTCGTTCGCCTCGTCCTCGCCCCGGCCGTGGGCGGCCAGGATCAGAATCTCCCGGGCGGGCTCCTCCGAGATCTCCAGCGCCCGTTCGTAGAGCGCCCGGGCGAAGAGGGGGTGGTTCTCCAGGCCCCCCACGGTGGTGGTGACCAGGGCGGTGCGGATCCGCGGCGGGGGCGGGCCGCCGTGGCCGTGGCCACCGTGGCCGTGGTCTGCGGCGCCGGCGGCCGGGGGCTCCGCCAGGGCCCCGTCCGGCGCCTCCACGTCCAGGCCGAGCATCCGCTCGACGCCCCCCCGGAAGCTCGAGGAAAGCCCGAAGATCCGCACCACCACGGCCGCACGGGCGCCGTCCTCGTCAAGGGTCCGGATCGCCCGCTCCGTCAGGTTCCGGTCCGCCATGGAGAAGGTGGGGACCACCAGGTAGCGACCGTCCAGGGGCTCCAGGGCCCGGCGCATGGTCTGGTTCCAGTGGTAGTCGGAGCCGTGGGCCAGGGCCACGACCCCAAGGTCCGCGACGGTGCGGGTCAGGTGGCGGTTCGCCTCCCGCTCCATCCACAGGCCCACGGCGGGATCGGGCGTCACCCCGGCGGCGGCCAGCTCCGCGCCCTCCGGGAGCATGCGGGGCAGGGCGGCGTCCAAGGACATCATGCCGTCGAGCTTCCACGCCAGGTGGAAGGGCACCACCAGGGCGCCGTCGCCCGCTGCCTCCGCCAGCTCCCCTTCGAAGCGCTCCTGGAGTGTCTCGTACCGGTCCGGGTCTTCCAGGCTCCCGTCCGGGGCGATGGCGACCCGGACGGAGGAGACGTCCAGCCCGTTCGCCGCCCAGCGGGCGAGGCGCAACCAGTCGGCCCGGAGGGCCTCCCGGGATGCCTCGTCCCGGGCGCCGGAGCCGACCACGACGAGGGTGCGGCCGGTGGTGCCGTCCCCGTGGCCTCCTCCGTCGGCGTGCGCCTCCCCGTGTCCGTGGTCCCCTTTGTCGGCATGCGCGTCCCCGTGTCCGCGCTCCCCTCCGTGTCCGTGCTCCTCCTCCGTCGGCGCCGCCGCCGGGGCCTGGCGCAGCCGGTCCGCCAGGGCTTCGACCGCCAGGTAGCTGCCGCCGTAGGGGCGGCCCCAGCGCACGTCGATCCCCGGCGGGCGGAGATCCTCCAGCAGAGCGCGGACCAGGGCCAGCCGGGGGCTGGACGGGGCGACGAAGAGGGGCAGGACCACCACCTCCCGGGACCCGGCGGTGCCGGGGCCGGCCGGCCGGCCGCCCTCCTCGGTGTGCCCCGAAGCACCGCCCTCACCCGAGCCGGTCAGCTCGCCGAGCGCCGCCGCCAGGGCCTCCCGGGTGCGCTCGTCGGTGGCGAAGACCAGGCGGGCGGCGTGCCGCTCGGCGAACGGGGCGAAGGCGTCGCGCACTTCTTCGTTGCCGAGAAAGCCCCGGTCCGGCGCCACCACCAGGAACGAGACCGGGGCCGGGTCGTCCGGCTCCGGCGGGGCGGCGTCCGCCGCGGGGGCGGCCAGCAGCACGAACAGGATGGTCAAGGTCGAAACGGTCTTCCACATGGCGTCACCTCGGGTCGTGTTCCCGTGTCGGGATCATCGATCGGTTCCGGAGCCCCGGCCGGTGCCGAAGCCCAGGTCCAGGGTGGCGACGTAGCTGCGCCCGGGCTCCAGGACGGCGCCGTACGGCTCCTCGTAGGCCCGGTCCCCCAGGTTCTCCACCCCCAGGCGCAGGGTGGCGTCGCCCCCAAGCCACCGGTCCAGTGCCAGGCTGGTGTACAGGTGGAAGACGGCGAACCCGGCGGTGGGCTCGAAGCTCTCCGGCACCCGGTCCTGACCTTCCACCGCCCGCCCCAGGAGCGACGCCGAGACCAGACCCCCCGGGGCGTGCCAGGTGAGGCCGGCGGCGACCTTGAGAGGGGCGACGAAGAGCGGCTCGTCCCCGGAGAGGTCCTCCGCCCGGTTGTAGGTCGCGGCCCCGAACAGGCGCCAGCGGCTCCCGGCGACGCGGGCCACGGCCTCGGCGTCCGCCTCGACGCCCTGGACCCGGGCCTCGCCGATGTTGTCCACGGTGGTGACCGGCTGGCCGCCGAAGGTGGGCTGGCCCTGGAAGGTCCCGGGGACGAAGGTGATGAAGTCGTCGATCTCGTTCCGGAAGTAGGTGATGGAGCCGCGGACGCGGCGGCCGTCGAGCTTGAAGCCCAGGTCGACGTTCAGGCTGGTTTCGTTCTCCAGGTCCGGGTTGGGCACCGTGAGGCCCCCCTGGGAGCCCGGGCCGAAGAAGTAGCGCTCGATCAGGTTCGGTGTCCGGAAGGCCCGGCCGGCGCTCGCCGCCAGGGACCACGCGTCGTTCATCCGGTAGAGGGCTCCGACGCTGGCGCTCACCGCCTCTTCCGTCCGGTCTTCGCCGGGCTGGACCCCCTCCGGGCGGACCAGGTCGTCGGTCTCGATCTCGAAGCGGTCGAAGCGGACCCCCGGCACCAGGGTCAGGCGGTCCCAGCGGATCTCGTCCTGGACGAAGACGCCCAGGCCCTCGAAGGTTCCCTCCGGGGTGGTGGGCGCCGTGTCTTCCTCGGTGCGGGTGAAGGGCGGCGGGCCGGGCCCCAGCGGGGTGAAGGTCAGGACGCTCGTTTCCCGCCGGGCCTCGCGCACCGAGTCCCGGAAGTAGCCCACCCCGTAGGTCAGGAGGTGCTGTGCGCCCAGGGCGGTCTGGGCCTCCAGGTCGAAGGCCGCCGTCTCCACGTCGCTTTCGCGCACCGTCTCGGTGTCGATCGACAGGAGGAACGGCCCGGAGGGGAAGGGCGGCAGGTCGAGCACCGTGGCGAAGGCTTCCACCTGTTCCTGGAACGAGGCGTTCGCCCGGACACGGGTCGCCCGCCCGCCGGGGAGCCGTCCCTCGTAGCGGGCCGACAGGATGTCCCGGTCGGTGGCGGGGAACGAGCCGGTGAAGACGCCGCCGGTGCCGGGGATCCCCACGTCCTCGCCCCGGAACCGCTGGTAGTCGAGCTCCAGAGAATGGTCTTCGGCCGGCCGCAAGCCGACCTCGGCGTGGAGGGACTCGGTCTCGGCCCCCGAGTTGGGCACCGGACCCTCCGGCGACTCGTAGTCCTCGTAGTCCCGGGAGCTTCCCTGGAGGAGCAGGTGGCCCCGGGGGGTCGCGGCGTGGAGGTCGGCGGAGACCGACTGCTGGTCCGCGGCGGAGCCGTAGCGGGGGCTCACCCGGCCGCCGAAGGCCAGCCCGTCCTGCGGGATCGGCGGCCGACGCGTGACCAGGTTGACGATCCCCCCGATGGCGTCGGTTCCGTAGAGGACGGAGGCCGGCCCCCGGGTGACCTGGATCTCCTCGATCTCGCCGACGTCCACCAGGGAGGGCTGGACGCCGCCGAAGTTGATCGCCTCGCGGGAGTTGTTCAGCCGGTGGCCGTCCACCAGGACCAGCACCCGGTTGCCTGCCATGCCCCGGACCACCGGCAAGCCGAGGAACGGGCCGCTCCCGTCCACCTCCAGGCCGGCCTGGAAGGGCAAAAGGTCGCCGGGCTTGCCGGCCTGAAGCTCCTGGATCTCCTCCCGACCGATCACCGAAACCGGCGCCGGCACCTCCTGGGGGGTGCGCTCGGTGCGGGTGGCGGTGACCTGGACCTTCTCGTCGAAGGTGGCCGCCGGCCGGGAGCCGGTCTCATCCGGCGCTTCCGTGTCGTCCGCCCGGGTCCCGGCCTCGTCACCGGCGGCGTCACGCTCGGACCGGCCGGCCTCCTGGCCGGGAGTCTGATCGTCTTGGGAGGCGTTGGCGTCCGGGGCCTCGCTCGCCGCCCGGACGACCGCGGGGCAGGCGGCGACCAGCAGCGCGGACAACGCGAGGGACAGGGTGAAAGAGAAGGGGCGGCGGGGATCGTCCCGCCGGGGGCGCGGGGCGCTTCGGTCCATTACAATGCCTCCGTAGCCAGGGCCGCCGGAGGGCACGTCCGCGTGCCGCCGGCGGCCGGGTTACCGGGCGGCAGTGCGGTCCCGGCGCCAACCTGAGGGCCGTGCTGCCGCCTCTCTCGTGCGCTGCAACTTATTGAGACTCGGTCTCAACTGTAGCCGGGACCTATTCTGGACCGTTTTGGTCCGGATTGTCAACCGGGCCGCTGTGGTGTGCGTTACGCGGGGGCTGTCGAGGCGATCAGGGCGCCGTCAGCCGCACGATCCGGTGGTGGAGCACGTCCCGGCCGTCGATCCGCTGGCGGAGTGAGACGCGGAGGCGGCCCGTCACGCCCGGGAAGTCCGCCGGGTCGAGGGTCAGGAGATAGTGGCCCCGGAGGACGCGGCCCAGGCGCTCGACCCGGTTGCGGCCGAAGTCGAAGGTCTTGGCGTAGGTGCCGCCGGTGGTCCGGGCGACGTTGCGGATGCCCACCGAGAGGGCGTTTGCGTACGAATGCATTGTAGCAAGGGCTGTTCCGGCGTCTGCCACGACCGGAACCGGGTCCCCCGTCTTCTCACCCACGCCCGTTGCCCTCGGATTCAGAGGGTTCCTCGCCTTCTGGTTCCGGAGGAGGTTCCAGCTCGGCGAGGAGCTCGAGGGGAGTGAGCGCGGATACGGGGGAGTGCTCGAAGTCGTCGACGTTACGGGTGGCGATACGGTCGGAGCGAGATTGCTCGGCTGCGGCGGCCACCACGGCGTCCTCTAAGTCCTCGATCTGGAGGCTCCGGGCGCGGAGGAAGGTGCCCCGACCTTCGGGCACGACCTCCAGGTCTCCCAAGATCCAGTCGACGGCCTCGTCGGCCGAAGCGCGGCCGGCGAACCTGGAAACGATGTAGTAGATGGTGGTGAGCGCGTGTCCGGGGATGGAACCCTGGAGCTCGCCCTCCGCCATGCGGCTGAGCAGGTCAGCGGATGCGGCGTAGTGGGGCTCGCGCCGCTGGATGACGTCCAGGAGCACGTTCAGGTCGACGAGGACCTTCACCGGTGCTTGTCGAGGAGGCGGTCATGGTAGAGGGCCCGGGCGTCGACGTCCGGGGGGACGAGCCCGGAGATTCTCTCGACGGACGGGTGGACGGGGCGGCCCTCGGCGCCTTCGCGGAGGCGTGTGAGGTAGCGGTTGAGGACGTCGGTGACGGTGAGGTCGTGGTCGGCAGCGTAGCGCTTGACGAACTCGAGGTTCTCTCGGGGGAGGCGGACGGTGAGTTTGGTGCGCTCAGCCATGGCGGATCTCCTGTACGGCTACTCTAGCAGAGATGTACGGCTGG
>JBKHJP010000076.1:0-14548 GCA_046538065.1 Thermoanaerobaculia bacterium | reverse complement strand
TCCAGGGCCACGTGGACACCACCGTGGAGGTCCTGGAGCGCACCGACCGGGCGGAGCACTCCGAGATGGCCTTTTCCCTTTCGGAGGCGATGGCCCCCTACGTGGTGGAGAAGGGCTCCGTGGCCCTGGACGGGGTGAGCCTCACCGTCGCCGGGCTCCGCCGCGGGGCCTTTTCGGTCTGGCTCATCCCCCACACGCTGGAGGTCACCACCCTGGGGCTCCTCGTCCCAGGCGACCGGGTGAACTTCGAGGCGGACGTCCTGGCGAAGTACGTGGTGGCCAACCTGGACCGGGTGGGGGAGGCCTTCGCCCCCGGCGGGCAGGGTGGCACGGGGGAGGAGGAGTGAGCCGGACGGCCACCCCGCCGCGTCCGGCCCGCCTGGTGCCGGAGCCGGACCGGTTCTGGATCCGCTACGCCCCCCGGAGGTGGCCCGCCGCGCCGGTGGGGGACTTCCGGTGGCTCGAGCTGGCCCGGGGCCGGCTGGGCCCGTCCGGCGAGGCTTACCTCGGAGCCGGCGCTCCGGAGACGGGCGCCCCTCGCCCCCCGGAGCTCCCCCCCGGGGCCAGCAGCCTGGAGGGGGATCCGCTCCCGGTCGATGGCTCCGACCTCTTCGGATTCCCCGGGCCGGGTCCGTTCGACGACGTCGTCCACGTCCCCCCGGTGGCCGCGGAGCACCGCCGGACCCGGGACCGGGTGGCGGCCCGGGTGGCAGCGGAGGGAACGCCGGTCCTGGTCCAGCTCCTCCCGGGGGAAGCCTCGCCCGAGGCGGAGGGTGTCGTCGCCGTGTACGACCTCCTGCAGGCCCTCCTTGCCGGACGGCCGGCGGCCCTGGACACCCTCCCGGTCGGGTCGTGGGCCGCCTGGCCCCTCGTCCCCGGCCTCACCGACGACCCGGAGCTCCAGGAGGAGGGCTGCCGCCGCCTGGAGGAGGCCGGTGCCGCCGGGGTCCAGGCGGTGGTGCCGGAGCTCACCCCGGCGGAGCGCCGTCGCCTCTACGAGGCCGTGGCCGCCGGCCGGGACGAGGCGGTCTTCGACGCCCTGTTCCACGGCCCGGCGCCGGACCCCCGCGCCTTCGCCCGGACCGCCCGGCGCCACGGCCTGGGGGTCTTCTTCCCGCGCCCCTTGCCGCGCCCGCCGCTGGCCGGCGCGGCGGAGCGGGAGGCGGCGGGGCTCCTGGCCCTGGCCGGCGAGATCTGCCTCCGCCTGGGCGAGGTGGGGCGGGGCCAGGCCTTCCTCCGCGCCGCCCGCTGGATCGACCGCACCGACTACGACCTCCGGGCCCTCGCCCGGGAAGGCAACCTCCCGGTCCTCCACTGGCTGGAGGGCGAGAGCCGCCAGGTCGTGGAGGAGTGGGCAGCTGAAGGGCGCTCGGCGATCGCCGAACGCTGGGTGACTCGATACGCTCGACCGTGACCGGGGAGATGCCTGCTACGATCCACCGTGATGACCAGCGTTGGCACGCAAGCCCGCTTTCCCAGGATCACGGTCGATCCCGACCGGATGGACGGAGTCCCCTGTATGCGGGGGCTCCGCATCCCGGTGGCCACGGTCGTCGGCATGGTGGCGGACGGGATGACGGAGGACGAGATCCTCGACGCCTATCCGGACCTGGAGCGGGACGACCTGCGCGAGGCCCTGCGATTCGCGGCGGAAGCGGTGAGGGAAAGGACCCTGCCGCTGGCGGACGCGGGCTGAAGTTCCTCGTGGACAACGCCCTATCCCCAAAAGTCGCGGAGGCTCTCCGCGCTGCCGGGCACGACGCCGTCCACCTTCGGGACCTCGTCCGGGGATCCCCGGACGACGACTGGGTGTTCGACCGGAGCTCCAGGCCCGACTGCTGAGGGCGAACCTGGAGGCTCTGAAGGAAGACCTCCTGTCCGGGAGCGTGGTGGTGATCGAAGAGGACCGGATCCGCATCCGAACGTTGCCGTTCGGGAGGTCGTGAGAGTGCGGGAGGGGCAGGGACCCGCGGCTTCGGCTCCCGATACCGTGGGCACGCCCGGGCCGGCACCCCGGGACGTCTTCCGCTGCCGGGACCTGCCGCCCGGGAGCCTCCGGGAGGTGTTCCGGCCCTTCGGCCTGGAGGTCCGGGAGCACCCGGCCGGGGCCGAGCTCCCCGGGAGCTACCACGGCGCGCCGGAGGCGGGGATCGTCGGCTCCACCCTCCACGTCCGCCCCGACACGCCGGTTCACTCGGCCCTCCACGAGGGCGGCCACCTGGTCTGCGCCGACGCGGCCCGGCGCCGGACGATCGACACCGACGCCGGCGGCACCGACCTGGAGGAGACCGGGGTCTGCTACCTCCAGGTCGTCCTGGCGGACCACCTGCCCGGCGTGGGCGCCGCCCGCCTGATGGCGGACATGGATGCCTGGGGCTACAGCTTCCGCCTGGGCTCCACCCGCGCCTGGTTCGAGGAGGACGCCGAGGACGCCAGGGCCTGGCTGGTGGACCACGGGCTTCTCACCCCCGGCGGCGAGCCCACCTGGCGCGCCCGGGCCTGAAAGCAGCGCGTCGGAGGGCGTCCGTACCACCGTCGGCGGCGGCAGCGGAGGGGGCCGCCCGCCGCTCCCGCCGCCGGGATGGGGCGCTCAAGCCGGAAGGGTCACGGACACTGCACGTCGAACTCGCACGTGTTGCCGTCCGTGCAGTCGGCGTCCGACATGCACGGCTCGCAGAAGTTCGGGTAGCAGATCCCGTAGTAGGAGTTGGCCTCGACCCCGGCGTCGACGGGCTCGGCCGCGTTCGGCACCAGCTCCGCCGCCATCGTGACCGCCTCGGCCTCGCCCTCCTCGGTGCAGGCCGGCGCGGGCGCCGACGTGGACGTGCCAGCCGGTACCGCCGCCGGTTCGACGGCGGACCCGGAGGGAGCGGCGGCGCCGGCACCGACGGCGGCGAAAACGGCGACCAGCAGCGTGAGCAGAGAAAGAGATGTCCTCCTGTTCATGGGATGCCTCCTTTCTATGTCATGCGACATTGCACGAGTGCCCATGATAGCGTAATATCTATATTGCCGTCGAGGCGTGTCGCGGCTCGCGCCGCAGCCAGACCTTGGCCCCCTTCCACCGGCCTCCTCCGCCCACCCCGGCGGGTGTTGCCGGAGCGCCGTTCTGGGGCCATCGTCGGGCCGCCATGGATCCGCTCCCCCGCCCCGCCGTCACCGGCCTCTCCAGCTTCCTCCGGCGCCTCCGAGGTGCCCCGGCACGGCGCCGGACCGCCCCCTCCACGCTCGCCTCTCCGGAGCGCCGTCGGGTGCTGCGGATGTTCGGTGGGGTCGCGGCGGGGGTCTGCCTGGCGGGCCTCGGCCCCTCGGGGTGTCGCCGGGCGGAGGAGGGGGCGGGAAAGCCCGGTGCGAAGAAGCCCGCCGGAGGGGACCATGCGGCCACGCGCCCACCGGTCACCCGGCTACTTCTGGACGATGTCCCCGACGGCGGGCGGCTGCGGGTTCTCCACGGCGGCCGGCCGGTGGAGCTCCGGCGCGTGGGCGGGGAGGTGACGGCCCGGTCCCTGGTCTGCACCCACTTCGCCTGCGAGGTGCGGTGGGAGGCCGAGCGGCAGCTCTACGTCTGCCCCTGCCACGACGGTCTGTTCGCCCCGGACGGCCGGGTCGTGGGCGGCCCGCCGAGCCGCCCCCTTCCGGAGCTCCCGGTGCGGCTGCAGGGCTCGGAAGTGGTCCTGGAGGGTTGAGGCCGGCTCCTTCATCGTCTGGTGGGCTGCCGTGCCACGGTCCTCGAGGCGATCCAGGGGTACGCCGGAAGACTCGCCGCTGACCAGGGTCGCCTGTAGGGGGGAGCTGGGCTCCTCCCGGGGCGAGGAGGGGCCATCGGGTGGGACGGCGGGCCTTCGCCGGGGTGGGGCGGGTCCACCCTCGGGGGTGGCGACGGAAGGGCCGCGTTCCGAGAGAGTGGGTTGCGATGACCGGTCCGGCCTCCCCCTGGGCCCCTCCCCGTTCCGCTCCCGCCGAGGGAGCCCGCCGCCGCCTCCGGCTGACGGTCCGGGGCGCGGTGCAGGGCGTGGGCTTCCGGCCCCACGTCTACCGGGCGGCCACCGAGGCCGGCCTGGCCGGGTGGGTGGCCAACGACCCCCGGGGCGTGAGCCTGGAGGTGGAGGGGGTGCCGCCGGCCCTGGAGGCCTTCCGGCGGCGGCTGGTGGCGGAGGCGCCGCCCCTGGCGGTGATCCACGACGTGGAGGCCACCTGGCTGGAGCCGGCGGGGCCCGGCGAGGGCGGGGTAGAGGAGGCCGTGGCCGCCTTCCACATCCGTCCCAGCGACGCCGCCGGCGAGCGCACCGCGGTGGTCCTGCCGGACGCCGCCACCTGCCCGGAGTGCCTGGCGGAGGTCCTGGACCCGGGGCAGCGGCGCCACGGCTACCCCTTCACCAACTGCACCCACTGCGGCCCCCGGTTCACCATCGTCCGGGCCCTGCCGTACGACCGGCCCAACACCACCATGGCCGCCTTCCCCCTGTGCCCGGAGTGCCGGCGGGAGTACGAAGACCCGGCGGACCGGCGCTTCCACGCCCAGCCCGTGGCCTGCCCGGAGTGCGGCCCCCAGCTCGCGCTGTGGGGGCCGGACGGGGCGATCCTCCCCGGGGACCCCCTGGAGGGGGCGGCGGCGGCCCTGGGGCGGGGCGAGATCGTGGCGCTCAAGGGCCTGGGCGGTTTCCAGCTCCTGGCCGACGCCACGAACGCCGCCGCGGTGGCCCGCCTGCGCCGTCGCAAGCACCGGGAGGAGAAGCCCTTCGCCCTCATGGTGGCGGACCTGGCGGCGGTCCGGGCCCTCTGCCGGGTGCCGCCGGAGGCGGAAGTGGTCCTGAGCTCGCCAGCGGCGCCCATCGTGCTCCTGGAGCGGCGGCTGCCGGCCCGCGGAGCCAGCGCCCTGGAGCCGTCCGGGACGGGCGGAGCCTGGCCCGGGCCGGAAGGCGCCGCGGCGGACGGGGCGGGCACGGCGGGGTGGCCCACCCTGGACGGCGCCTCCGGGGGCACGCGGTCCGCGGCGCCGGAAGCTGGGGCCGAGCCGATCGGCGAGGTCGCCCCGGAGGTCGCCCCGGGCAACCCCTGGCTGGGCCTCATGCTCCCGACCACACCGCTCCACCACCTGCTCCTCCGGCGGCTGGCCGTCCCCGTGGTGGCCACCAGCGGCAACCGTTCCGACGAGCCCATCGCCACCGACGAGACGGACGCCCTGGAGCGCCTGGTGGGGATGGCGGACCTCTTCCTGGTCCACGACCGGCCCATCGAGCGCCACGCCGACGACAGCGTGGTCCGCCTCGTCCTGGGGAAACCGCGCCTGCTGCGCCGGGCCCGGGGCTACGCCCCCCTGCCTGTCCTCCTGCCCCGGCCGGTGCCGTCCATCGTGGCGGTGGGCGGACACCTCAAGAACACCGTGGCCCTGGCGGTGGAGGAGTCGGTCTACCTCTCCCAGCACCTGGGGGACATGGACACGCCGGAGACCTTGGCCGCCTTCGGCCGGGCCGTCGCCGACCTGGTGGACCTGTACGAGGCCCGGCCGGCGGCTGTGGCCCACGACCTCCACCCGGACTACGCCTCCACGCTGGGGGCCCGGGTGATCGCGGCGAGGCTGGGAGGCGAGGACGGCCGTGGGCCGCTGCCCCTGGTGGCGGTCCAGCACCACCACGCCCACCTGGCGGCCTGCCTGGCGGACGCCGGGGAGCCCCTGGACCGCCCCGCCCTGGGGGTGACCTGGGACGGCACCGGCCACGGCTCCGACGGCACCGTCTGGGGCGGCGAGCTCCTCCTGGGGGACGCCGCCTCGTTCCGGCGGGTGGGGCGCCTCCGGCCCTTCCGGCTCCCGGGGGGCGAGGCGGCGGTCCGGGAGCCCCGGCGCTCGGCCCTGGCCCTGCTCTGGGAGCTCCTGGGTTCGGAGGCCCTGGAGCGCCGCGACCTGCCCCCCGTGGAGGCCTTCTCGCCGGCGGAGCTCCGCACCCTCGGCGGCATGCTGGCCCGGGGCTTCGGAGCGCCGGTCACCACCAGCGCCGGGCGCCTCTTCGACGGCGTGTCGGCGCTGCTGGGCCTGCGCCAGCGGGTGGGTTTCGAGGGGCAAGCGGCGATGGCACTGGAGCACCAGGCGTGGTCCGGCGGAGCCGGCGGCGCCTACCGCCTGGAGGTGACCGGCGACCCCGAGGACCCGGACGGCGGGCTGGAGCTCGACTGGCGCCCCGTGCTCCACGAGCTCCTGGCGGACCGGGCGGCGGGCGTGGAGCCCGCCGTCATCGCCCTGCGCTTCCACCGGGCGCTGGCCCGGGGGATCGCCGAGGCTGCGGAGCGGGTAAGGGAGGAGCGGGTGGCCCTGACCGGCGGCTGCTTCCAGAACCGGCTCCTGGCCGAGGAGACCGCGGCGGCCCTCCGCCGCGCCGGGCACCGGGTGCTCCTCCACCGGCGGGTGCCGCCCAACGACGGCGGCCTCAGCCTGGGCCAGGTGGTGGTGGCCGCCGCCCGGCTCGAGGGCATCGGAGAGAGGACGAGACCATGTGCCTAGGCGTACCGGGGCAGGTGCTGGAGATCGAGGACGACCC
Source organism: Thermoanaerobaculia bacterium (assembly GCA_046538065.1). Lineage (GTDB taxonomy): Bacteria > Acidobacteriota > Thermoanaerobaculia > Multivoradales > DATKCC01 > JBKHJP01. Next base: position 8,015 of record JBKHJP010000076.1, on the reverse strand, counting down.
CCTGGGCATGACCACGGGGACGGTGAGCTTCGGCGGGGTGACCAAGCGGGTCTGCCTGGCCTACACCCCGGAGGTCCGCGTCGGCGACTACGTGGTGGTCCATGTGGGCTTCGCCATCGCCCGGATCGACGAGGCGGAGGCCCTGGAGGTGTTCGAGACGCTCAAGAAGCTCGGCGAGCTCGCCGAGCTCGACGTCCCCCAGCCCGGAGAGGTGAACCGGTGAAGTACGTCGACGAATATCGGGACGAGGCTTCCGCCCGGCGCCTGGTCGAGGCCATCCGCCGGACCGTCACCCGCCCCTGGGTCCTGATGGAGATCTGCGGCGGCCAGACCCACACCCTGATCCGCTCCGGCATCGACCGGATGCTGCCGGAGGAGATCACCCTGGTCCACGGCCCCGGGTGCCCGGTGTGCGTCACCCCCCTGGCCCTGATCGACCGGGCCATCGAGCTCGCCCGGCGGCCGGAGGTGGTCCTCACCTCCTTCGGCGACATGCTCCGGGTCCCCGGCTCGGAGGCCGACCTGCTGACGGTCAAGTCCCAGGGGGCCGACGTGCGGATGGTCTACTCGCCCCTGGACGCGGTGGCCCTGGCCGAGCGCAACCCGGAGCGCCACGTGGTCTTCTTCGCCGTGGGCTTCGAGACCACCGCCCCGGCCAACGCCATGGCGGTCTGGCGGGCCGAGCGGCTCGGGCTGGAGAACTTCTCGATCCTCTCCTCCCACGTCCTGGTGCCGCCGGCCATGGAGGCGATCCTCGCCGACCCGGACAACCGGGTCCAGGCCTTCCTGGCGGCGGGCCACGTCTGCGCCGTCATGGGCTACGAGGAGTACCTGCCCATCGCCGGGCGCCACCGCATCCCCATCGTGGTCACCGGCTTCGAGCCCCTGGACCTGCTCCACGGGATCCAGATGGCCGTGGCGGCACTGGAAGAGGGCCGCTGGGGGGTGGAGAACCAGTACCGCCGGGCCGTCGAGCGCGAGGGGAACCTCCCGGCCCGGGAGCTCATGGCCCGGGTGTTTCAGGTCTGCGACCGGCCCTGGCGGGGGATCGGCGAGATCCCGGCGAGCGGCCTGAGCCTGCGCCCGGAGCTCGCCCGGTTCGACGCCGATCGGCGGTTCCCGCCCGGCGCGGCGCCGGCCCGGGAGCCGGAGGTCTGCATCTCCGGCCAGATCCTCCGGGGGGTCAAGAAGCCCCACGAGTGCCCCGCCTTCGGCGGGCCGTGCACGCCGGACCACCCCCTGGGGGCCCCCATGGTCTCCTCGGAGGGAGCCTGCGCCGCCTACCACCTGTACGGGAGGACGGCGTGAGCGCCGGCGCCGTCTGCCCGGTGCCCCGGGACGAGCACGGCACCGTCCAGCTCGCCCACGGCGGGGGCGGCCGGATGTCCCAGGCGCTCATCGAAGGCGTCTTCCTGGAGGCCTTCGCCAACCCCCTGCTGAACGAGCTCGGGGACGGCGCGGTCCTCGACCTGGCGGAGCGGCCCGCCGGGGGGGGCGGCGCCCGCCGGCTGGCCCTGACCACCGACTCCTTCGTGGTCCGGCCCCTGTTCTTCCCCGGCGGCGACATCGGCTCTCTGGCGGTCCACGGCACGGTGAACGACCTGGCCATGTGCGGGGCGGTGCCCCTGGCGCTCTCCGCCGGCTACATCCTGGAGGAGGGCTTCCCCATGGCGGACCTGCGGCAGATCGTCGCCTCCATGCGCGACGCCGCCCGCTCCGCCAGGGTGCCCGTGGCCACCGGCGACACCAAGGTGGTGGACCGGGGCAAGGGGGACGGGGTCTACGTCAACACGACGGGGGTGGGCTGGGTGCCGCCGGGCGTGGAGGTCTCTCCCCGCCGGGCCCGCCCCGGCGACCGCGTCCTGGTCAACGGCGGCCTGGCGGAGCACGGCATCGCCATCGTCTCGGTCCGGGAGGGCCTGGAGCTCGAGACCGCCGTCGAGAGCGACTCGGCGGCGCTCCACGAGCTGGTGGCGGGGCTCCTGGGCGCCCTGGGGCAGGACGTCCACGTGCTGCGGGACCCGACCCGGGGCGGTGTCGCGAGCGCCACCAACGAGATCGCCGCCCGGGCCGGCGTGGGGATCCGCCTGGACGAGCGCGCCCTGCCCCTGCGCGAGGACGTCCGGGGCGCCTGCGAGATCCTGGGCTTCGACCCCCTGTACGTGGCCAACGAGGGCAAGGTCCTGGCGATCGTGGCGCCGGAGCGCGCCGACGAGGCCCTGGAGGTCCTCCGCGCCCACCCCCTGGGCCGTCGGGCGGCGGTCATCGGCGAGGCTACGGCGGAGCCGCCGGGACGCGTCCTGCTCCGCAGCCGCATCGGCGGCGAGCGGGTAGTGGACATGCTCTCCGGCGAGCAGTTGCCCCGGATCTGTTAGAGGGCGGGGAGGCTCCGCCTCAGGGCCGTAGGGTGCGCTTCAGCGCACCTGGACGCTGGCGCGGCTCCGCTTCAGATCGTGGGGGTCAGTCAGCGGAGGTGACTCCGACGGGCGCCGGCCCCCCGCCCAGGCCCCTCGACTCCGCTGCGCTCCGCTCGGGGCGACAAAGGAGCGTCCCGCCCAGGCCCCTCGACTCCGCTGCGCTCCGCTCGGGGCGACAAAGGAGCGTCCCGCCCGAGGCACCGCGAGCCCCGGTTCGCGTGAAGGCGGCCTCGCGTCCGCCCGGGGGAAGGGATCCCTTGACTCGCGTGTAGGGGCGGACCTCGCGTCCGCCCGAAGCGAAACGGGCCAAATCCGCGTGTAGGGGCGGACCTCGCGTCCGCCCGAAGCGAAGTGGCCACGACGGTTGGACCCCGGGAGGAGGCAAGCTCCTCCCCTACACGCCCCCCACCCCGGGAGGAGGCAAGCTCCTCCCCTACACGCCCCCCACCCCGGGAGGAGGCAAGCTCCTCCCCTGCACGGCCCAACCCCGCGGGGGAGGGCGGCCTCCCACCTGCCGGCGGTCCTGCCCCCGCCCCGGTGAGTGTTCGGGGCGACGGCACGGGGGCGTAGAAAGGGATCGCCGACACGCCCGCAGCCTGGGAGGAGACACATGGAGCAGACCCAAGTTCCCGGCGGCCCGACGGACCACGCGCCGGGCCGCGGCATCGACCGGCGCTCGTTCCTCAAGATCTGCTCGATCGCCGCGGCGGCGGTGGGGCTGCCCGCCTCGGCGGCGAAGCTCTTCGCCGAGCAGGCGGCTGCGGGGCTCAAGCCGTCGGTGATCTGGCTCTCGTTCCAGGAGTGCACCGGGTGCACGGAGTCCCTGCTCCGGACCTCCCACCCGGCCCTGGACGAGCTGATCCTCGACCTGATCTCCCTGGACTACCACGAGGCCCTCATGGTGCCCTCCGGCCACCTGGCGGAGGAGGCTCGCATGGCGGCCATGAACCGCCACGACGGCGAGTTCGTGCTGGTGGTGGAGGGGTCGATCCCCACCAGGGACGGCGGGATCTACTGCCAGATCGGCGGCCGGACGGCCCTGGACATCGTCACCGAAGCCGCCGAGCGCGCCGGGGCGGTCATCGCCATCGGCTCGTGTGCCTCGTGGGGCGGAATCCCGTCGTCGGACCCGAACCCCACCGGCGCCACCGGCGCACCGCAGGTCCTGGAGGGCAAGACCGTGGTCACCATCCCGGGCTGCCCGGCGAACCCCTACAACTTCCTGGGCACCGTCCTCCAGTACGCCACCTACGGCACGCTGCCGGAGCTGGACGAGAAGGGCCGGCCGCGGTTCGCCTACGGCCGCACGATCCACGAGCACTGCCCGCGCCGGCCCCACTTCGACGCCGGCCGGTTCGCCGAGCGCTTCGGCGACGAGGGCCACCGCCAGGGCTGGTGCCTGTACAAGCTGGGCTGCAAGGGTCCCCGGACCCACGCGAACTGCTCCACCCAGCACTTCGGCGAGGTCGACGGCGCCTGGCCCATCGGCCTCGGCCACCCCTGCTTCGGCTGCACCGAGGAGACGCTCGCCTTCAAGGTGGCCCTCCACGACACGGTCCGGATCGACCGCCCGACCCCGCCGGACACCTACGCCCCGATCGCCGCCGAGCAGGGGGAGATCGACCCCTGGGCGGTGGCCGCCGGGAGCGCCCTGGCGGGCGGCCTGGTGGGCGCCGGCCTGGTGGCCGGCAGCCGACTGGGCAAGGGCGACGACGGCGAAGCCGCAGAGGCTGGCGGCCCCGCCGGGGACGGGGAGGCGTGACCATGGACCGCCGCTCCGCCCTGAAGGTTTTGGCCGGGGCCGGGGCCGCGTCGGTGGCCGGGGCTCTGCCGGCGCGGGCCTCGGCCCCGGCCGAGGCGCCGCCGGACGCCGTGGGCCTGCTCTACGACGCGACCCTGTGCATCGGGTGCAAGACCTGCGTCGTGGCCTGCCACGAGGCCAACGGCCTGCCCCCGGACGACCGCGCCCACCCCCTGTACGACATGCCCATGGACCTGAACGACCGGACGAAGACGGTGATCAAGCTCTTCCGGTCGGACGACGGGCGCACGTCGTATTTCAAGGCCCAGTGCATGCACTGCATCGATCCGGGCTGCGTCTCCGCCTGCATGCTCGGCGCCTTCCAGAAGCGCGAGCACGGGATCGTCACCTGGGAGCCGGACCTCTGCGTCGGCTGCCGGTACTGCCAGGTGGCCTGTCCCTACAACGTGCCCAAGTTCGAGTGGGACACCCCGGTGCCCAAGATCGTCAAGTGCGAGCTGTGCAACCACCTCCTGGCGGAGGGCAAGGAGCCGGCCTGTACCGAGGTCTGCCCGGTGGGGGCGGTGATCTACGGCGAGCGCGCCGACCTCCTGGCGGAGGCGAAGCGCCGCATCGCCGAGAGCCCCGGCCGGTACCAGGAAACAATCTTCGGTGAGACCGAGGGCGGCGGCACCCAGTGCCTGGTCCTGGCCCCGTCGAACGTGACCTACCAGGAGATGGGCCTGCCGGACCTGGGCGACGAACCCACGCCCGGGCTGGCCCGTACCGTTCAGCACACGATCTACAAGGGGTTCGTCGCTCCGGTGGCCCTCTACGGGCTGCTCTCCCTGGTCATGTGGCGCAACCGCCGCCGCTCGGAGGAAGGCGCCGAGGAGGAGGTGCCGTCGTGACGAGCGCACACCAGTCTCCGGCGGGGGGCCGGGTCCTCACCCGGCCCACCTGGATCCTCCTCGCCCTGGGGGTCCTCGGGTTCGCCATCGTGGCCTGGCGCTTCGCCGTCGGCCTGGGCCCGACGACGGCCCTCTCCGACGGCTACCCCTTCGGCCTCTGGATCGCCTTCGACGTGGTCACCGGCACGGCCCTGGCCTGCGGTGGTTACGCCGTGGCGCTGATGGTCTACATCCTCAACAAGGGCAAGTACCACCCCCTGGTACGCCCGGCGCTGGTCACCAGCGCCCTGGGCTACACCCTGGCGGGGCTCGCCGTGGTGGTGGACGTGGGCCGGCCCTGGTGGATCTGGAAGGTGCCGATCTTCTTCTGGCGCTGGAACCTGAGCTCGGCGCTGCTGGAAGTGGCCCTGTGCATCATGGCCTACGTCTTCGTCCTGTGGATCGAGCTCTCCCCGGCGTTCCTGGAGCGCTGGGAGCAGTCCAGCGCCTGGCCGGCCCTGGCGCGCTTCGCCCGGAAGGCCCGGCCGAAGGTGGAAAGGGCCCTGCCCTGGGTGCTCGCCCTGGGGATCGTCCTGCCCACCATGCACCAGTCGTCCCTGGGGACGATGATGCTCCTGGCCGGCCCCAAGCTCCACCCGCTGTGGAACACCCCCCTGGTGCCGCTCCTCTTCCTGGTGGGCTGCCTGGGGATGGGCTACGGCGTGGTGGCGATGGAGTCGGTCCTCTCCTCGCGCCTCCTGGGGCGCCGCCCGGAGCGGGAGATGCTCCTGGGCCTGGCCCGCCCCATGGCCTGGGTCCTGGGCCTCTGGCTCGTCGTGCGCCTGGTGGACGTGGCCGTGCGCGGGCGCTTCGGCCTGGCCCTCGAGGCCACCTCCTACGCCTTCTGGTTCTGGCTGGAGATCGCCGTGGGCCTCGTCGCCCTGGGCATGCTCGTCGCCCGCGGGCGCCTGGAGGACCGGAGGCGCGGTCTCGGCTGGCTGTTCCAGGCGGCGGTGCTCCTGGTCTTCGGGGGCGCCCTCTACCGGTTCTCGACCTATCTCATGGCCTTCAACCCGGGGGACAACTGGTCGTACTTCCCGTCGATCCCCGAGATGCTGGTCACCGTGGGCTTCGTGGCCTTCGAGGTCCTGGCCTACGTCTACCTGATCCAGCGGTTCCCGATTCTGGCCGGCGCGGGGAGCGCGCCACGATCCGGCGGCCCGATTCCCAGCCGGGCTCCCGGTGGGACCCCGAGTGGGCCCCCAGCCGGGGCTGAAGCGGGCTGACGCCGGGAGGAACGAACATGGCACGCATCACCATCGATCCCATCACCCGCATCGAGGGCCACCTGCGCATCGACGTGGAGGTGGACGGCGGGGCGGTCCGCGACTCCTGGTCCTCGGGCCAGATGTGGCGCGGCATCGAGCTGATCCTCCAGGGCCGGGACCCCCGGGACGCCTGGCTCTTCACCCAGCGGATCTGCGGCGTCTGCACCACCGTCCACGCCATCTGCTCGGTCCGCGCCGTGGAGAACGCCATCGGGCTGGAGATCCCGAAGAACGCCCAGCTCATCCGCAACATCATCCTGGCGGCCCACGCGCTCCACGACCACATCGTCCACTTCTACCATTTGTCCGCCCTGGACTGGGTGGACGTGACGAAGGCCCTGGAGGCCGACCCGGCGGAGGCCAGCCGCCTGGGGGAGAGCCTCTCGCCCTGGCACCGTAACAGCCGCCGGGAGCTGGAGGCGGTCAAGGGACGGGTCCAGGCCCTGGTGGACAGCGGCCAGCTCGGCATCTTCGCCAACGGCTACTGGGGTCACCCGGCGATGAAGCTGCCGCCGGAGGTCAACCTCCTGGCGGTCTCCCACTACCTCCAGGCCCTGGAGTACCAGCGCCTGGCGAACCAGGTGGTGGCGATCCTCGGCTCGAAAACCCCGAACATCCAGAACCTGGCCGTGGGCGGCGTCGCCAACGCCATCAACCTGGACAACCAGGCGACGCTCAAGATGGACCAGATCTATGCCATGAAGGACCTCCTGGTGGACGTGGAGCGGTTCGTCAAGGAGGTCTACCTGCCGGATGTCATCGCCATCGGGGCCATGTACCCGGAGTGGCTGGGCTACGGCGCCGGGGTGACCAACTACCTGGCGGTGCCGGACCTGCCCCTGGACCCGGCGGGAACCGAGTTCGACCTGCCCGGCGGCACGGTCATGGACGGAGACCTGGGCTCGGTGAAGCCCTTCACCGGCTTCCAGGACTCCTACTTCCGGGACAACGTGGAAGAGTCCATCGCCCGCTCGTGGTACGACGGCGACTGGCAGCGCCACCCCTGGGAGGGGGAGACGGTCCCGAGCTATACCGGCTTCGACGAAGACGGCAAGTACTCCTGGGTCAAGTCGCCGCGCTTCCAGGGCCGGCCCATGCAGGTGGGGCCCCTGGCCCAGGTGCTGGTGGGCTACGCCGGCGGCCACGAGCCGACGAAGCGCTGGCTCGACTTCGCCCTCGGGGAAGCCTCGACGATCGCCGGCACCCGTCTGGGGCCGGAGGTCTGCCACTCCACCCTGGGCCGGCACCTGGCCCGGGCGGTCCGGGCCACGGTGATCGCCGAGGCGGCCCTCAAGCACTGGCAGCTCCTGGCGGAGAACATCGGCTCCGGCGACACCGACATCTTCAACGAGCCGGTCTTCCCCAAGGGGGAGCAGAAGGGCTTCGGCTTCCACGAGGCGCCCCGGGGGACGCTCTCCCACTGGGTGGTGATCCGGGACGGCAAGATCGCCAACTACCAGGCGGTGGTGCCGTCGACCTGGAACGCCGGCCCCCGGGACGCCCAGGGCCGCATGGGTCCGTACGAGGCGTCCCTGGTGGGCAACCCCGTGGCCGACCCGGAGCGCCCCCTGGAGGTGGTGCGCACCGTCCACTCCTTCGACCCCTGCCTGGCCTGCGCCATCCACACCCTGGACGCCGA
>JBKHJP010000430.1:0-3452 GCA_046538065.1 Thermoanaerobaculia bacterium | reverse complement strand
GGGCCTCGGCACGGGCCTCGTCCACCCGGCGGGCCGCCTCCTCCCGGGCGCTCGCCAGGCGCCGGTCGAGGAGGGCCCGGCGACGCTCCGCCGCCTGCTCCCGGGCCTCGGCGACGATCGTTCCGGCCTCCCGGGCGGCATCCCGGACCAGGCTCCGGGCCTTGCCCTCCGCATCCCGCTCCAGTGCCTCCAGCAGCTCCGGCAGCGCCATCACCGCTCCCGGCCGTCAGCCGCCGGTCTCCTGGAGGATGATGAGCACCGCCACCACGAAGCCCAGGATCACCATGGTCTCGGGGATGGCGACGAGGATGATGGCGGTCGCCGACAGCTCGGGCTTCTCCGCCAGGCTGGCGGCGGCGGCGGAGCCGATCCGGGCCTGGGCCCAGGCGGTGGCGAGGGCGGGGACGGCCACCGCGAGGGCCGCTCCCAGGCTGATCCAGAGGGGTTCCATGGTGCCTCCTAGTGGAGCTTCGCCTCCGGCGGGCGAGCCGGCTCGGCGGCCCGGGGCCGCCAGTGGCCCAGGGGCTCGTAGCGGCCGCCTCCGGGGCTGTAGAAGGTCCCGAAGAACTCCACGTAGTGGAGCCTCAGGGCGTGGATGGTGGGGCTGAACAGGCCGATGGCGAAGTTCACCAGGTGGAAGAGGAGCGCGAACAGCGTGCCCACCAGGACGCTGCCCACCGCCCCTACCATCCGGTTGGCCACCACGGCGAGCATCACCGAAGCGACGCCGAGGGCCATGACCCGGGCGTAGGAGAGGATCCGCCCCAGGGTGGAGAGGAGCTCCAGGGGGGCGAGGATCCCCTCCGCCAGGACCAGCACGGGGAAGGCGATCAGGAGCCCGATCACCACCGGCGTGTAGAAGCCCGAGGGGAGCACCCGGGCGGCGACCAGCAGCGCGGTGGCCACCAGGAGCAGCATGACGGCGGTGGCCCCCGGCCCCAGGGCCCGCCGGCGCTCCCCCCGCAGGGCCTGCGCCACCGCCAGCCCCAGGCCCAGGACCAGGTGCACCAGGCCCAGGGCGAGGGCCAGGCCGAGGAAGGGAAGGATCGCCTCGCCCCGGTCGAAGAGGATCGGCTCCAGGCCCAGCCACCGGTGGCCCAAATCGCCGAAGAGCTCGCCGTAGAGCAGCCCGAACACCACGGTGAACAGGGCGCAGGCCCCGGCGATCCGGGCCACGTCCCGGGCCAGGCCCTCCGGCTTCGAGCGCAGGTGCACCGTAAGGGCCAGGGCCGCCAGCATCACGCCGTAGCCCACGTCCCCCAGGATCAGGCCGAAGAACATCGGGAAGAAGACCGCCACGAAGGGCGTCGGGTCGATGGAGCCGTACCGGGGCAGGGGGAGGACCCGGGTCAGGCGCTCGAACGGGCGGAGCAGGCGCGGGTTCCGGAGCACCACCGGTGCCTCCTCCCCGGCCCACTCCTCCCGGCCCACGCGCTCCACCACCACGGTGTTCCCGAGCTCCCGGCCCAGGCGATCCTCCAGGGCCGGCAGGACCGCCTCCGGGACCCAGCCCTCGAGGGCGAAGGCCCGTTCCGTCGCGCGGGCCCGCCCCAGAGCCTCCAGGCGCGCGAGCCGGTCCCTCAGGGCGAGGCGGGCGGACGCCAGCTCCCCCCGGTGCTGCGCCGCCACGTCCGCCAGCTCCCTGCGGGCGGCCCGGATCTCGTCCGGGATCTCCTCGAGCCGCCCGGCCATCCGGGGCAGGGCCTCCAGGGGCGAGGACTCCGCCCCCAGGCCCGACGGGACGGGGACCTCCTCCAGGCGGGCGCGATCCAGCAGCTCCTGGACGTCCCGGGCCCGGCGTGCCGGGGCGAAGACCAGGACGACGGTCTCCCCCGTGGGCAGTGCGTGCTTCCGGAGCTCGACGGCGCCGTCCAGGGCCTCCTCGAGGGCGGCCCTCAGGTGGTCGAAGGCGCCGGGATCGGAGGAACGCAGGAGGACCAGGTCGGCGGAGAATCGCTCCCCCGATTCGTCGTCCCGGGGGCGGGCGGCGAGCTCCCGGACCAGGCGCGAGGTGAGGAGGCTCCGGTACTTCTGGAGGAGGTCCCGCTCGTCCTCCAGGGCCCGGAGGCGCTCGTGGAGGGCGTCGGAGCGCCGCCGGACCCGCCGGGCGGTCCGGGCCCAGGCCGCGGCGTCGCTGCGGCTCGGGGAGCGGACGGCGTCGCCCTCTCCGGGGGCCGCGGCGCCGCCGCCACCGGGGAGGCGCTCCACGGCCCCTTCCACCACCTCCACGACCCGGCGGAGCTGGCGTTCCTCCCGGCGTTCTGCGGGGCGCGGCTCGACGGGCAAGAACGGCTCCGCGGCGGCGGGGATCACCGGCTGGAAGACTCCGGCGTCCTGGAGCACCTCCAGGCTGCGCTCCAGGGCGGAGCGGGGTCCCAGGACCCGGATCCTGGCCATGGCGACGATCACGGGCCGGACCTCCGCTCGCGGCCGGAGCCGGGCCGCGCCGCGGCCGTCGTCCCGGACGGGTCGAGCGAGACGAGGACCCGCCGCCGGACCAAGCCGGCCAGCTCGTGGACCCGTTCACCCTGGACCTCCTCGTGGACCGCGGCACGCCGCCGCGCGTCGGCCTCGATGTCCTCGATCCGCCGGCTCGCCTCCGCTTCGATCTCCGCGCGTCCCGCCGCCACGAACTCCTCCAGCGCGGCGTCGGCGCCCTCCTCCAGGGTGCGGGCCCGCCGGCGTGCCCGGTCCACGAGGCGCCGGGCGGTCCGCCGGGCGTGCTCCACCCTCCGGCCGAGCCGCTCCTCGGCCGCCGCCAGGCGGTCCAGCTCGCCGCCCCCGGCGGCTTCTGCTCCTCGCCGTCCTTGCCCGGGCATCGGCCGACCTCCCTCGCGGTTCCCGGAGGCTCCCGCGCGTCGGAGCGTAGCCGCCGGGCTTCCCGGCGCCAACGCTCCGCCGGGTGGCTCGCCGGGTCGCTGGGGGACGGCACCCGCCCCGCCTTTCGGGGTGGCAGGGCAGGCGGACGTTCTGCGCGACTTGTGGCAAAATGGCCGTAACCGTCCGGCCGACCCCCACCCCCGATCCAGGAGAGCAGAGCCCCATGACGATCGAGCTCGATGCGTTCATGGAGGACATCATCCGCCGCAACCCCGGCGAGCTGGAGTTCCACCAGGCCGTGCGGGAGGTGGCGGAGAAGGTGGTGCCCTTCGTCAACGAGCACCCGAGGTACGAGTGGGCCCGGATCCTCACCCGGATGACCGAGCCCGACCGGATCATCAGCTTCCGGGTCTGCTGGGAGGACGACGACGGCCGGGTCCGGGTCAACCGGGGCCACCGGGTCCAGTTCTCGAGCGCCATCGGGCCGTACAAGGGGGGGATTCGCTTCGACCCCTCGGTGGACCTCTCGGTGCTCAAGTTCCTGGCCTTCGAGCAGGTGTTCAAGAACAGCCTCACCACCCTGCCCATGGGCGGCGCCAAGGGGGGCTCGGACTTCAACCCCCGGGGGCGCT
>JBKHJP010000429.1:0-3455 GCA_046538065.1 Thermoanaerobaculia bacterium | reverse complement strand
CCACGGGCGGGGCGGAGCCCGAGCCGGGGGAGCGCGGGCCGTGCCGAGGCGGGCGCCCTGCGCCCCGAAGCCCCACCAGCGCCCGCCGTCCCCGGGCGCCGGGCGCCCCGGCCCCTCCCCCCTCCCACAACCGGTCCAGACCGGTCAGCGCAGGCTCCTCAGGAACTCGAAGACCGCCTCCGCGTCCTCCCGCGTCATCCCGAACCGGGGCATCGGCGGCCGGGGCGGCTCTCCGTCCCGGGCGATCCCCTCCGTCAGGAGCCGGACCGCCTCCTCCCGCGTGTAGAACGACAGCCCGGCGATCGCCGGCGCCTCCACCGCCCAGGTCCGGCCCGGGTACGGCGACTCCACCGGGATCGGAGCCCCCTGGAACCGCCTCTCCAGGATCAGGTCGCCGGCGTCGTCCTTCGGCGTGTGGCAGACGATGCACTGGGCCACGCGCTCCGCCAGGTAGCGGCCGCGCTCGATCGCCCGGGACGGCCCCGCAGGGGGCTGCGCCCCAGGGCCTCCCGGCTCCGGCTCCGGCTCCGGGGCCGACCGCCGTTCGGACACGCCGGGCCGCTCCGCGTCTCCGGCCGGCACCGACGGCCGGGGGACGTCCTCGTGGGGTGCGTCCACCGTCTCCGGCCGGAGCTCCAGCTCACCCGGGGTCGCCTCCTCCGGCTCCTCGTCCGCCGGGCGGTCCGGCTCCCGCGCCTGTGGGCACCCCCAGAGCAGCCCGGCCGATGCCAGCAGGCAGACCATGGAGAGCCTCCGGACGGCGGGTCCGGCCCGCCGGGGCGAGGGGACCCCCCGTGTGGCCACCGCGCTCACCGACCCTCCCCGGTGGCCTCGGCCAGCGGCCTCCCGGCCGGCCGCCGGCGATCCCCGGAGGCGGCCCGGCGGCGCATCCGGCGGTAGATCCCCAGGAGGTCCGCGGCGACGGGTCCCCACCGGATCTGCGGGGCCACGGAGGCCGTCGCCGGCGCTCCGCGGCCTCCGTCGTGGGCCGGGGGGGCGTTCCGGGGCAGGGGGACCAGGAGCTCCTCCGGAAGGCCCCGGCCGGCGAGGCGCTGGAGCGTGCCGTCGTCCGGGCAGAGGACTGCGTCGGCACGGACGAGGACGCGGTGCTCCAGCGCGGAGAACCGGGGTGCGGAGCGCCCGCCGGCGCGTTCCCCCACCCGTCCGGCAGGCACGTCCACGATGGCGGCTACCCCCTGCCGGCGGGCGGCCCACAACGCGGCGGCCACGGTGGAGGGGGCGCCGGCCAGGTGGACGTGGACCAGGTCCGTCCGGGCGGCGAGCTCGTCCATCAGGGGTGCCGCCGCCAGGCCGAAGAGAAGGCGGGCCCCGGCCGGCGGGACCACCCGGTGGATCTCGCCGTGGAGGCCCCAGCGGCGCCGGCGGGGGCTCCGGGGCGGCCCCGGCGTCACGATCTGCTGGCGGACCCCGGCGGCGTCCAGGGCGCGCCACAGGCCACGGACGGCGGCGGTCGGCTCCGAACCGAGGGCCGCTCCGCCGGCGGGCCCCTCACTCCGGGGCCAGACCTGGAGCACCCGGAAGGTCGGCGCAGGGGCCGGGCCGGGCTCGAGCTCCGGAGCGAGGGGCGACGGGCGCACGGATCACTCCGCCGCCAGGGCCGGTACCGTGCGGCCGCGGGCCTGGCTCCCGGTGCCGCGGATGAACTCCTCCGTCCTGAGCCTGGCCTCGTGGTCTGGAAGCTGCTCCGGCGGCGACTTCATGAAGTAGGCCGCCGGTCCGGCCAGGGGGCCTGCCACGCCCCGGTCCAGGGCCAGGCGCGCGCACCGGACGGCGTCGATCACGACCCCGGCCGAGTTCGGGGAGTCCCAGACCTCCAGCTTCAGCTCGCAGCTCAGGGGGACGTTGCCGAAGGTGGTCCCCTCCATCCGGATGTGGCACCACTTCCGGTCCTCCAGCCAGGGGACGTAGTCGCTGGGGCCCACGTGGATCGAGCCCTCCGGCAGCTCGTGGCCCAGCTGGCTCGTGATGGCGCGGGTCTTCGAGAGCCGTTTCGACTCCAGCCGGTCCCGGTCGAGCATGTTCAGGAAATCGGTGTTGCCGCCGAAGTTGAGCTGGTACGTGCGGTCCAGGTGCACCCCGCGTTCCCGGAACAGCCGCGCCAGGAGCCGGTGGGTGATGGTGGCTCCCACCTGGGACTTGACGTCGTCGCCCAGCACGGGCAGCCCGCGCTTGGCGAAGCGCTTCTGCCAGCACGGGTTGGAGGCGATGAAGACCGGGATGCAGTTGACCAGGGCGCAGCCGGCCTCCAGGGCCTGCTCCACGTACCAGCGGGTCGCCTCCTCGGCCCCCACCGGCAGGTACGAGACCAGCACCTGGGCGCCACGGTCCCGGAGCTCCCGGGCCACGTCCACCGGCTCTTCCGGCGACTGCGGCACCCGCTCGGCCAGGGAGGGGCCGAGGCCGTCCAGGGTCGGCCCCCTCCGGACCGGCACGTTCAGCTTCGGCACCTCGGCGAAGCGATACGTGTTGTTGGGGCCGGCGTGGATCGCCTCGGCCACGTCACGGCCCACCTTGCGCGCGTCCACGTCGAAGGCCGCCACCACCTCCACGTCGCGGACGTGGTACCCGCCCAGCTTTACGTGCATCAGCCCCGGAACCGGGGCCGCGGGTTCGGCGTTCCGGTAGAAGCGGATCCCCTGGACCAGGGCCGACGCACAGTTGCCCACGCCGGCGATGGCGATCCTGACCTTTCCGTCGGTCATGCGCATGTCTCCTCGGTCACGCTGCCGCCGCACTCCGGCCGGCGCCCTCCTGTGCAGGAAGATCCGTGCCAACTCAACGGCGGCCCGGCCGGGGACCGCCGGAACGGCCCGGGCCACCGGTCCGAGAGCCGGGGCGGACCGGCTGACGGGTGGGGCGGCGGAGGCGCTTGTAAATCGGAAGTCGGGAACTGCGCCGATTACAAGGCTTGCGGCGCTACCGCCTGCGGCTGTGCGGGCAACCCGGGCGGCGCCCCCGGTCGTGGCAACGGGGCGTGGCAACCGCCTTGCGTCTCGATTTCCTCGGCTACAGGGGCGAGGAGAGCCTGGAGGGGCGCGGACCCCTTGTCGTTCCGAGCGGAGCGAAGCGGAGTCGAGGAACCCGGGTGGGGGCCTTCCACCCAGGCCTTTCGACTCCGCTCGGGGCGACAACAGGATGGAGGGCGAGGCAGCGCTCCAGCCGGCGGAAGGCAGGAACGCCCGGGCGGCGGCGTTCAGCCTACGCGCCCGCCGCGGGGTCGACCCAGGCCTTGAGGAAGCCGTCCGGGCGCTCGGCGACCATCTCCAGGGCCGCCGGCAGATCCTCCAGAGGCAGGCGGTGCGTCAGGAGCGGACCGGGGTCCAGGCGGCCGGAGGCGACCGCGGAGGCGGCCTCACGCATGCCCCGGGCGTAGACCGCGGGGTCCCGCTCGTGGGCGTTGATCACGTCCAGGCCCTTCCAGTTCCACGCCTGGA
>JBKHJP010000428.1:0-3461 GCA_046538065.1 Thermoanaerobaculia bacterium | reverse complement strand
CCTGCGGTCAGGAGCCCTCCACCCCGCCCTGAGCCGCCGGTCGGCCGCCGGAGCGGGCGGCCCGCCCTCGTTGGCGCTCTCGCGGCCTCCGGTCCGGCGACCGCTGCGGTGGCGAGGGGGCGGGGTGGAGGGCTCCCGACCTCCGGGACGGCTCGGCCTGGAGGGCGTCCGGTCCGCAGGGGCCTCGCCTCGCACGGCCCGCGCTCGGGACGCAGGTGGTGTTCGAATGCGGGCAGGGCGGAGCGCGGGCCGAGAGCCCTGCGGTCAGGAGCCCTCCACCCCGCCCTGAGCCGCCGGTCGGCCGCCGGAGCGTGAGGCCCGCCCTCGTTGGCGCTCTCGCGGCCTCCGGGCTCGAGTGTCTGCGGGCTCTTGCGGGTTCGGGAAGGTCCCGGAACGGTGGGAAGATCCACCCGATCTGCAGGGTGCGCCGGCTTCGACGCCCCTCCGGCGACACGCGGCCGACGTCCGAAGTACCGCCCTGAGGGAGCATAGGGCGCCGAAGGGTCGTTTGGGGCGCGGGGCTCCCACCGCCCCGGAGCCTCCCACCTCCTCAGGAGCTTCCCATCGCCTTGTTGTCGTTCCGAGCGGAGCGAAGCGGAGTCGAGGAACCTGGGCGGGGGGCTCGATCCGGTCACCGGTCCCCGGACCGGGGAGCCGCCCCCTCCGGCCCCGGCCCCGGATCGGGCGGCCTTCGAGGTAGGCTCGGGAGCCGCGAGAGATCCCGAGAGTTTGCGAATGTCGAAAACCGAATCCAGGAGGATCGTCATGCTCCGTTCCTGCAACGCGCTGTTCGCCGTCGCCGTCGCCCTCGTCCTGGCCGCTCCCGCCGTCGGGCAGGAGGACCGGCCCGCCAGCCCCCGGGGGGAGGCCTCGACCCAGGTGGGCGGGGAGTGGGTGACCCAGGAGAACGGCCGCACCCGCTACGAGGGCGGCCAGTGGCTCGACGTGGACTACGGCCGGCCGATCCTCCGGGGCCGGGAGGACGTCTTCGGTTCCGGGGAGAGCTACGGCGAGCAGGTCCTCGCCGGTGCTCCGGTCTGGCGCGCCGGGGCGAACCAGACCACCCGCCTGTCCACCGAGGCGCCGCTGGTGATCGGCGGCGAGCGGATCGAACCGGGGGAGTACAGCCTGTTCGTGGACCTGGCCGAGGACGGCTGGACGCTGATCGTCTCGTCCCAGCCGCACCAGGAGACCTTCAGCCGGGACGAGGAGGTGGCGACCTGGGGGGCGTACCGCTACGACCCGGAGTACGACGTGGTCCGGGCGCCGATGACGATGGACACCAGCGAACACACCATCGACCAGTTCACGATCCTCTTCGTGGACGTGACCGCCGCCGGGGGCAAGCTGGCCATGGCGTGGGAGGACACGGTGGCGGTGGTGCCCTTCGAGGTTGCCGGGGAGGGCGCCGAGTAGCCTGAGGGGCTCGGGCGGGTCTTTGGTCGCGCACCGGGAGTGGGGGGGCGGGCCGGGGCTCCCGACGGGGGGACCAGCGCGCGCTCTGGTGGGGCCTTGGGCTGCGGGCGCGCGCTTCGGCTCAGCCGTCGCGTCTGGCGGGCTGGGTGTACGGCAAGGGATGCGCGGAGCGACGGCTTCGACGTCCCCCCGGCGGGAGCCCCGGCCCGCCCCTCTCAGCCGCCGCCGGGCATCGGGAGGACCGTGGGCGCCGTCGCCTCTGGCCCGCCCTCGTTGGAGCGGCGTCGGACTCCGTCGTCTTCCGCCTTCCGGGAGAGGATTTGGATTCTCCTCGGCCCGGGTGCCGGGTCCGGAGGCAGCGAGCGGTTCCGGCCGGGGGGCACGGGTTTGCCCTCCGGGCGACCCTTCCTTGCGCCCTTGTCGTTCCGAGCGGAGCGAAGCGGAGTCGAGGAACCTGGGTGGGGGGGGCGGCTCGGAGCGGTACACCGTTGAGGCTCCTCGACTTCGCTCGGAGGGACAAGCAGATCTCGGAGCATCAAGGGAAGGCTCGGGGGGAACAAGGGGAACGCAGGATTCCCGGGCACCCCTGGTGGTAGGATTCGTCCGCTCGCGCTTTCGCGACCGCCGCCGGACCGGTCAGCCACGGTCAGCCAAGGAGAACGCAGCCCATGGTCACCCTCGAGCGTACGAACACGGCCCTCGGCGTCGAGACGCCGTCCGGCCCGGAGTTCTCCCTCACCGAAGAGCAGCGGGCGGTGCAGGAGCTCGCCCGGGAGTTCGCGAAGAACGAGATCGACCCCATCGTCGAGGAGATCGACGAGGCCCAGCGCTTCCCCATGGAGGTCATGAAGAAGGCCGGGGAGCTGGGGTTCCTGGGGATCCTGTTCCCGGAGGAGTACGGCGGCGCCGGCCTGGGCTACACGGAGTACGTCCTCATCGTCACCGAGCTGTCCAAGGTCGACCCCTCCGTGGGCATCTCGGTGGCCGCCCACAACTCCCTGTGCTCGAACCACATCTACAAGTTCGGCACCGAGGAGCAGAAGACGCGCTGGCTCACGCCCCTGGCCCGGGGCGAGGCGATCGGCGCCTGGAGCCTGACCGAGCCGGGGGCCGGCTCCGACGCCGCGGGCACCCGGACCCGGGCGGAGAAGGTCGACGGCGGCTGGGTAATCAACGGCGCCAAGACCTTTACCACCCATGGCGCCGTCGGGGACGTCTGCGTGATCATGGCGGTCACCGACCCCGACGGGCGCAAGGGGCGCAACATCTCGGCCTTCGTCCTGGAGAAGGGCATGGACGGCTTCCGGGCGGGCAAGAAGGAGGACAAGCTCGGAATCCGGGCCTCCGACACCTCGGAGGTCGTCATGGAGAACTGCTTCGTCCCGGACGACCACCTCCTGGGCGAGCGGGAGGAGGGCTTCAAGCAGGCCCTGGCCATCCTCGACGGCGGCCGGATCTCCATCGCCGCCCTGGGGCTCGGAACCGCCATCGGCGCCTTCGAGACCGCCCGGGACTACGCCAAGGAGCGCGAGCAGTTCGGCCGCCCCATCGCCCGCTTCCAGGCGGTGCAGTTCTACCTGGCGGAGATGGCCACCCGGATCGCCGCCGCCGAGGCCCTGACCTTCGCCGCCGCCGACGCCATGGACCGTGGGCTCAAGGTGACCCGGATCGCCTCCGAGGCGAAGCTCAACGCCGGGGAGGCGGCCGTCTTCTGCTCCGAGCGGGGGGTGCAGATCCTGGGCGGCTACGGGTTCATCAAGGACTACCGCGCCGAGAAGTTCTACCGCGACGCCAAGATCTGCACCATCGGCGAGGGCACCAGCGAGATCCAGAGGCTGGTCATCGCCCGCCAGCTCCTCCAGGGGAACTGAAGGGATGGCCGGGGCCCGGGGGGGGTCGGCTCCGGCGCAGGCTGGCGAAGGGGCCGCGGCCGCTCCGTCCGCCGCCACCGCCCCGGAGGCCGTGGAGCGCCTGGCCGCCGGCGTCGAGGCCCGCGATCCCCGGGCCCTGTGCCGGGCGATCACCCTGGTGGAGACCGGCGGGCC
>JBKHJP010000075.1:0-14609 GCA_046538065.1 Thermoanaerobaculia bacterium | reverse complement strand
ACCTGGCATATTCGATGGAGCGGGTTTCGCGGATGACGTTGACCTTGATCTGGCCCGGGTAGGTCAGCTCCTGCTCGATCCTCTTGGCCACGTCCCGGGAGAGCATGATCGCTTCTTCGTCGGTGATCTTGCCGCTGTCCACGATGATGCGGACCTCGCGCCCGGCCTGGATGGCGTAGGTCTTCTGGACCCCCCGGAATCCGGCGGCGAGCTCCTCGAGCTTCTCCAGGCGCTTGACGTACGTCTCCAGGATCTCGCGGCGGGCCCCGGGGCGGGCGGCGGAGAGGGCGTCGGCGGAGGTCACCAGGATCGCTTCCACGGTCTCCGGGTCGTAGTCGCCGTGGTGGCAGGCCATGGCGTGGACCACCTCCTCCGTCTCGCCGTAGCGGCGCAGGAGCTCGATCCCGATCTCCAGGTGGGTGCCGTCCACCTCGCGGTCGACGGCCTTGCCGACGTCGTGGAACAGGCCCGCCCGGCGGGCGACGTGGACGTCCGCCTTGAGCTCGCCCGCCATGGCTCCGGCCAGGAAGGCCACCTCCTTCGAGTGCTGGAGGACGTTCTGGCCGTAGGAGGTGCGGTAGCGCAGGCGCCCCAGAAGCTTGACCAGCTCCGGGTGGACGTCGGGGAGGTTGAGCTCCAGGAGCGCCGCCTCGCCCTCCTCCACCACGTGGTCGTCGAACTCCGCCTTGACCTTCTCGACGATCTCCTCGATCCGTGCCGGGTGGATCCGGCCGTCGGCGACCAGGCGCTCCAGGGCGACCCGGGCGATCTCGCGGCGGAAGGGATCGAAGCCGGAGAGGATGACCGCCTCCGGCGTGTCGTCCACGATCAGGTCGATCCCGGTGGCAGCCTCCAGGGCGCGGATGTTCCGGCCCTCGCGGCCGATGATGCGCCCCTTCATCTCGTCCGAGGGGAGCATGACCACGGAGACGGTGGTCTCCGCCACGTAGTCCGAGGCGGCCCTCTGGACGGCCATGCCGATGATCCGCTGGGCCTGGCGCTGGGCGTGCTCGCGGGCCTCGTCCTCGAGCCGCTTGACCAGGTGGGCCGCGTCCATCCGGGCCTCGTTCTCGATGACCCGGGTGAGCTCCTCCTTGGCCTGCTGGGCGGTGAGGCCGGCGATCTGCTCCAGCTTGTCCCGCTCCTGGGCGAGTAGGCGGTCCAGCTCCGACTCTCGGCGGGAGGTGACCGTCTCGCGCTCCTGGAGGCCGCGCTCGCGGACCAGGAGCTCACGCTCGCGGCCGTCGAGCTTCTCGACCCGCTTGTCCAGGAGGTCTTCCTTCTGGGTGAGGCGCCGCTCCAGGCCCTCGAGCTCGGAGCGCCGCTCCCGGGAGGCCTTCTCGAACTCGCTCCGGGCCTGGAGGAGCTTCTCCTTGGCGACGATCTCCGCTTCGCGGAGCCTGGTCTCGCCGGAGCGCTCGGCCTCCTCCAGGATCTTCGCGGCCTGGCGCCGCGCCCGCGCGGTCACCCGGCGGGCCTGGCGGCGCAGGACCAGCCACCAGACCAGCAGGACGACGGCGGCCGTGGCCGCCGCCACCCCCAACAACGTATAGATCTCCAACGTGCCTCCCCGTGTCCCGGGCGGGAGGGGAGGTCGATCCGATCCGGAGCCTCCGTCAGGAGGAGGGGAAAACGAGAGGCATCCCCCGCGCAGCCGTGTGGTCCGCCGCGCTTAGAACCTTAAGCGCCAGGTGGGTGTCCGCGCCGCCGGCCATCAGCTTCCCCGTGCGTGCGAGGCTTGCACAGTCCGACGGTTGAAGACTCCCTTGTGATGAGTGTTGGTTCTACAATGGGTCGACCCATCACGAACCACACAGGGGATGCTGTCTCTCGAAAGCTCATATCGTCTGGGTGGCTTGCGCCACGTGCCCGTTCAACCGTGGAGCGCGTCGCTCAATTCCCCGTTCAGTGCTGCCAACCGCTCCTGGATCTCGACCCGTTCCCCTCGCTGCTCGCTCTCTGTCCGGGACAGCTCGTCAGCCAGATTCAGTGCCGCCAGGATGGCGATCTTGGCCGTGTCGACCGTGGAGACCTTGCCAGCGATCTCCCGCATGGTCCGGTCCACGACGGCCGCCACCTCCTGGAGGTGCGTCGCATCGTCGTCGCTCCGCACGTGGTAGACGGAGCCGAAGATCTCGACCTGGGTGGTCTGGTTCCCGTCGCCCATGCGCGGAGCCTCCGCCCCCGGGCAGAAGTTCTACGGCGCCAGGGACTTGTAAGCCAGGGAGACTATATCACCCGGAGTGCGGGGCGGCTAGAGGCTCGGGCGGGCGTCCCGCCCTCGTTGAAACTCCCGCGGACTCCGCCGTTGCGCGCGGCCCTCTTCCGGCGCGTGTAGGGGCGGACCGTCGCAGGCCTGGCGCACCAGGCGGCCGGCGATCCTCTTCCGGCGCGTGTAGGGGCGGACCTTGCGTCCGCCCAACGGCCGGTGGTCCCCTCGGCCCGGGAGGAGCCGTTCGGCTCGTCAGCTCGCTCAGGCCAGGGGCAAGCTCCTCCCCTACAGGATCCCGGGGTCACTCCGGGGCGTAGAGCTCGGTGCTCGGGTAGAAGCCGTACCAGCCGAACCAGAAGGACTGGTGGCCCGGGACGCGCCGGAGGGACTCCGAGCCCTCAGCGCCCGGGGGCGGCTCCAGAGACTCTTCGCTCAGGCGCCAGCGGCGGCCGTCCCGGTCCAGCACCGAGCCCTCGGCACCCTCGGGCCCGCGGCGGAACCGGTGGCCGCCCCGCCGGTAGGCGCGGATCGCGCCGCTCTCCGGCTCGGCGACGAGGACCACCGGCTCGCCGCCGACGGCGTCGTTGACGACACCTTCCGCGAGGACGGCTTCCACCGGGTAGGCCTTGGGCACGCCACCCAGCCGCAGGGCGAAGACCTCCGCCTTGGGCTCCAGCCGGTCGCTCTTGCGCCAGACGGGGAAGGAGACGCCGCGCCGGGCCCGGTCGGCGGCACCGGGGGAGTAGTCGAAGCCCCAGCGCTCGGCCCGCGTCCGGTCCACGGCCATCACCGTCGTCTCCGGGTGGCGCTGGCGCCACGCGGCCCACGTGGTGACGGTGACCGGCAGGACCTCGAGGGTGGGGGGCGGGTCCTCCCCGGCGAGTGGACCGAGGACCGCCTCCCCCGTGAGGTTCGACCAGAGGGTGCCGGTGCTCCGGTCGACCATCAGCTTGTTGCTCCGGTAGAGGAGCCCGGACGTGCCGAAGGTCAGCACCTGGCCGGAGGCCAGGCGCCCGGAGTAGACGACCGCCGAGTCACACAGGGTGCAGAAGGAGAGGGTCAGCGGCTCGCCGCCCACCACGTCGTTCGCCATCTCATGCCAGGAGAGGACCCGCCGGGGGTAGGCCCGGTGCTCGCCGCCGCCGGAGACGCCGAAGACGATCTCGTCGTCCAGCATGAAGTCCGCGTCGCGGGCGCCCACGTGCCGGGGCCGGTCCAGGGCCGGGATCCCCTCCAGGCGGACACCCCCCCAGACCACTTCCTCGAGGCGGATCCGGGCCGGGGCGTCCGAGTCGACCAGGCGCCCGTAGCGATGGTCGATGCGCTCGAGGAGCGATCCCTTCCAGCCGGCGTAGCCCTCCTTCGGCCGGAGCTCCGTCCGGGAGCCCACGAGCTCGACCCAGTCCAGGTAGCGGCTGCCCAGGCGCTCACCGGTGAGGGACTCCAGGACGTTGAGGGCGAGCTCGCGGTCCTTCCGGGGGATGAAGAACAGGGCGTCGACGAGGGCCGGCACCAGGGTCTCGTCGCCGGCCTCGATCAGCCGTCCGGCGGCCCGGCGGCGCCGCGAGCGCTCGTCGGACATGAGGTCCCGGACCAGCCCGTAGCCCTCGGTGGACGAGAGGGTCGCTCCCTCCCCGGGAGCGGCGGGGACGGGACCCGGAGCCGCGGCCGAGAGGCCCATCGCCAGGAGGAGGGCCGCAACGCTGCGCCCGGCGCGGGTTGCCGCCCGGAACCCGAGCGTGTAGGGGCGGAGCTTGCCTCCGCCCTCGGTGCGGTAAGGCCCGGGGGTCGCCGGAGCACGGGAGGAGACAAGCTCCTCCCCTCCACGCCTCGAGGAAGAGTCCGCGCGCTTCACGACGATTCGCCGAGCCACCAGGTCATGGGAACGAGGCATCGTCTGCGGTAGTCTACCCGCGCAGCCGACCGGGGGGTCCCGCCGGCTTTCGAGTCGGCCCGGGCCGCTCCCGGAAGCCCCGAGCTCGCATCCCATGACGGTGTTTCCGAAGTCCTCGCCGGCGCGTTTCCCCGGCTCGTTCCCAACCGCCCTGGGGGCCCTCCTCCTGGGGGCCGGAGCCCTGGCCGGCACCCAGACCGGCGCCCCGCCGCCGGGCGGATCCCCGGCGGAAGGCCCCGACGGGACCGCCGCCTCCCCGGCGGAGGCCCCGGCTCCCCCGGCCCCGGCGCCCTTCACCGACGAGGCCGCCGCTTCGGGCCTGGACTTCACCCACTTCAACGGCATGTCCGGCGAGCTCTACATCGTGGAGGTCACCGGCGCCGGCGCCGCCCTGTTCGACTACGACGGCGACGGCGACCTGGACGCCTACCTGGTCCAGGGGACGATGCTCGGCCCGGACAAGGAGCTGGACGACGCCGTCTTCCCGCCGGAGCACCCGGAGCCGCTGTCCGACCGGCTCTACCGCAACGACACCGAGGTCCGCCCCGACGGCTCCCGGAAGATCCGCTTCACCGACGTCACGGAGGAGTCGGGCGTGGCGGAGCTCGCCACGGGCTACGGCATGGGGGTCGCCGCCGGCGACTACGACAACGACGGGCACGTGGACCTCTACCTGGCCAACTTCGGCTCGAACCAGCTGCTGCGCAACCGGGGCGACGGCACCTTCGCCGACGCCACCGGCGCCGCCGGGGCCGACGACGGCCGCTGGAGCGTCGCGGCGGCCTTCCTGGACTACGACCGGGACGGCTGGCTCGACCTCTACGTGGTCAACTACATCGACTTCCAGTACGCCCGGCACCGCAAGTGCACGACGTCGAGCGGGGCGCCGGACTACTGCTCCCCCCTGGCGTACCGGCCCGTGGCGGACCGGCTGCTGCGCAACCTCGGCCCCGGCGAGGACGGCACGGTCACCTTCGAGGACGTTTCGGCCCGGGTCGGGATCGCCGAGCACGAGGGCAACGGCCTGGGCGTCGTCACCGGCGACTTCGACGGCGACGGCTGGCTCGACCTCTACGTCGCCAACGACCAGATGGCGAACTTCCTCTTCATGAACCGGGAGGCGCCGGACCGGCCGGCGGAGCGGGCCTTCCGGGAGGACGCGGTTCTCGCCGGCTGCGCCGTCAACCGGGAGGGGCAGCCGGAGGCCTCCATGGGGGTGGACGCGGCGGACGTGGACGGGGACGGCGACGAGGACCTGTTCATGACCCACCTGGCGGGGGAGACGAACACCTTCTTCCGCAACGAGGGCGACGGGCTGTTCCTGGACCGGACCGCCGCCACGGCCCTGGGGCCGCCGGGCGTGGAGCGCACCGCCTTCGGGGCGGGGTTCCTGGACTGGGACAACGACGGCCGGCTGGACGTGATGGTGGTCAACGGCGCCGTCACCGTGATCGAGGAGCAGGCCCGCCGGGGCGAGGCGTACCCCCTGGCCCAGCCGAACCAGCTCTTCCGCAACCGGGGAGGCCTGCAGTACGAGGACGTGACCGGCGAAGCCGGGGAGGTGTTCCGGCACCTGGAGGTGAGCCGCGGGCTCGCCTTCGGCGACGTCGACGGGGACGGCGACACCGACGCCCTGCTGGCGAACAACTCCGGGCCGGCCCGGCTGCTGGTGAACCGGGTGGGCCAGGACCGGAGCTGGATCGGCCTGCGCATCGTCGACGGCGAGCGGGACGCCCTGGGCGCCTGGGTGGAGATCCACCGGGAGGGTGCGCCGCCCGTGGGCCGCCGCGTGCGGACGGACGGCAGCTACGCCTCGGCCAGGGACCCGCGGGTGCTGGTGGGCCTGGGGGATGAGGCCTCCGTGGAGAAGGTGGTGGTGCGCTGGGTCGACGGCACGGCGGAGGAGTGGACCGCCGTGCCCACGGGCCGCTACACCACGCTGGAGCGGGGCACCGGCGAGGCGGTCCGGCGGGGCGACGGGGAGTGACGGCCACCTCGACCCGGACCTCGAGCCGGAGGAAGACCGCCCTTCTGGGCGTGTTCCTGGGCCTGTGGGCCCTCCTTCCGGCCGGCCTGCCCGGGGGGGGCCCAGCCGCCACCCCGGGAGCCGACGAGGTCCCCGAGCTCCTCCCCGTCCCCGCCCCCGACCTCGCGGAGGCCGACCCGTCGATCCGGGAGCAGCTCGCGGAGCACCGGGAGGCCCTCGACCGGGCCCTCGCCGTCTCCGGGGAGGGGGGCGGAGCCGGCGAGCCCCCTCCCGGCGCCCCCGAGGATGCCGGCGCCGCGGCCCCGGAGGGGCTCGCCGCCCTGTTCGGCCGGATGGGCCAGCTCTACTTCCTCTACGGCTACGACGACGCCGCCCGGGCGGCCTTCGAGAACGCCCGCCGCCTGGCCCCCGACGACCTCCGGTGGCCGTACTACCTCGGGGTGCTCCACGAGCGCCGGGGGGAGCTGGAGGCGGCGGCCCGGGAGCTCGAAAGCGTCCTGGACCAGAGGCCGGAGGACGTGCCCGCGCTCCTCCACCTGGCGTCGGTGGCCCTCGAGGCGAACCGCCTGGACGACGCCGAGGCCCATTACCGGGCGGCCCTCGAGGCCGGCGCGGGCGCCGCCGCCCACTACGGCCTGGGCCGGATCGCCCTGGAGCGGGGCGAGCCGGAGCGGGCCGCCGAGCTCCTGGAGGGGGTCCTGGAGGAGCACCCGGACTCCGGGCCCGTCCACTACCAGCTCGGCCTGGCCTACCGGCAGCTCGGCGAGCTGGACCGGGCCCGGGAGCACCTGGCCCGCCGGGGCGGTGAGCCGCCGGCGTTCCAGGACCCCCTGGTGGACGGCCTGAACCTCCTCGCCACCGGCGCGGCGGGCCACATGGACCGGGGCAACCGGGCCATGGCCCGGGACCGGCCGGAGGAGGCCGTCGAGCACTACCGCCGGGCGGTGGAGTCGGCCCCCGGCGACCGGCGGGCCCGGGAGGCGCTGGCGTCGGCCCTGGCCGGGAGCGGCCGCGCCGAGGAGGCCCTGGAGCTCTACCGTGAGCTCGCCCGGGGCGAGGGGGCCACGGCGGTGGCCCATTACAACCTGGGGCGTCTGCTGGCGGACCGGGGAGAGCTCGAGGAGGCCGTGGCCGAGCTCCGGCGGGCGGTGGAGATGGCGCCGGACTTCGGCAACGCCCACTACAACCTGGCGGCCGCCTTGGAGCAGGCCGGGCGTACCGAGGAGGCCCTCGACGCGGCGTCCCGCGCGGTGGCGGCCCAGCCGGAGGACCGGGGCGGCCGCCTGCTCCTGGCCCGGCTCCTGAGCCGGACGGGGCACCCCGAGCGCGCGGAGGAGGAGCTCCGCCGGCTGCTGGCGGCGGACCCCGAAGACGGGGAGGCCCTCCTGGCCCTGGGGAGCGTCCTGGAGACCCGGGAGCGCCGGGCGGAGGCCCTCGAGACCTACCGCCGGGCGGCCACCCTGGACGGCCACCCCCGGGTCCAGGCGAGGGCCCACGTCTTCATGGCCGACCTCGTCTCCAGCGCCGGCCGGGCACCCGATGGCGACGGCGGCGCCCTGGAGCACCTGGCCCGCGCGGCGGAGCTGGCGCCGGAGCTTCCGGAGGTCCACCTGGCCCGCGCCTCCGCCCTGGGCGAGGCCGGCCGGTACGCGGACGCGGCGGAGGCCTACGGCCGCGCCGTGGAGCTCGCCCCCGGCGACGCGTCGGCGCACTTCGGCCGGGCGACGGCGCTGCTCCTGGCCGGGCGGGAGAGGGAGGCCCGGCGCCGCCTCGAGGAGAGCGTCCAGGCGCTGCCGGAGGACCTGGCCCTGCGGCACGCGCTGGCGCGCCTGCTGGCGACGGCGGCGGATCCGGCGGTGCGGGACGGCGAGCGGGCCCTGGAGCTGGCGGCCGGGGTGTTCCAGAGCTATGCCAGCGTGGAGCACGGCGCGACGGTGGCGATGGCCCTCGCCGAGGTCGGCCGCTTCGAGGAGGCCGCCGACTGGCAACAGCGGGTCATCGGCCGGGCCCGGGAGATGGGCCGGGCGGAGGCGCTCCCGGAGCTCCAGGAGCACCTGGAGGCGTACCGGGCCGGCGAGCCCGTCCGCTCCCCCTGGCGACCGTCGGGTGTAGGGGAGGAGCTCGCCTCCTCCCGAGGGGGCGAACGCCACTGGTGGCTTCGCCACGGGCGGACGCGAGGTCCGCCCCTACACGTTCCGGACCGCCCGCCGGCACGGGCGGACGCGCGCCGGGCGCGGCTGAGGGCTGGCGGCGCGCTACCCGTCCTGGACCACCACCGGGATCGACGCGGTCGCCGCCTCCCCCTGGATCCCGGCCACCAGCCGGTACTCCCCGGCGGGCGCGTCGCCGGCCTCGAGCTTCAGCCGGAGGTGGGTGGCGCCCGGGCTCGCACCGCGCTCGCGCCCGACGAAGGAGACTGCGAGGCCCTCCACCGGCTCGCCGTCGAGCGTGGTGAACCGGGTCTCCAGCGGCACCGAGCCGTCTCCCAGGTTGTAGCCCAGGAGCACGAACTCCGCCGAGCCCCCCGCCGCGACCACCGGCCGGGCCGCCGGCATGTAGGCGTTGCCCTCCAGGATGAACGGGTACGGCCGGTCGGTCCGGGCCTCGGCACCCGCCGCCTCCTGGACCGTCAACCACTTGCCCGGCTCCTCCGGGAACAGGGGCATGGCCAGGGTCGGAGCGCCGGAGCCGAACTCCGGCACCGTGAGGGGCACGACCCGGGTGCTCGACCGGCCACTGGCGCTGTCGCGCACCAGCACGCGGAGCAGGTACTCCCCGGACGGCAGATCCAGGTCCCCGAAGAACTTCAGGCCCGACGCCTCCAGGGCCGGCCGGACCTTGGCCACCTCCAGGCCCATGTTCTGGCTCAGGAAGTCCTGGACCGTGCCGTCCTCGGCGATGGCGTAGGCGTAGACCTCCAGGGCCGCCGTGTCGCCATCGAGGCCGGCGAGCAGGCCGGGGCCGTCGATCTCGATCAGGACGGGCACGTACGCCTGGCCCGCCTCGGCCCGGAAGGGGGCCGCCACGGCGGCGATGGACAGGGGGCCGGCTTCCCGGCCGGAGAGGATCTTCTCCGCCGCCTCGAGGCGCTTTTCCAGGGGGCTCCGGTCGGCGAAGGGCCGCGGCGCGTAGTACCCCGGGCGGTGGAGCACCCGGGTCCCCCGGGACGTCCCGTCCACCTCGATCCGCAGGCGGTGATAGTCGCCGTCGGACTCCAGGTCCTCCGGCTGGAAGGCCAGGACGTAGGTGACCGAGGTGCGCTCGAGCATCTCCCCCATCGCCCCGCCCAGGTCGTTGAAGTTGCGGTAGAGCTCGCCGCCGGTCTGGTCCGCCATCATGAACAGGCTGTCCTGGCCGCCGGCGCGGGCCCGGGCGTCGTCGCCGGCCCTGAGGCCTCCCACGTCCACCGCCTGGATGGTGCAGTCCGCACGGCGGAACTCCTCCAGCATGCTGTTGACGGCGGTGAGGGTGCCCGTGGAGCCGTAGCGCTCCTCCGAGTCCACCCGCCAGCTCTCGTTGTTCGCCACGGCGGCGGCCATCTCCCGGGACCGCTCCGCGTCGTCGGTGCCCAGGATGACGTCGGAATCGAAACCTTCCGAGAGGTAGACCACGTACTTGCGCCCGGTGACGTCGCGCATCACCTTCGCCAGGTCCTCCATGGCCGTCGTCAGGGCCAGCACCTGGCCCTGGGCCTCGCCGCGGCGCTGCCGGTTGAAGCCGATGGCGTAGTCCCGGGCCTGGGCCAGGAACTCGGCCTCCGCGTCCGCGACCCCGGTCTCCCCCTCGACCCCCACGCCGTCGTCCGGGCCCGCCAGGTCCGGGTCCCCCAGGATCAGTGCCAGCGGGTCGTTCGCCTGCTCGAAGAGCTGGGGCAGACCCAGGGTCTCCACCGCCAGCCGGATCTGGCGCCGGTCGGAGGTGAAGCCCAGGGCGAGCTGCGGTCCGTGGTTGTGCGTGTAGGTCGCCACCGCCACGACGTCCGACGGATGGAACTCCTCCTCCACCAGGTCCAGGGCCGCGTGGCGGGCCCGGGCGATGACCGAAGGATCGGAGAACGACAGGTCGAAGAGCAGCAGGAAGTGCCGCCGGGCGGAGATGGGAACCTGCTCGAGCCGCCGGGGAGCTTCTTTCCCGGGCTCCCGGAGGTCCACCACGTCGAAGCCGGTGATCTCCTGCTCCTTGCGGCCGTCGAACAGGCGGAAGTCCCCGGCCGTCAGGCCGCGGACCGGGTCGCCGTCCTGGATCACCTGGACCGGCACCTCGATGGTGACCACGTCCAGCGTTTCGTCGAACTGGTCGGAATTCCGTGGGTTGCGCTTCTGGGCGTCGGCCGGGGCGGTGGCCATCAACAGCGCCACCACCGACCAGGCGAAGGCGGTCTGAATCGATCGTTTCATCGGGGTTCTCCCGCTGTCATGGGCATCAGCTTCCCGGATACTTCACCCGGAAGGGGATGGAGTTCACCCGGGCCACCCCGGTGTCGGGGTGCTCCAGGGCCACCTGGAGCGTGTACGTGCCGCTCTCCAGATCGTTTACACGGAACCGGGCCAGGAGCTTGTCCACGCCCCCGACCCCGGTGACCGTGCGCTCCACCAGGGACAGCCGGCCCGCATCGAGCTCGCGGCCGTCCGGCGTCAGGACCTTGCCGTCGAGCTCCACCGAGCCGTCGTCCAGGTTGTAGGCGACCAGGACCAGCTCCTCCTCCTCCCCGGGCTCCAGCACCGGCCCGGCCGCCGGCACGTACGGCGAGCCGTTGACGGTGAAGGGGTAGACCACGGTCTCGCCCTGGCCTTCACGCTGCTCCCGGACCATGAACCACTCCCGGTCGGAGGGCTCGATGAAGAAGGGCGGCAGGACCTGGAGGTCGGCGGAGGCGTAGTCCGGCACCGAGACGGGCACGCTCTCGACGCCGGTGCGGCCGGTGGAGGCGTTGCGCACCAGGACCCGAACCAGGTACTCCCCCGGCTCGAGGTCCAGGTGGCCATAGTACTTGACCCCGGTGGCCCGCATGGCGTCGCGCCCGTCGCCGGTCAGGTTGAGGGTGGCCATCTGCGAGAAGAAGTCCCGCATGCGCCCCTCGCCGTCGCTGACGTAGGTGTAGAACTCCGCGCTCAGGGGCTGGTCCTCGGCGTGCCCCTTCAGGAGCTTGTCCCCGTCCACCTCGATGATCACCGGCACGTAGGCGCGGGCCTCGTTCGCCCGGAAGGGGGCCGCCAGGACGTTCAGGTCCAGCTCCCGCCGGGGGGCGGCGCTGGCGATGGCGTCGGAGGCCAGGAGGCTCTTCTCCAGCGGGTGGAGGTCTTCGAAGGGCCGGGGCGCGAAGTACCCCTCCCGGTGCGACAGCCGCGCCTTCCGGTCCCCGGCCAGGCGGATCTCCAGGCGGTGGTAGCTGCCGTCACGCTCCAGGTCCGAAGGCTCGAAGGAGAGGAGATAGGTCACCGACGAGCGCGCCAGCACCTCGTCGAGCTCGGAGCCCAGGTCGTTCGTGTCCTCGAACAGCGTGCCCCCGGTCTCGTTGGCCATGTAGAACAGGGCGTCCTGGCCCACGGTGTGGGCCCGCCGGTGCTCGGCGGAATCGGAGCCCAGGCCCGAGATGTCCACCGCCTGGATGACGCAGTCGGCGCGGCGGAAGGTCTCCAGGGCTCCGCTCACCTGCTGCTGGAGGGCGGTGTTGCCGTAGATGTCGTCGCTGTCGACCATGAAGGAGCGGTTGAAGTCCAGGTTCCGCCGGTCCTCCTGCGCCGCCTCGTCCTGGGGGTCGGGGCCCCGGCCGAACATGAGCCGGCCGTCGAACCCCTCGGAGAAGAAGACGACGTGCTTGCGCCCGTCGACGCTCCCCAGGGCGTCCGCCATGCCTTCGAGGGACGCGACCCACGAGCTGACCCGGCCCCGCTGGTAGCTCTTCTCCCACTTGCCCATCTGCTTGGCAACCACCTTCAGGTACGCCTGGACCTCCTGGTCCATGCCGGCGAACTGGCCCTCCCCCAGCTCGCCCTCGTTGAAGGTGCTGCTTATGGCGCTCCGGGCCGGATCGTCGATCATGAAGCGCAACGGGTCCACGGCCCCCTGCTGCTCCAAGAGGCGGGGCGCCCCCAGGGTCGTGATCGCCCGGGCGAGCTGCGCCCGGTCGGGGGTGAAGGTCACCAGGAGCTGGGGGCCCACGTCCATCGAGAACGTCGCCACGGCGGCCAGGTCGGTGGGGTGGAGCTCGCGCAGGACGAACTCCCGGGCCGCCCGGCGCGCCTTGACCACGGACGACGGCGTGGCGAAGGTCAGGTCGAAGAGGAGCAGGAAGTGACGGCGGGCCGCCCCCGGAATCGCCGCCTCCAGGGCGTCGGGCCCGCCGAGGGTGTCCGGCCGGAGGACCTCCAGGTCGACCACGTCGAAGCCGGTGATCCTCTGCTTCGTGCCCCGGTCGAGGACCTCGAAGTCTTCGACGGTGAGACCTCGGACCGGCTCGCCGTCCCGGGTGAAGACGTTCACCGGGACCTGGACCTCCACCACGTCGGCCACGCCTTCGAAGGTGGACTCCTGGGCAGCCACGCGGCCGGTCGGCGCGATCCAGAGCGCCGCGCCCAGCGCCGCGATCGCGGCGACCGCGAAGACAGAAGGTAGACGGCGGGATGTGGGGATCGTTCGGATCGGGGGCATGGTTTCGACCTCCTTGCGCTGCATCGGATGGGATGGGATCGGATGGGAAGGAGCCTCGCCTGGGGGCTGGCCGGGAGCTCGGGGCCCGCCGCCGGGATGCGGCGGGGGCGCCGATCGGCGGATCGCCCGGGCCGGCACCGTTCAGCGCCTCCCCTGGGTCGGCCCCAGGAGCATGGTGGCGAAGCTCCGTGCCTGCTCATGAGTTGCGTCGAGTTGCAAGGCCCTTTCCACGTGGTGGAGGGCCTTCCGGCGCTCGCCCATGGCGAGGTAGACCTTGACCAGGCCCACGTGGACCTCGGGCACCTCGTCGTCGCGCCGGAACGCCTGGCGCATGTAGTCCAAGGCGGTCTCCAGGTCGCCGCGGGCGAGGGCGAGCTCACCGCGGTAGACGTAGAAGAAAGGGTTGGAGTGGTGTACGTCGTCGAGGCGGGCCAGGAGCTCCTCGGCTTCGTCGGGATGGCCCAGCTGCTGGTGGGCCCGGGCCGCGTTGGTCAGCAGGGCCACGTCCTCCGGGTCCCGCTCCAGCCCGTTCTCGAACACCGCCAGGGCCTCCTGGGCCTCCCCCTGGCGGAGCAGGGTCACCCCCAGGTTGTTCACCGCCTTGTCGAACCAGGGCGTCAGCCCGACGGCGATCTCCGTGAGCTGCCGGGCGCGCTCCAGGTCACCCTGCATCAACGCCTCGGCGCCCAGGTTGTTGAAGTAGTGCGCCGCCGCCTTCAGATCGTCGATGGGCTCGAAGTCCCGGTACGACTTCGGCCGATAGGGCAGGAAGTCGAAGGTCTCGAGCTTGCCGTCCACCCGCATCCCGGCCACGATGTGGCCGTGGCTGACCACGCTCCCCTCGTTGTAGTCCCAGCGCTGGTAGTCCTCGACCTCGACGTAGAACGGCGCCAGGCGGTGCTCCCGGGCCAGGCCGACGAACAGGTTGACGAAGGACAGGCAGTTGCCCTCCCGGGCGCGGAAGGTGCCCATGGCGCTCCGGGTGGGCGTGAGGGAGTAGTCCAGGCCCAGCCAGCCGAAGATGAAGTCGGTGACCTGCTCCACCCGGTCGCGCTCGCCGGCGGCGGGGCTGATCCGCCCCTCGGCGGCCGCCAGCATGGAGTCGCCGATCTCGAAGGGGATCGGCAGCTCGGCGGCCGCCTGCGGACCCAGGCGCTCTTCGTACTGGCTCCGCAGGTACTCGACCGAATCGAAGCTCCCGGGAGGCGACATGGTGGCGCAACCCGCGGTGAAGACGAGGGCCGCCGCGAGGACGAGAGGCAGTGCCGGAAACCGGCGTGTCCATCGTCGTCTTGGGGCTCGTGAACCGCTCTGTGTCGACGCCACCATCTGGTGAACCCCGGAGTTTAGCAGATCGTGCCGGAGGTCGGGGAGAGCGGGTGGCTCGGGCTCACCAGCCCGGGAGCGGCTCCGGCGATCCGGCCGAAGCGGAGATCCAAGATATTGGATCCGCCGAGTCAAGAGATTGGATTCCCGCTCGGGCATCAGGCTCCGCGAGGCTCCTCGGGGCCGCGCAAAACTCTCATTCCAAACGTCAGTGGGACTCGGCACCCACGCTCGCCCCGGATGGCAGGTGGCTTGCTTGACCTCTGGCCCGAGTGGCCGTTACACTCTGCGTCAACCGCACTCAGTTTTTCGAGGGAGCGCTCTCCGGTCGACCGACCCGGGGGGCCGGAGAGTGAGCGGAACCGACTCGCGGCCGCCGCTTTCGGCGGCCGGGAACTCAGAACCCTGTAGGAGGAAGAGACATGAGTCGATTCACCAACTGGCGGCGCGTCTTCGCCCTGGCAGCGGTCCTGCTGCTGGCGACCGGAGGCGTGGCCGTCGCCCAGGAGCAGGCCGGGAACCTCTACGGTACGGTCACC
>JBKHJP010000427.1:0-3465 GCA_046538065.1 Thermoanaerobaculia bacterium | reverse complement strand
CTCCTGCTGACCCTGGGCAAGGCGACCCGGCTGACCCGGTTCCTGATCCGGGCGCCCAAGGTCTACGAGGGCGTGATCCACCTGGGCGTGACCACCGACACGTACGACGCCACCGGCGAAGTCGTGGCGGAGGGCTCCACCGTGGGCCTCACCCGGCAGGCGGTGGCCGACGGCATGAAGGGCTTCGTGGGGACCATCGAGCACGCCGCGCCCCCCTACTCCGCCAAGAAGGTCCAGGGCAAGAAGCTCTACGAGCTCGCCCGGGAGGGCAAGGAGGTCCCCCGGGAGACCAAGGAGGTCACCGTCTTCGAGTTCGACCCGGTGAGCGACCTGGAGGACGGCCGCGTGCGCTTCCGGCTCGCCTGCTCCTCCGGCACCTACGCCCGCACCCTGGCCCACGACCTGGGCCAGGCCCTGGGCTGCGGCGCCCACCTGGAGGCGCTGCGGCGCATCCGGATCGGTCCCTTCGACGTGGCGGACGCCGTCAGCCTGGAGCAGCTCGGCGAGCGCATCGAGGCCGCGCGCCGCCCGGGCGGGCGCGAGCCGGCCGAGGAGCTGGAACCCGCCTGGGTGCCCTTCGACCGGATCCCGCTGCCCTTCGGCGAAGTGGAGACCGATCACCAGCAGGAGGAGCGGGTCCGCCACGGGCAGACCGTGCTCGTGCGGGACCTGGAGGGTGAGGAGGGCGACTGGATCAAGCTGAAGAACCGGCGAGGAGAGCTGGTCGCCGTGGGTACCGTCGTGGAACGAATCGGCGACCGGGGCGTAGGCGTGGTCCAGCCCCGGGTCGTCTTCCGGTGAGAGGGCCCGCGGGCTGGCCGCGTGCTAGACTCCGCGGGTTGAAGATCAGAGGAGAGAAGGACCTTGGACACGCAACAGAAGCAGCAGATCATCGAAGAGTACCGGACGCACGAGTCCGATACCGGCTCGCCGGAGGTCCAGGTGGCGATCCTGACCCGGCGCATCAAAGAGCTGACGGAGCACTTCCAGACGCACAAGCAGGACCACCACAGCCGCCGCGGCCTGCTGAAGCTCGTCGGCCGGCGGCGCCGCCTGCTCGACTACCTGAAGCGCAAGGACCTGGACCGGTACCAGAACGTCATCCAGAGCCTCGGGATCCGGAAGTAGGATCCCTTCGCCCGCGACCGCCCCGCGCCGCCGCGCCGCCCGGCCGCCGACGCGGGAGTGGGTCCATGCCATCCTTGGCGCCGCGCGGGTCGTGCCCGCGAACCCCGGTCCCTGAAGGACCGGGTCCGGCACGTACCACCCTCCGACCCGCCCCTGCGGCGCCCGATGTAGAAGACCGGAAGAAGAGAAGAAGAGAGAGACGACGACCATGACAGTCCAACCGCTACGCAGAGAAGTCCCCATCGGCGAGGGCAACCTGATCATCGAGACGGGCAAGATCGCCCGGCAGGCAGGCGGCGCCGCCGTGATGCGCCTGGGTGACACCGTGGTCCTGGTGACCGCCACCCACGACCCCGGCCGCACGAACCCCCACTTCCTCCCCCTGACCGTCGACTACCGCGAGGCCACCTACGCCGGTGGCCGGATCCCCGGCGGGTTCTTCAAGCGCGAGGGGCGGCCGTCGGAGAAGGAGATCATCACCTGCCGCCTGACCGACCGGCCGCTCAGGCCCCTGTTCCCGGACGGCTACCGCAACGAGACCCAGATCATCGGCCTGGTCCTCTCCGCCGACGGCGAGAACGACCCGGACGTCCTGGCGATCAACGGCGCCTCGGCGGCCCTGGCCCTGTCCCAGGTGCCGTTCTACGAGCAGGTGGGCGCCGTCCGCGTGGGGATGATCGAGGGGGAGATGATCTTCAACCCCACCAACAGCCAGCGCGACG
Organism: Thermoanaerobaculia bacterium; assembly: GCA_046538065.1. Lineage (GTDB taxonomy): Bacteria > Acidobacteriota > Thermoanaerobaculia > Multivoradales > DATKCC01 > JBKHJP01. Next base: position 1,615 of record JBKHJP010000427.1, on the reverse strand, counting down.
TCTCGGACCTGGACCTGATCGTGGCCGGCACCGAGCAGGCCGTGGTCATGGTGGAGGCCGGTGCCAACCAGCTTCCGGAAGACGCGATGCTGGAGTGCATCTGGGCCGCCCACGACGAGATCCGCCGGATCGTCCAGGCCCAGCGTGACCTGGCCCGGGAGAAGGGCGTGGTCAAGCCCGAGTGGGACTCACCGGAGCCCTACCCCGCGGAGCTCTACGAACGCATCCGGAGTGACGTGGAAGAGCCCCTCACCTCAGCACTTCATACCGTGGGCAAGTTCGACCGCAAGGAGGCGGTCCGGGCCGTCCGCGACCGCTACCTGGACGAGCACTTCCCGGAGGACGATCCGGAGGCCGCCGACGAACGGGCCGCGGCGAAGAAGGTCTTCGGTGCCCTCGAGGAGGAGATCCTGCGCAAGGCGGTCCTCAACAACCGGCGCCGGTTCGACGGCCGGGCCACCGACGAGATCCGCGAGATCAGGGTCGAGGTCGGCACGCTCCCGCGCACCCACGGCTCCGCCCTGTTCACCCGGGGCGAGACCCAGGCCCTGGTCACCGCCACCCTGGGCACGAGCCGGGACGCCCAGATCGTCGAGGAGTACGAGGGGGAGACCCTGCAGAAGTTCCTCCTCCACTACAACTTTCCGCCCTTCAGCGTCGGCGAGGTCAAGTTCCTCCGCGGCCCGGGACGGCGGGAGATCGGCCACGGTGTGCTGGCCCGGCGGGCCCTGACCCCGGTCCTGCCCCACGAGGACGAGTTCGCCTACACCATCCGGGTGGTCTCGGACATCCTGGAGTCCAACGGCTCCTCGTCCATGGCCACCGTGTGCGGCGGCTCCCTGGCGCTCTTCGACGCCGGCGTGCCCATGCTTTCGCCGGTGGCGGGCGTGGCGATGGGCCTCATCCAGGGCGACGACGACTATGCCGTCCTCTCGGACATCGCCGGCCAGGAGGACCACTTCGGCGACATGGACTTCAAGGTCGCCGGCACCGCCGAGGGCATCACCGCCCTTCAGATGGACATCAAGATCACCGGCGTGACCCGGGAGATCATGGGGGCCGCCCTGGAGCAGGGGCGCCAGGGGCGGCTCCACATCCTCCGGGAGATGGACCGGGCCATCGGCTCGCCGCGCACCGAGCTCTCCCGCTACGCGCCGCGGCTCTATACCCTCAAGGTGCCGAAGGAGAAGATCCGCGACGTCATCGGCCCCGGCGGCAAGACGATCCGCTCCATCACCGAGGAGACGGGCTGCCAGATCGAGATCCAGGACGACGGCACGGTGGTCATCGCCTCGCCGGACGAGCCGGCGGCCCGCCGGGCGATCGAGATCGTCGAGCGCCTGACGGAGACCCCGGAGGTGGGCAAGGTCTACACCGGGCCGGTGGTCCGGGTGGAGCCCTACGGCGCCTTCGTGGAAATCATGCCCGGCACCGACGGCCTGGTCCACATCAGCGAGCTCGCCCCCTACCGGGTGCGCGATACCACGGACATCGCCAAGGAGGGCGACGAGCTCACCGTCAAGGTGATCAACATCGACGACCAGGGCAAGGTCCGCCTGTCGCGGAAGGCCGTGATCGTCGAGTCGCCCGACTACGACCCCGCGGACTACGAGGG
>JBKHJP010000074.1:0-14623 GCA_046538065.1 Thermoanaerobaculia bacterium | reverse complement strand
GGTCGCTGACGATCATCTCCACGGCCCTGGTGGACACCGGCAGCCGGATGGACGACGTCATCTTCGAGGAGTTCAAGGGTACCGGCAACTGCGAGATCCACCTGGACCGCAAGCTCGTGGACAAGCGCGTCTTCCCGTCCATCGACATCAACAAGTCGGGCACCCGGAAGGAGGAGCTCCTCATGCCGTCCAACGAGCTCCACCGGGTGTGGGTGCTGCGCAAGGTCCTCAACCCGCTGTCCACAGTGGAGTCCATGGAGCTCCTGCTGGACAAGCTCTCCAAGACCAAGACCAACGCCGACTTCCTCAACGCGATGTCGAAGTAAGGGCGCCGCCGCCTCCGGGCCGCGACCCGAGCTTCGTAGGGTGCGCCTCGGCGCACCGGGTTCGGGTCGGTGCGCCGAGGCGCACCCTACGATGGCCCCGCGTCGGGTTTCCCGGGGCGGACGGGAGGCTCACGACCGGATACTCTCCAGCGCATGACGAGTTCCGACTGGCCCCGGCTCTCCGGCTGGGGACGGCTTTTCGTACCCGGGCGGGAGGTTCGCTCGGAAGACCTCCGGGCCGTCACCCGGGGGGCGGTCCTCACCCGGGGCCTGGGGCGCTCGTACGGGGACTCCGCCCTGCCGCCCCCGGGAGTCCGGGAGGTCGCCGGCTCGGTCCTGGCCGACCGGATCCTCTCCTTCGACCCCGGCTCCGATCCCGGTTCCGGTCCTCGCTCCGATCGAGACGGCGGGCACCTCCGGGCGGAAGCGGGCCTCTCCCTGGCGACCCTCAACCGGGTCTTGCTTCCGCGGGGCTGGTTCGTGCCGGTCACCCCGGGCACCCAGCACGTCACCCTCGGCGGCATGGTGGCGGCGGACGTCCACGGCAAGAACCACCACCGCTCCGGCACCATCGGTCGCCACGTGAGGCGGCTCAGGATGCGCCTGGGCTGCGGCGAGGTGGTGGACTGCTCCCGGGAGGAGGAGCCGGAGCTGTTCCGGGCCACCCTGGGGGGCATGGGCCTCACCGGCCACGTCCTGGAGGTGGAGCTCCGGATGGACCGCGTGCCGTCCCCGTGGATCGTCGCCGAGAGCCTGCCGGTCCCCGACGTGGGTGCCTTCATCGAGGCCCTCAAGACCTCCGGACGCGCATGGCCCTTCACCGTGGGCTGGATCGACTGCCTCTCCCCGGGGCGGGGCGGCCGCCCTCCGGGCCGGGGCATCCTCCACCGGGGCCGGTGGGCGGAGCCGGACGAGGCGCCGGACCGGCCCCTCCGCCCACCGCCGGGGGCGCCGGCGCGGCTGTTCGTTCCCTTCGAGCTGCCGGGCTGGGTCCTCAACCGGTGGAGCGTCCGGGCCTTCAACGCCGCCTCCTACCACCGGGCACGTCTCTGGCGGAGGGGGCGCCGCAGGGGCGTCGTCCACCCGCAGGCCTTCTTCTACCCCCTCGACGCCATCCGGGACTGGAACCGGCTCTACGGAGGCCGGGGCTTCACCCAGTACCAGTGCGTGCTCCCGGAGGAAGCCTCCGGCGGACCGGCGGCGGCGGCGGAGCGCTTTCTCGACGTCCTGGTGGAGCGTGGCGGAGCGTCCTTCCTCTGCGTCATCAAGGACTGCGGCCCGGAAGGGGAGGGGATCCTCTCGTTCCCGCGGCCCGGGATCTCCATCGCCGTCGACCTGCCGGTCCGCCGCGGCACCCAGGCCCTGGTGGACGCCCTGAACGAGCGGGTCCTCGCCGAGGGGGGCCGCATCTACCTGGCCAAGGACGCCTTCACCCGGGCCGAGCACTTCCGGGCCATGGAGGGCCGGCGGCTGGACGAGCTCGCCCGGATCCGGGCGCGCTACGATCCGGACCGCCGCCTCCGGAGCGCCCAGTCGGTGCGGCTCCTGGGGGACGCGGGGTGACCGCACCCGTCGATCGTTCGACTATTCGGTGTCGCGGCTCGCCCAGGTGATGAAGTAGCCGTCGATCCAGACGATGTCGCGGTCGAGCTCCGAGGCGGGGAAGGATCCCGATTCGTAGGCGTCGCCCTCGAACACCCCGTCACGCCCCGGGCTCCGGATGCCCGCCAGGAACCGGTCGGGCGGCGTCGGGTTCCGGTCCAGGCAGAACTCCAGGGGGTGACCCCAGGCGTCCGTGTCCGGGAGCTCCTCGATGTACGTCCCCTCCACCAGCTCCCCGAGCTCCTCCCGCGTGATCTCGGGGCAGCGGGTCCAGTCGAAGCTGTCGGCGGCTTCGTCCTCTTCACCGGCCTCGGGCCACTCCCGGCCGGCGGCGGCGTCGGTCACCCAGGAGAACAGGGCCGTTCCGGCGTTCCGGATCTCGTCCATGGTCCGCCTGGCGCGGTCGGTTTCGCCGGGACCCGGTGCAGGCTCTCCGGCCGTCGCTGGAGCCGATTCCCGCCCGGAATCGGCACCGGCCCTCGCCGGAGCGTCGGTGAGGACGAGGGCGGCCACCGACGCGAAGAGGAGCGCACAGGCCAGGGCTGCGCGGCGGGAGATGGGGTGGTAGCGCGTGATCATCAGGATCCTCCGTTTCAGGTCTCGGTGGTGGAAGAGCGCCGGAGCGCCGGCCTCCAGCGGAGGCCGATCCGGGCGCGGGCCGGCGGCGATCTCGAGCAGGGTCCGGCCGTAGGCGGACCGTTGGGACTCGGGAAGGACGGCGAGGACCGCGGCGTCACAGGCCGCTTCGCACTCGGCGACCAGCCGGCGGAGGGCGTACCAGGCGAACGGGTTGAACCAGTGGGCCGCCGCCACCAGCTCGGCCGTGACCCGGGTGGCACCGTCCAGCCGCCGGACGTGGACCAGCTCGTGAAGCAGGACGTGGCGAAGGCCGTCGTCGTCCAGCGTCTCCGCCATCCCCCGGGGAAGCACGATCCGGGACCGGAGGCCGCCGACGAGGACGGGGCCTCGAAAGCCGGGGCTCTCGAGGAGCGCCACCCTCCGGCGGAGCCCCAGGCGCCGGCGCGCCTCCGACAGGAGACGGAGGGCTCGCTCGTCGGTCACCGGCTGGGCTCGCCGCAGGTGGCGACGGAGCCGGAACGAGGCGGTGCCCCTTCGAACGGTCAGAATGATCAGGCCCAGGAACCAGAGGGCGCTGGCGGCTTCGATCCAAGGCGGCGCGACCGACCCCACCGCCGAGGCCCCGGCCGGCCCGGGACGCGGACGCTGTTGAGCCGGGTCGCTCGACGGGGGAGCGGCGGTCAGCCCGGGGAGCAGCGTTCCGCCCGAGGGGGCCAGGGAGAGCAGGCTCGCCGGGCTGGCCGGCATCACCGGAAGAGCGAGGCGCACGAAGACCAGGAGCCACAGGCCATGGCGCAGCGCCGCGGGCAGGCGGCGACCGGCCGCCGCCAGGACCAGGGCCACCAGGGCCGCCGCCAGGGTTCCCTTCAGGGACAGGGCCAGGAGGTCGCTCAGCAAAGCGCTCATCGCTCCTCCCCCTTCTCGAGCAGTCGGCGGAGGTCTTCGAGCTCTTCGTCCGAGAGCTCCACCTGCCGAGCGAAGTGGAGGAGCGCCTGGGCCTCGTCGCCACCGAACACCCGGTCGACGAAGGAGCGGCCTTCGGCCCGGACCGCATCCTCCTTCGCGACCACCGGCGTGTAGAGGTACCGGTTGCCCTGCGCCTCGTAGGCCAGGGCTCCCTTGCGGACCAGCCGGCCCAGAAGGGTCCTGACCGTCTTCGGGCTCCAGTCCGTCGTCCCGGCAAGGCGCTCCACCACCTCGCGGGAGGTGAGCGGTGCCTCGTCCCAGAGCACCTCCATCACCTCCCACTCGGCTTCGGAGATGCCGGCCCCTTCCGTGGTCTTCGTCTTCGTTTGCGTCATCCGTACCTTCCCGTGAAGATTACAGGTGTGAGCACTATGACTACGGATGTGATCCGTGTCAAGTCCACCTTGGCGAGCCCAGGGTCCGGGCACGGCTCCCCGACTCCCGGTCCCGGCTCCGTCACGCGCTGAGCGGCGTCCGGTTCTCTTGACCGGGCGGCGGTCGCCGGAGAGGATCGGCGGCGTCATGAGAATCGCGATCTTCGGAGCCACGAAGGGAATGGGCCGGGCCCTGGCCCGGCGACTCGCCGAGCGGGGAGACCGGCTCGTCCTCCTGGGGCGGGACGAGGAGGGGCTGGAGCGGAGCGCCCGGGACCTGGAGGTTCGGGGCGGGGGGGAGGAGGGGAGCGTGGGGACCGCACCGTGCGACCTCCTGCGGCCGGAGACCTTTGCCCCGGCCCTGGAGGCCGCCGAAGGACGCCTGGAGCGCCTCGACGCCGTGGTGGTCACGGCCGCGGCGTTCGGCACCCAGGAGGACCTGGAGGCCGACCCGGAGCGCCTCCGGCGGCTCCTGGAGGCGAACGTCACCGGCACGGTCCTCTTCTGCGAGGAGGCCCACCGTCGGCTCCTGGCGAGCGTTCCGAAGGGCGGCGCCGGGCGGCTGTGCGTCTTCTCGTCGGTGGCCGGCGACCGGCCCCGGAAACCCGTCGTGCTCTACGGAACGACGAAGGCGGCCCTGTCGTACTACCTGGAGGGCCTGGACCTCCGCCACCGGAAGGACGGCCTCCGGGTCGTCCTGGTCAAGCCCGGGTTCGTCAAGACCTCCATGACCGAAGGGCTCGAGCCGCCCCCCTTCGCCGGCGAGCCGGAGCAGGTCGCCCGGGACGTGGAGCGGGCCCTGGACCGCGGGCGCCTGGTGGTTTACACCCCGAAGCCCTGGCGCTGGGTGATGCGGGTCGTGCGGAGCCTCCCCCGGTTCGTCATGCGCCGGGTCGGCTTCTGAAGGGCCGGTCTACGCCTTCCGGCCGATCGTCCGGTCCAGGTACTCCCGGACGTGGTCGTGGATGGTCTCCTCGGCCCAGAGCTTCGCCACCCCGGGGTCGATCTCTCCCCTGTACGCCCGGATCCGTTCGACCGCCGGACGGCGGAGGTGGGCCTTCGTGAGCTCGAACGACCCGGCCGGGATGGCGGCGAGCTCCCGGGCGGCCTCGATCGACCGCTCCAACAGGCGCTCGGGGGGCACCAGCTCGTCCACCAGGCCCCAGGCCTGGGCGTCCCGGGGCCCGTAGGTCCGCCCCACGTAGGCCAGCTTCTGGAGGTGCTGGGGCGGTACGGCGAAGCGCAGGATCTCCAGGGCCGCCACGGGGAACGGCACGCCCACCCGGAGCTCCGGCACCCCGATCCGGCCGTCCCCCTCGGCCATGACCTTCAGGTCGCAGGCGCAGGCCAGGATGCAGCCGCCGGCGATGGCGTGGCCGTTGACCGCGGCGACCACCGGGCCCGGAAAGGCGAAGAGCCGCTCCAGGCTCCGGCCCAGCACCGGCAGGAAGCGCTCCAGGTAGGCGCGCCCGCCGTCCAGGACCCGAAAGAGGTCCACGCCGGCGGAGAAGATCGACCCGGTGCCGGTGAGGACCACCGCCTCCGGCCGATCCCTCTCCAGCTCCCGGAGGCGCTCCGCGAGCCCCTCCAGGAGCTCCGCGTCCAGGGCGTTGGCCTTGCCGTGCTCGATGCGGAGGACGGCGATCCCGTCCCGGTCTTCGCGGTGGATCATGGGGGGCTCCTCTCTCGCTCCGCCCGGACGTCGGGTGTCCGGCGCCGAGGATTGTAGCGGGAGGAGCCCCGCTCCGGCCCGGGGGCCCCAAGTGAGCGCAGGCCGCCGAGCCCGCAGCGTCGGGGTCGCTTGACAGATCCAAGATAGAAATTTAGATTCCCGGGAATGCACGGCTACGTCCCCAGGCTGCTGACCGGCGCCCTGACCGATGCCCTGGCCGGCTTTCCCGCCGTTCTGGTCACCGGTCCGCGGCAGTCGGGCAAGACCACGTTGCTGCGCGAGGAGCTGGGGGGCGACGCCGGATACGTGAGCTTCGACGATCCCCTGGAGCGGGAGTATGCCCGCTCCGACCCCGAGGGGTTCCTGGACCGATTCGCCGGCCGCCGAGTGATCCTGGACGAGGTCCAGTACGTCCCCGAGCTCTTCCAGTACGTGAAGCTCCGGATCGACCGCGATCGCCAGGCCGCGGGGCGGTGGATCCTCACCGGATCGCAGCAGTTCGGGCTCATGGCCCAGGTGACGGAGTCCCTCGCCGGACGGGTCGCGATCCTGGAGCTCCTCCCCCTCAGCTTGCTGGAGCTAGGGGAAACCGGCTGGTTCGATCTCCACGAAGAGATCTGGCTGGGCGGATACCCGGATCCCCGCCTCCGTCCGGACACGCGCGACCTGTGGATGAGCGCCTACGTCCAGACCTACGTCGAGCGCGACGTCCGCCAGCTCCAGAACGTCCAGGACCTGAGGACCTTCGAGACGTTCATCTCCCTCTGTGCCGCCCGACACGGCCAGGAGCTGAACATGGCATCGATCTCCCGGGAAGCCGGCATCTCCCAGCCGACGGTCAAGGCCTGGCTCGGCGCCCTGGAGGCGGCCTACCTGGTCCTCGTCCTGCCTCCGTACTTCGAGAGCTTCGGCAAGCGGGTGGTCAAATCTCCGAAGCTCTACCTCCTGGACTCAGGGCTCGCCTGTACCTTGACGCGCCAGCCGGGCGGGGAGGCGGCCCTGGCAGGGGCCATGGGGGGTGCTCTCTTCGAGGGGTGGATCGTGAGCGAGGCGGCGAAGGTCCACGCGGCCCTGGGCCGGCGGCCGGAGCTTTACTACTGGCGCTCCCACGACGGCCTGGAGGTGGACCTCCTCCTCCCGACCGGCGACCGGCTCGTCCCGGTGGAGATCAAGCGCACCGCCACGCCCACCGCCTGCCACGTCCAGCCCCTGGAGCGCTTCCGCCGCACCGCCGGCCCCCGGGCCGCCGACCAGGGCCTCCTCGTCTGCCGGGTCCCCGAGCGCCGGGCCCTCCCCCACGGGCACCTCGCCCTCCCGTGGCAGGAGCTCCCGGAGTGGCTCGCCGGGACCCTGAGACAGTCCTGAGGGAGCTCCGGATCCGGATTACCCTTCCGAGGAGCTCGTCCGGCTCTCCTTGCCTTCGGCAAGGATCTCGCAGAACTCAGTGCGCACCTCGTCCTTGTCGGTCCCGAGACCTCCACTCAACTGGACGACGATCTCCGCGACCACCCCTTCGCCGTCGCTGCTCTCCAGGACCACGTTCAGCGGGACGGTCTTGCCCTTGCCGAAGCTTACCCCCTGGTGGGCGGAGATCGTCCCCAGCTCGGTGTTGACGTCCACGCCTTCATATCCTCGCTTGACGATCTCCCGTCCCATTCTCTTCACTGCGTCCTCGACCACCACCTCTCCCAGGGTCTCCTTCGTGCGGAACGTCTTGCCTCTGAAGAAGGAGCCTTCAACCTCGAAGTTCGTGTGGCACTCACGCATCTGGGCCGGCTCGCCGGAGCCCGGCTCGTCTGCAGCTCCGGCGGGCAGGGCCATGATCAAGACGATCGCGGTGCACGTGGCTCGTAGAAACATGTGTTACCTCCTAGTCTCTCCATCCTCGCAAGAAGTCCAAAGCCTGCCGAGCGGATCAGAACCCCAGCACGAGACCGACCGAGGGTCCGGCGAAGTCGGAGACGAGGTTGTAGCGCGCTTCCAGCGAGGCCGTGGTCCGGGCGCCGAGCGGGATACGGTACCCGGCGACGCCCATGCCACCGGCGACGGTCTGGTCGGTGGACAGGAGCTCGACGTCGCCGAAGGCGCCCCGCCCGACGGACTCCAGGTCCTGGCGGTTCAGGTAGGCGCCTCCGCCGAAGTAGAAGCCCCGCTGCTCCTGGTCGAGGAAGTAGCGTACTTCAGCGCCCACGGCGATCGTAGTGATCTCGAGACTGATTTCACCCGCTCCAGGCACGGAGTCCGTCCGCTCCGCCTGGGAGTAGAAGATCCCCGGGTAAAGGTACAGACCGTCCACCAGCTCGGCGACGTTGAAGGAGATTCCCGCCGTCGGTCCGGTGTCCCAGTCGGAGGGGAAGCTCGCCGCCAGGTGCAGGTCCATGCCGTGGAAGCCGAAGTCGACCGCCCCCGCCGGCGCCGCCGCGGCGAGGGCCGCCGCCGAGAACAGGATCGCTACGAGCCGGGGTGCACGGGTCTTGGTCATGGTGAATTCTCCTTTCGTGGGTCGGTTTCTCGATCCGTCAGCCGTGGAAGGCGCGGCTCGGCCTTCATGAGCGGCTCCGCCCGGGGCGAAGACCGGTCACGCTCCGTTTCAGAACGCCGGGTTCAAGGCGTGCCGGAGGTGAGAGCAGCATCCGTGCCATGGAACCCGGAAGGCGCTCGACCCTGTAGGAACCGTGCTTTCCGGAGGAAGGGGGTCCCACGGGTGTCCGGTCATCGGACGCTGAGCCCGTTCGAGGAATGGACGGCTGTTCAGGACGTGTACAGGGGATCACTCGATCCCGAAGCCTTCGAGCTTCGAGTAGAGGGTCGCCCGACTGATGCCCAGGCGGCGCGCCGCCTCGCTCTTGTTGCCGCGGGCGGTATTGAGGGCGTCCAGGATCGCCTGGCGTTCGAGAGCGGCGATCCGCTCCGGCAGCGTTCCGGACTGCAGCGGATCGTGGGGGACGCCGCCAGCGGCGCTCCCGCTGTCACGCCCGTGCAGCGCGAGGTCGCTCCGGGACTCGCTCCTCCGGGGAGGCAGGGGCGTCTGCCGGCCGGAGGGCGCCGCGGCCCCCGGGTCCTCCACCGCCGCCAGGACCCGGTCGAAGTGCCGGGACTCCAGCAGGCCCCCCCTCGGGCACAGGAGCACCGCCCGGTCGATCTCCTGCTTGAGCTCTCGCACGTTGCCCGGCCACCGGTGTCGCGCCAACAGGTCCAGGGCCCTGTGGCTGATCCCCTGGACCGGGTTGCCCTCCGACTCCGCAGCCCGCCTTACGAACGCGCCGACGAGCTCGGCCAGATCCTCCGGACGATCCCGTAGCGGCGGGACCCTGATCTCCAGGGGGCGCAGCCGGTAGTACAGGTCAGCCCGGAAGGTTCCCTGATCGATGAGGTCCAGCAGGTCGCGGTTGGTCGACGAAACGACGCGCACGTCGATTGGCCGGCACCGGGCACCACCCACCGGAACGACCTCTCTCTCCTGGAGCACTCGCAGGAGCTTGGCCTGGAGAGCCAGGGGCATCTCGCCGATCTCGTCGAGAAGCAGGGTCCCGCCGTCCGCCTGGACGAATTTCCCGTCCCGGGCGTCCACGCCCGTGGCCACCCGGGGCAAGATGCCGAACAGCTCCGACTCCAGGAGGTCGACGGGGAGGGCGGCGCAGTTCACTGCCACGAACGGGCCGTCCGAGCCCGGGCCCGAGGCGTGGACGGCCCGGGCCAGGAGCTCTTTGCCGGTCCCGCTCTCGCCCTGGACCAGGACGTCGGCGCGACACAGCGCCACGGCCCGGAGCTGTCTCCGGAGCGCTTGGGAGGCCCGGGAGGGTCCCAGGACCAGCCCCCGGGGCAGGACCAGCTCACGGGCGGGCTCCGGAGGCGGAGGGGTGGCACCCCCGTTGGAGGCCTCCGCCGGCAGGGACTCGCCGACGTACTCCAGGAGCTCCCGTTTCCAGGCGGCCTGGCCAACCTCGGCGTCTTCGAAGGCGGCCACGACCAGCTCTCCGCCGCGCCCGGGAATCTCCGACTGGAGGATGGGGAGGTCCCGGCCCCGAAGGGCGGATTCGATCGCCTGGCCGTCGGGAGTGCTGCCCACCACCTCGCGGAACGAGATCTCGCCCTCTCCGCACCGGCGAACCCATGCGAGGGTGCGGGCCCCCAACACCTGCCTGGAGTGCACCAGCAGCTCCCGCGCATCGGGTCCGGCCCCGTGGGCCTGGGCGCCCTCGATCCACCGCAGGAACCCCACCAGGGCCTCGGGCGTCCCCGAGCCGGCCGCGGCCCGGACCCTGACGGTCTCAGCCGGAGGGGACCCGGCTGGTTGCGGATGCGCGTCACCGGTTCGGATGGCAGCCACGGCCTCCGAGGTCGACACCGTCTCGAGGGAGAGGGCTGCGCGGCCGAGCCGGACCTCCCGGCCGGTTCGGAGCTCCACGCGGTCCACGCGGCTTCCTTGGAGCCAGATCCCGTTCTTCGAGCGCAGGTCTGACAGGACCAGCCCCGAAGGGTGCGGATCGAGGACGGCGTGCCGCCGGGAGACACCGGGGAAGGGCAGCACCAGATCGTTGTCCGGCGAGGAACCGAGGCGGACCTGCCTGTCCGGCGCGGGGAAGTGCCGGACTTCGTCGCCGCACCGGACCGTCACGCGGAGCACGTCAAGGCTCCTCCCCGGGCTCGCCGCTCCTGCCGGTGGTCGCCGGAGCCGCTCCTCGATCCTCGGCCACTGCGGCGAGGTGCTCCTCCACCACGGGAGCATGGACTCTGAGGAGGGGGTCGCTGGCCGACGTCCGGGCCATTCCCTCCCGGGAGTCCTGGGCTGCCCGGGCGGCCTCGTCCAGGCGGCCCAGCTCGGCGAGGAGCTCCGCCCGGAGGGCGTGGAGCAGTGGGCGAGTGCGACTGGACCGGCGGAGCTCGGCCTCCACCCGCTGGAGGAGGTCGTCCGACGGCGCGCCGCTTTCCGACCGGTCGAGCTCCAGGGCCCAGTAGCGTTCCAGGTCGGGAGCCGTGTGCGCCGGAGCGAGCTCGGCCGGCGGCGAGGTGTTTCCGCGCCTCCAGCGGATGAACGCCGGGTAGGCTTCGGCCTTTCCGCCGTGGATTTCGTAAGAGGCCTCGTAGCGACGGACCCAGCTCATGGCGTCCTCCCAGCGTTCGAGCTCGGCCAGGGCCAGGACCCCGCCCCGGAGCAGGTCGGCCTTCTCCCGGCCGCGATCTTTGCCGCCCCCCGGCCCCAGGCCCCGTTCGTACCAGCGCAACGCCTCCTCCAGGGCTCCCCGCGCGTGGAAGGCTTCCGCCGCCGCATAGGCCACGTCGGAGGGGGAAGAGGCCCTTCCGGCCAGCTCGTGGAAGGCCGCTCGCGCCTCGTCGTGCTGCCCGGCCACGACCAGGGCGCGGCCCCGGAGCTGGAGCAGGGCTTCCTCGAGCATCGGGAGGGCGGCTCGCCGGGCGAGCTCGGCGCCCGCGTTCGCCTCCGCCACGGCCTCCCGGGGGAATCCGGCCGCCAGGAGCCGGCGGACCTCCCGGAGGTGGTCGTAGGCGGAAGACCGGAGGGACGTGCGCTCCCCGGCCTCCGGTCCACCCTGGACGTCTGCCGGGAACCCGTGGAAGTCCAGCCGGACTGCGCTCCCGTCGACGAAGTGGGCGGCCAGGGTCCGGGAGCGGGGATCGGCGGCCACGGCGTCCGGCTCCCGGGCGGGTCTCCCCGGAGGGAGCAGCGCATACCAGAGGAGGTCCCTCCAGACGTTGGGGAGCTCCCGGGCGGTGGGGGGCATGGTGAGCTCCAGGGGCTGCCGGGAGGAGGGCTCCCCGATCCATGGGCGGATCTGCACGGCGGTCAGGGCGTTGTACCAGTTCAGGTCGTTGTTGATGCCCAGCAGGAAGACCTCGGCGCGCCCGTCGCCGGTCAGGTCGTGGGCTCCAGCGTAACGGTGGTGTCCGACAGCTCCGAAGAGGACCCGGACCCGGTCGAGGGTGGGCTCGTAGAGCACGGTGAAGGACGGGGCGTACGGAACGTGGACGTAGGTCACCAGGATTTCGTCCACCCCGTCGCCGTCCAGGTCCACGGCGTCGACCTGTTCCGGCCTGTAGTACTCGGAGTATTCCGGGAAGCGCTCCAGGGGGAGCGGCAGCTTCACCTCTCGCTCGATGGAGCCGGTGGACGGCTCCAGGACCGACAGCGTGCGCACCGCTCCGGGGCTCAGGTCGTCCTCCGGGTGCAGCACGGTCACCACCTTGCGGGGCGTCCCGGGAGCGAGGCGTGCCAGTACCGAACGATCCGCGATCCCGGGGTCCACGCCGTCGTGTCGCCAGAGGGTTTCCCCGTTCCCGTCCAGGGCCTGGATTCCCGTTTCCGCCGGGGCGAGGCGCTCGAAGTCGAGGCGGCCGGCTCCCGGCTGAAAGCGCGCGGCCAGCACCCCGGCCAGGGCCAGGAGGAGGGCCGTTGCGGCCGCCGCCCGGACGGCGCGCGCTCCCTTCGGGGTCCACCGCCTGCGGAAGCGCCTTTCCTCCAGGTCGCGGAGGAGCTCCTCCGCGCTGGCGTAACGCCGCGCCGGATCGGGTTGCAGCGACCGGTGAACGACTCGGTCCAGCCACCGGGGGAGCTCGCTGCGCCGGCTCCGGGGATTCGGCGGCCGGGACCGGATCCGGGAGAGGAGGGTTTCCGCCGAGGACTTGGCGTCCCAGGCGGGACGGCCGGTCAGGCACTCGTGCAGGACCAGACCCAGGGAGTACAGGTCGGTTCTGGCGTCCACCGGACGCCCCAGAACCTGCTCGGGGCTGAGGTAGTCGAGGGTCCCGACCAGGCCGTCCTGCAGGGTAGCCCGCGTCTCGCTCCCGTCGAGGCGGAGGGCGAGGCCGAAATCGGCCAGGAGCACGCGACCGTCCCGGGCGATCAGGACGTTGCTCGGCTTGACGTCCCGGTGGACGATGCCCGCCCGGTGGAGAGCCCGGAGCCCGGAGAGGATTTGCTTCGCGGCGGCGAGGGTCTCGGCGGTGGAGAGAGGGCCCCGGCGCAGCCGGGCTTCCAGGGTCTCCCCTTCGACCAGCTCCATCGAGAGGAACGTCTTCCCCTCGACGGTGGCGAGGTCGAAGATCCGGACCAGGTGCGGGTCGACGACGTCGCGGGCGACCTTGAGCTCGCGCCGGAGCCGGACCCTGGCGCCGCTCGAAAGCCGATCGGTCCGCAGGATCTTGAGAGCGACTTCGGTCCGCAGCTCCCGATCGAAGGCCCGCTGGACCACGGCGTGGCCGCCGGTGCCGAGCGTGCCCAGGATCTCGTTGCGCTCCGCGAAGACCTTGCCCGCGCAGGGGCCGGAAGGATCATCCGGCTGGAACGGGCCTGAAGGCGGACCGGTCTCGCCCGGGTAAACGGTCTCTGTGCGTACGAAGTACCCCACGAGCATAATTCCGGCAGAAAACCGGCACCTTCGGAATGACCTACATGATAGCAAACTCACAGCGCCCACGGAATCCCGCCACCCCCGGAGGGCAGTGAGGCGGTCCGGAGCGGACCTTCATGCCGGGTGCCGGGTGGGGGAGCCCTTCGGCCAGCCAGATCGGTGAAGAGGGCGGGTCCGGAGCTCCCCTTCGGAGGACGTTGAGGGCGAGGCCGCTTCCGTGCGAGGCACCGACCACCCCACCCCCGGCGCCGAGTGCGAACCGGGGCGCGCGCCGTACGTACCCTGCCCCTCCGACGCGCGCGCCGTTCCGGAGGAGGGGAGCTCCGGACCCGCCCTCTCCCACCCGTTTCGGGTGCCCCGGTTCCGGGAACGACCCCAGTCGGCTGGGAGCTCTCGCCCTTCGGGGGCTACGAGCCCACGTCGAACTCGACGCCCTGGGCGAGCGGCATCTCGGTGCCCCAGTTGATGGTGCAGGTCTGGCGGCGCATGTAGGCCTTCCACGCGTCCGAGCCCGACTCCCGGCCGCCGCCGGTGTCCTTCTCGCCGCCGAAGGCGCCGCCGATCTCGGCGCCGGAGGTGGCGATGTTGACGTTGGCGATCCCGGTATCGCTCCCGGTGGCCGCCAGGAAGCGCTCCGCCTCCCGGAGGTTCAGGGTGAAGATGGCCGAGGAGAGGCCCTGGGGCACCTCGTTGTGCATGGCGATCGCCTCGTCCAGGTCGTCGTACTCGAAGACGTAGAGGATCGGAGCGAAGGTCTCCTCGCAGGTGATGGGCATGTGGGCCGGGGCCGCCACCACGGTGGGTTCGACGTAGAAGCCCGGCCGGTCGAGGCGGTTGCCCCCGCACAGGACCTCTCCGCCCTGCTCCCGGATCGTCCCGAGGGCCTCCATCATCGCCTCCACGGCGCCCTCGTGGATCAGGGGCCCCATCAGGACGCCGTCCTCCATGGGGTCGCCGATGGGGATGGAGCGGGCGGCCTGGACCAGCTTCTCCTTCATCTCGGCGGCGATCCCCCGCTGGACGAACAGGCGCCGGGCCGTGGTGCAGCGCTGGCCGGCGGTGCCGAAGGCGGCGAAGAGGGCCGCCCGCAGCGCCAGGTCCAGGTCGGCGTTCTCGGTCACCACGATCCCGTTGTTGCCGCCGAGCTCCAGGAGCGAGCGGCCCAGGCGCCGGGCCACGGTCTCGCCCACGGCGCGGCCCATGGCCACCGATCCGGTGGCGGAGACCAGCGGCAGGCGCCGGTCGGCGGCCAGGGCCTGGCCCACGTCCCGGCCACCCAGGGCCAGGTTGAACACCGGCGGCGCGTCGTTCGCCTCCAGCACCCGGGCGGCGATCCGGGTGCAGGCGATCCCGGTCAGGGGCGTGATCTCGCTCGGCTTCCAGACCATGGTGTCGCCGCAGACGGCGGCCACGGCCGCGTTCCACGACCAGGGCGCCACGGGGAAGTTGAAGGCGGTGATGATCCCGATGGGGCCCAGGGGGTGCCACTGCTCGTACATCCGGTGCTGGGCCCGTTCCGAGTGCATCGTCTTGCCGTAGAGCTGGCGGGAGAGGCCGACGGCGAAGTCACAGATGTCGACCATCTCCTGGACCTCGCCCAGGCCCTCGGTGCGGATCTTGCCGACCTCCAGGGAGACGAGGGCGCCAAGGTCCTCCTTGTGGCGCCGGAGCTCCAGGCCGAACTGGCGGACCACCTCCCCGCGTTGCGGCGCCGGCCACTCCCGCCACTCCCGGAAC
>JBKHJP010000426.1:0-3467 GCA_046538065.1 Thermoanaerobaculia bacterium | reverse complement strand
TGTGGTCGTGGGCAGCGGTGCCGCCGGTGGCTGGAGCGCCTGGAGGCCTGCCGGCGGGACGGACCGCCGAGCCTGGAGTGCGTCCTCCAGGCCTTCGTGGAGCCGGTGCTCCAGGCTGGCCGGGCCGTCCCCCGGGAGTTCGGCCGCCTGATGTGCCGGTGCGTGGCCGAGCGGGAGGGCGTCGTCCGGGACGTGCTGACGGGAGAGCTCCGGGCCACGTTCGAGCACTTCCTCCAGGCACTGGAGGAGATCCTGCCGGGCGTGTCCCGGCGGGAGCTGGCACTGCGCCTCCACCTGGCGGTGGGGGCCATGGCCCACGCGGTGGTGGCGGAGCCCCTCTTCCTGGACGAGCTCCTGGACGAGCGCCCGGACGAGACCGGCGAAGCGCACGACGGGGAGGAGACGATGGAGCGACTGGTGAGCTTCCTCGCCGGCGGCTTCCGGGCCGCCGCCGGAGGCAGCGGGGAGGAGGTGCCATGACGAGACGCCGGACCCGCACGGACCTGCCCCCCGCCCCGGCCGACCCTTCGGCTCGCGACGCTCGCTCAGGACGGGGGGCAGAGCTCGGCCGCTCCATGCTCCGGGGAGCGCCGAGACGGGGGGGCCGCCACGGCCTGGCGGCCCTGGTCCCCCTGGCACTCCTCCTCGCCTCCTGCGCCACGCTCCGGGTGGAACCACCCGAGCCGGACGTGGATCCCGGCGTGGAGGTCCCCCCGGAGTGGACCGCCCCGGGGGCCGGCTCCCTCGCCGACGCCGCCGAGGCGCCGGACGCCTGGTGGCGCGCCTTCGGCGACCCGGCGCTCACCTCCGTGGTCGAGGAGGCCCTGGCCACGAGCTTCGACCTGGAGGCCGCGGCGGCCCGCCTGACCCAGGCGGAGGCCCGGGCCCGGATCGCCGGCGCCGACCTTTGGCCCTCCGTGGACGGGTCGTTCTCCGGCAGCCGGACCCGCCGGAACTTCATCGGCTTCCCCATCCCCGGAGGCGAGGAGCGCGTGCTCAGCAGCACCTCCACGAACCTCGGCGTCTCCCTGGACGTGAGCTGGGAGGCGGACCTGTGGGGCCGCGTCCTCGCCGGCCGGAACGCCGCGCGGGCCCGGGTGGACGTGGCGCGGGCGGACGTCGCCGGCGCCGCCCTCTCCCTCACCGGGCAGACCGCCCGGGTCTACTTCGCCACCGTCGAGGCCCGCGAGCAGGTGGAGCTCGCCCGCCGCAGCCTGGAGAGCCGGGAGCTCACCACGGAGCGGGTCCGCCGCCGCTACGAGGCCGGCCTCGCCCGGCCCCTGGAGCTCCGGCTGGCCCGGGCGGACGAGGCGTCGGCCCGGAGCGTGCTCCAGGCCCGGCGGCGGGCCCTGGACGCCCTGGAGCGACAGCTCGAGACCCTCGTGGGCCGCTACCCGGGTGGAGCGCTCGAGACGGAGGCCGCCCTGGGCCCGCCGCCCCCGCCCGTCCCCCCGGGAGTCCCCTCCGAGATCGTCACCCGCCGGCCGGACCTGTCCGCCGCCGAGGCGCGCCTGGCCGCCGCCGGCTTCGAGGTCGCCCGGGCCCGGGCGGCCCTCTACCCCCGGCTGGCGCTGACCGGATCCGCCGGCCGCTCCAGCGAGGAGCTGGAGGACCTCCTGGACAGCGACTTCACGGTCTGGTCCGTGGCCGGCAACCTCCTCCAGCCGATCTTCCAGGGCGGGCGCCTGCGGGCCGGGGTCGACCTGGCCCGGGCGAGCTTCAAGGAGGCGACGGCCCTCTACGCGGGCCAGCTCCTCCAGGCCCTCCGGGAGGTGGAGACGGCGCTGGCCGCCGATGCCTTCCTCGAAGGGCAGGTGGAGGCCCTGGGGGCCGCCGTGGAGGAGGCCGAGCGAGCCCTGGAGCTCGCCCGGGAGCGGTACCGGGCCGGGCTCCAGGACTTCCTCACCGTGCTCGAGGCGGAGCGCAGGCTCTACGACGCGGCGAGCCGGCGCCTGGAGGTCCGGCGGGCCCGGCTCGATGCTCGCATCGACCTGGTCCTGGCCCTGGGCGGCGGGTTCCAGGCGTCGGAGCCACCGCCCCCACCCGCCCCGAACCCCGGAGACCCGAACCCATGAGCCGCACGATGAAGCTCCTCCTGCCGCTGGCCGTGGTCGCCGCCGCCGTCGTCGTGGCCGTCCTGCTGGTCCAGGCGGCCCCGGAGCCACCGGAGCGGGAGCCCGAGACCCGCCTGCCGCTGGTCCGGGCGGTGCCCGCCGAGCCCCGGGACGTGCGCCTGGACGTCCACTCCCAGGGGACGGTGCGCCCGCGCACCCGGGCCACCCTGGTGGCCCAGGTCGGGGGCCGCATCGTGGAGGTCTCCCCCTCCTTCGCCGAAGGCGGGGTCTTCCGGCAGGGCGAGGTCCTGGTCCGGATCGACCCCCGGGACTACGAGCTCGCCCTCTCCCAGGCCCGCTCCCAGGTGGCCCAGGCGGAGCTCCGCCTGGCCCGGGAGGAGGCCGAATCCCAGGTCGCCCGGGAGGAATGGGAGGAGCTCGCCCGGGACCGGGCCCCGGCTGACGACCGCGACGGCGGGGCCAGTCCGCTGACCCTGCGCGAACCCCAGCTCGCCGAGGCCCGGGCCGGCCTGGAGGCCGCCCGGTCGGCGGTGGACAAGGCCCGCCTGGACCTGGAGCGGACCTCGGTGGAAGCCCCCTTCCCCGGCCGCGTGGAGGCGAAGCAGGCGGACCTGGGCCAGTCGGTGAGCCCGGGCACGCCCCTGGCGACGGTCTACGCCATCGACTACGCCGAGATCCGCCTGCCGGTCCAGGTGAGCGAGCTGGGCTACCTGGACCTCGACCTGGCGCCAGGAGGGGGAGACGACCCGTCCGGGTCCGTGGACTCGGGGCCGGAGGTCCTCCTCTCCGCCCAGCTCGGGGGAGGGCGCCACACCTGGCGCGGCCGGATCGTCCGGACCGCCGGGGGGATCGACCCGGAGACCCGCATGCTCCCGGTGATCGCCCGGGTCGATCGCCCGTTCGGCGAGGCCGCCCGGGAAGCGGGCGCCCCCCTTCCGGTGGGCCTCTTCGTCGAGGCCCGCATCGCCGGGCGGGAGGCCGAAGGCGTCTACGTCCTCCCCCGTTCGGCCATGCGCCGGACCGGCCGGTGGCGCGAGGGGGAGTTGGGGGCCGTCCTGGTGGCCGAGTCGGCCTCGGGGGACGAACCGGCGCGCCTGCGCTTCCGGGACGTCCGGATCCTCCGGGTGGTGGGGGACGAGGCGGTCGTCTCCGCCGGCCTGGAACCCGGGGACCTGGTGGTGGTCTCGCCCCTGGAGACGCCCACCGACGGGATGCCCGTCCGGGTCGAGCGCATCGAGCCCGGGGAGGTCCCGGAGGCGCCCGCCGGCCCCGGGGACCTCCCGGATGACGAGCTCACGATCGAGGCCCCGGAGTCGTCCCCGTGAAGGCCCTGACCGCCTGGTTCGCCGGCAACCGCGTCGCCGCCAACCTGCTGATGATCCTCATCCTGGC
>JBKHJP010000425.1:0-3467 GCA_046538065.1 Thermoanaerobaculia bacterium | reverse complement strand
CCCACGGCCTCCCGGGCGAGGACGGTGCGCCAGATCCCGGCGATCGTGGTCTCCACGCCCGGGCCGGGGCCTGCGTCCGGGCCCTCCGCGGGGCCCGCTGCCGGCCGCTCCGGGGCTGGCAGCGCCCGCCGGTCCACCTTGCCGCTGGGGTTGAGGGGGAGGGCATCGAGGAGGGTGAACGTCGCCGGCACCATGTGCTCCGGGAGCGCCCGGCGCAGGTGCTCCCGGAGCGCCTCCGCCGCGGGTGGCTCCCCGGTGGCGGCCACGGCGTAGGCCGCCAGGGCCGGCTCGCCCCGGCCGTCCTCCCGGGGCACCACCACCGCCTCGCGCACCGCCGGGTGCTCCAGGAGCCGGGCCTCGACCTCCCCGAGCTCGATCCGGAACCCCCGCACCTTGACCTGGTGGTCGATGCGGCCGAGGAACTCCACCTCGCCTCCGGGGAGGCGCCGGGCCAGGTCCCCGGTGCGGTAGAGCCGCCCTCCGGGGGCCCCGGGGCCCGACAGGGCGTCCGGGACGAACCGCTCGGCCGTGAGGCCGCTCCGGCCCAGGTACCCCCGCGCCAGGCCCACGCCGCCGATCACCAGCTCCCCGGGGACCCCTGTCGGGACCGGCCGGAGCACCGCGTCCACCACGTGGATCCGGAGGTTGGCGATGGGGCGGCCGATGGGCACGCCCCGGCGCCGGGCGCCGCGCCGGCAGGGCCACCAGGTGACGTCCACCGCCGCTTCGGTGGGCCCGTACAGGTTGTGGAGCTCCACGGGAGCGGGCAGGCGCTGGAAGAACCGCTCGGCGAGCTCCCGGCGAAGGGCCTCACCGCTGGTGATCACGCGCCGGAGCCCCCCGAGCCCGGAGAGGTCCCGCTCCCCCAGGAAGACCTGGAGCATGGAGGGGACGAAGTGGAGAGTGGTGATCCTCTCGTCGCCGATCACCCGGGCCAGGTAGGCGGAGTCCTTGTGCCCGTCGGGCCGGGCCAGCACCTGGCAGGCGCCGGTCATGAGGGGCCAGAAGAGCTCCCAGACCGAGACGTCGAAGCTGGTGGGCGTCTTCTGGAGGACGCGGTCGTTCGGTCCCAGGGGGAAGGCTTCCTGCATCCAGAGGAGGCGGTTGGCGATCCCCCTGTGGGTGTTCATCACCCCCTTGGGCCGGCCGGTGGAGCCGGACGTGTAGACGGTGTAGGCGAGGGCGTCGGGGCCGGCGCCGGCCGGCGCTTCCCCTGGCGGCTCAACCTCCCAGGGGGCGGGGTGCGCGTCCAGGTCGAGCACCTCCACGCCCGCCGAGGGATCCGGGAGGGCGCCCTTGAGCCCGCCCTGGACCAAGAGGCACCCGGCGCCGGAATCGGCGAGCATGTACGCCAGCCGCTCCGCCGGGTACGACGGATCCAGGGGCACGTAGGCGCCGCCCGCCTTGAGGACGGCGAGCAGCGCCACGATGAGCTCCGGGGAGCGCTCCGCGGCCACGGCGACCCGGGTCTCCGGGCCCACCCCCAGACCGGCCAGACGCCGGGCGAGGCGGCTCGCCCTGGCCTCGGTCTCGGCGTAGCTGAGGACCTCGCTCCCCAGGACCACCGCCGAGCGGTCCGGCGTCCGTGCGGCCTGGGCCTCGATCCAGCGCTGGAGCGGGGTGGCGAACCGGTCCAGCCCGAGCCCGGCCTCACCCTTCTCGGCACTGTCGTTGACCTCGCACAGGAGCTGGTGGCGTTCCGCCGGGCCCAGGAGGGGCAGGTCGGACACCGGGGTCTCCGGCGCCGCCGTGGCTGCGGCGAGGAGCTGGCTCAGGTGGGTGGCCATCCGCCGGACCGTGCTCGCATCGAACAGGTCCCGGTTGTACAGCAGGTTTGCGCCCACCCCCTCACCCTTGCGCCCGGCGACCAGCTCCAGCTCGAAGCGTACGGGAACCGCGGTCGTCCGGAACGGCTCCACCGCCACCCCCGGGAGCGCAGGGAGTCGGGCGGGAGCGTTCTGCACGGCCAGCATGACCTGGAACAGGGGCGGCCGGTTGAGCTGGCGCCGGGGGCGGAGCTCGGCCACCAGCTTCTCGAAGGGGAGGTCCTGGTGCGCATACGCCTCCAGGGCGACCTCCCGGAGCCTCCGGACCAGGCTGCCAAAGGACGGGTCGTCCCGGAGGTCGCAGCGCAGGACCAGGGTGTTGACGAACAGGCCGATCAGGGGCTCCGTCTCCTTGCGGGTCCGGTTCGCGATGGGCGTCCCCACGGTGAGGTCCCGCTGGCCGCTGTAGCGCGACAGGAGGGCCGAAAAGAGGGCCAGCAGAGCCATGAAGGGGGTGCCCCCTTCCCTCCGGGCCAGCTCTTCCAGAGCTCTCCAGGAGGAGCGCTCGAAGGGAAAGGCCACCAAGCCTCCCCGCGAGGTCTGGACTGGCGGATACGGCCAGTCCGTGGGGAGCCGGATCTCCTGCGGCGCCCCCTCGAGCTGACGGCGCCAGAACCCGAGCTGGCGCTCCAGCTCCTCGCCCTGGAGCCACTCCCGCTGCCGGCGGGCGTGCTCGGTGTAGTGGTGCTGGATCTCCGGCAGAGGCGCGGGGAGCCCGGCCAGGAACGCCCGGTACGCGGTGGCCAGCTCGTGGTGCAGGACGCCCATGGACCACCCGTCCGAGACGGCGTGGTGCACCGTGAGGATCAGGGTGTGCTTCCGGGGCCCCAGGCGGAGCAGGACGGCCCGGAGCAGGGGAGCCCGGGACAGGTCGAACGGCAGGCGCCACAACCGGGCCGCGAGCCGCTGCGTCTCGGCGTGGGCGGCGTCCCCGGCCCCCGGGCGGATCCCTGCCAGCTCGATGAAGGCCAGGCGCACCCGTGCGCCCGGCTCGACCACCTGGCGAGGGCCTTCGGCCGTGTGCTCGAAGCGGGTGCGGAGCGGCTCGTGGCGGCGCACGACCTCGGCGAGGGCCCGGCCCAGCACCGCCGGATCCAGCTCTCCGTCGAGGTGCAGGCCCAGCGAGATGTTGTACGCCCCGGCCGAGTCGCCGAACTGCTCGAGGAACCACAGCCGCTCCTGGGCGAAGGACAGGGGCGCCGCGCGGGGTCCCGGCGTCGCCTCCCGGGGGACGTCCTCCAGGCCGCCCTCCCCCTGGGCAGCGCCCAGGAGGGCCTCCTTGACTCCGCGGAGCGTCGAGTCCTGGAAGACGTCGCGAACCTCCAGGCGGACGCCGAAGGAGTGCTCCACGCGGGAGATCATCCGGGTGACCAGGAGGGAGTGGCCGCCCTGGACGAAGAAGTCGTGCTCGGCGCCGATCCGTTCCGCCGGCACCCCCAGGAGCTCGGACCAGATCTCCGCCAGCTCCTGCTCCAGCTCGTTCTTCGGGGCCGCGTCCTCCGCGTCCGACCCCAGCTCCGGCGCCGGCAGGGCCCGGCGGTCCACCTTGCCGCTCGCCGTCGACGGCATCCTGTCCAGCACCACGTAGGCTGCGGGCACCATGTAGTCGGGAAGCCGCTCCCGGGCGAGCCGGCGGAGCTC
>JBKHJP010000073.1:0-14652 GCA_046538065.1 Thermoanaerobaculia bacterium | reverse complement strand
CCGCCGCCTAGGAACCCCGCCCCGCCCGGGGGCCGCAGCCGGTACCGGCACAGGTGGACGAGCGGGCCTCGCCTCCCCTGGACGGCGAGCCGGTGGTGAGCGACGAGGTGGCGCCGCAGGCTCCGGAGCCGGCGCGGCCGGCCGCCGGCGGGAGCGCCCAGGAGCTCCTGCTGCGCGCCGCCCGGGAGCTCGCCGCCAACCGCCTGGACGAGGCATCCACCCTGTCCGCGGAGGCCCGGCAGGCGGACCCGTCGGAGCCCGCCGTCTACGCCCTGGAGGGGTTCCTCCACGACCTGGCGGACCACCCGGAGCCCGCGGCGGCGGAGTACCGGGCGGCCCTCTACCTGGACCCGGGCCTGTTCCAGGCGCGCCTCCTCCTGGCCGACTGCCTCCGCCGTCTCGGCCATCGCGAGCGCGCCGCGCACGAGTTCCGCCAGGTCCTCGCGACCCTCGACCGGGGAACCGCCCGGGAGCTGGTCCTCCTCGAAGAGCTCCCCCTGCCCAACCGCACCCGCGCGGAGCGCCACTGCCGCCAGGCCCTCGGCGGGCGGTGAGGTCGCCGGCCGTTCCGCCCGGTGTACCGAGGCGCAACTACGGTCTGGACACCCGGATCTGGGCACGATGGGCTCGATCTGCTAACGAGCTGGCTGCCACCGGTGCCCCGGGGCGGATGAGGCGGGCCCATTCTTGGCCAACCCGGTCTCCTACCAGCCGGCCGTACATGTTGAACGCAACGCGGGCAGGTATAGAATCCTCCCCAGAGAGCGATACCCAGCTGTATGACCTCCCGGCCGGCCAAGACCCCCGCCTCAGCTTCTCGCACACCTAGCTATCGTGGCCGTCAGCCCGCCTCGGCCCACGCAAGCGCAGCGGCCCGCGGCTCCAGCAAGAAGTCTGATACGCGCTGTGAAGTCCTTCTCCGCAGCGTACTCTGGCGCGACGGATGCCGCTTTCGGAAGAACGTCTCCAACCTGCCGGGCAACCCGGACATCGTATTCACCCGATGCCGGGTGGCCATTTTCTGCGACGGCGACTTCTGGCACGGCCGCCATTGGGAGGAGCGACGCCGGAAGCTCCAAGCCGGGACCAATGCCGCCTACTGGGTAGAGAAGATTCGACGCAATCGCGAGCGCGATCGAGAATATACTCATCTCCTTGAGGAAGGCGGGTGGCTCGTCCTCCGCTTCTGGGAGACCGACATTCTCGCGGACCCAGACGGAATCGCCCAGGAAGTTCTCCGGGTCGTCGACCAGCGGGGCCATCGTAATACCCCAGCCATCTCGTCAGACCGCCCCTCCGTGGACTTGACAGACTCGTGCCGAATGGCGTAAAAATAGCGTAGACGCCGTTCGGGACCCAAGGTCTACGCTCAATGCCTCGCCTAATCAGCCTCTACACCGGTGCTGGTGGCTTGGACCTCGGCTTCGAAGCCGCGGGCTTTGACACTGCCATCGCCGTCGAGATGGACCCGGAAGCCGTCGGAACACTTCGGGCCAACCGGGATTGGCCTCTCCTCGATCGGGACATTCACGAGGTCCCCTCCGAGGAGCTACTCGAGACCGCCCACTTGGGACACGCGGAGGCCGATGTGCTCATCGGCGGGCCGCCATGCCAGCCGTTCTCGAAGTCTGGGTACTGGGCTTCCGGAGACACCTTGCGGCTCGATGACCCGCGAGCAGGGACCCTGGGTGCGTATCTCCGCATCCTGCGTGACACGTTGCCTCGGGTGTTCCTCCTTGAGAACGTGCCCGGTCTCGCCTACCGGACCAAGAGCGAGGGCCTCGACCTGATCGAGCGGACAATCAATCGGATCAACGACCAGCGTGGCACCGAGTACACGCTCTCGGTCGCGAAGCTCAACGCCGCCGACTACGGGGTGCCTCAGCTGCGCGAGCGAGTCTTCGTCATCGGCTCGCGCGACGGCCGCACCTTCGCATTCCCTGCTCCCACTCATACCGAGCAGCCGGAGCTCGAGACGGAGCCGTACCGGACCGCTTGGGACGCTCTCGGTGACCTCGAAAGTGAGTTAACGCCCGACCTTGAAGTCCGTGGGAAGTGGGCGGCCCTGCTTCCGTCGATTCCGGAGGGAGAGAACTACCTATGGCACACTGACCGCGGAGGTGGTGAGCCCCTTTTCGGCTGGCGACGGCGCTTCTGGAGCTTCCTACTCAAGCTCTCCAAACACCGCCCCTCCTGGACAATTCAGGCTCAGCCTGGACCGGCTGTAGGACCCTTTCATTGGAAAAGCCGCAGGCTCTCCGGCCGTGAGCTCTGCCGGCTCCAGACCATCCCGGACGATTACCGCGTCCTAGGTAGCC
This sequence comes from Thermoanaerobaculia bacterium, assembly GCA_046538065.1. GTDB lineage: Bacteria > Acidobacteriota > Thermoanaerobaculia > Multivoradales > DATKCC01 > JBKHJP01. Next base: position 12,334 of record JBKHJP010000073.1, on the reverse strand, counting down.
TTTCCGCCGTCCAACGACAGGTCGGAAACGCAGTCCCCTCGGCCTTGGCCGAGGTGCTCGCCCGCGCTATCCGCCGCCAACTCCTAGATCAAGACGTGGCGCCCCAGGCCACGCTTATACCCGGGCGGCACCTGCCGGTGCCTGCCCCGGAGCCCGTCTGTCCAGTCCCGGAGAAATACCATCACCTCATCGGGGATCACGATGCCCATCCAGGCACCGGCGAAGGATATGCCGCCCGGAAAAGGAAGGGGACGCCGCGACAGGACAAAAGCAAGAGGGGCGCTACCTCACAGGGTCTTCCCCGTCTCCCCTTCGCTTGGCCTTCCAGCGAGCTTGCTTCCTCTGGCTGATCTCCTGCGATCGCCAGAACGTATGGAAGTCGGCCTCCGACTCGAAGTCCCCCTGTTCGAGTCGCAGAGCCTCGATCTCGCGCTTGGTGGCGATATAGCACCGGGTCCCGCTTGCGCGCTTCTTCGTTGCCACCCGCCACTTCTCGACCACCAAGAGTTCGACGTTTCGTGCTGTCGCGTCGGCGTAGTCGTAGAGGGCGATCACCGATAGATGCGCCGTGTAGGTGCCGTACGGGCGCATGATGTTCGCCACCTTCTCCTGCGGGTAACGGAAGTATTCCGCGTCGAAGGTCCCGATCGTGATCGCTGAGCGCGTTTTTTTGCCACCAGCGGTTCGGCGGGCGCACTTGATGTCGACCGCGAAGCGGTGCGGGTGGATCAGCGGCCCGTTGAAGGTGAAGTCCGGGTAGGTCCGATCGCTCGATGCTGAGATACATCGCAGATCAGACAGCTTTTCAGACAACAGGTGTCGCGCCAGATGGTGCTTGATCGACACTTCGAGCACTTTTCCCACGACGGACGACTCCCGTGGCAGCGGCTCGATGCTCCCGTCGGTCAAATACAGGCCCTTGACATCAAAGCGGTAACCTCGCAAGAGCTCGCGAAGGATTGCCTTGAAGCTCTCTACCGGGCGGTCCGGATCGAATGTCATCATGTGCATCAAACTCTCTCGCAGAGTAGCTCCAATCGCAACCCCCTTCCGAGCTGCCGCGGGCTCAGGCCTCGCCCAGCTTGCGGTAGAGGGTTCGGCGGGAGATCCCCAGGGTCCGGGCCGCCTGGCGCTTGTTTCCCCCGAGGCGCTCCAGGACGCGGCGGATGTGGCGCGTCTCCACCTCGGCGAGGGTGGGCAGCTCCTCGCCGCCACCATCTGCCGCCGCAGCGCTCGCCACCGCGGACGCCGGGAGACCATGGCGCCGGATCCTCGCCGGCAGGTGCTCCGGGCGGACCTCGGCGCCGTCGCAGTAGGCCACGGCCCGCTCCACCGCGTTCTGGAGCTCCCGGACGTTGCCCGGGAAGGGGTAGCGCCGGAGGGTCTCCAGGGCCTCCGGCGAGAAGCCCTGCACCCGGCCGCCGGCCTCCTGGCTGAAGCGGCCCAGGAAGCGCACGGCCAGGAGCACCAGGTCGTCGCCGCGCTCCCGGAGCGGGGGGACGTGGAGGCGGAAGGTCTCCAGGCGGTAGAAGAGGTCCTCCCGGAATCGTCCCGCCTCCACCGCCGCTTCCAGGTCTTGGTGGCTGGCCGCCAGGATGCGCGCGTCCACCGCCACGTTGCGGTCCGCGCCCACCGGCCGCACCTCCCCGTCCTGGAGGACCCTCAGCAGCTTGGCCTGGAGCGCCGCCGGCATCTCCGCCACCTCGTCCAGCAGGAGTGTTCCCCCGTCCGCTTCCTGGAACAGGCCGGCCCGGTCGCGCCGGGCGCCGGTGAACGCCCCTTCCCGGTGACCGAAGAGCTCGCTCTCCATGAGCTCGTGGGGGATGCCGGCGCAGTTGACGGCGACGAAGGGACCGCCCCGCCGGCCGCTCTCCTCGTGGACGGCCCGCGCTGCGAGCTCCTTTCCCGTGCCGCTTTCGCCCAGGATCAGGACCGGCCCGCGGGCCTTGCCCACCCGGGTGATCTGCTCGAAGAGCTGCTCCATGGCGGCGCTCGCCCCCACCATGCCGTAGAACCGGTCCTGCCCGAAGAGCTCGCGGTAGCGCCGGACCTCCTCCCGGAGGCTCCGGGCGTCCAGGATCCTCTCCAGGCAGAGGCGCAGGTGCCCCAGGTCGAGGGGCTTGGTCAGGAACTCGTCGGCGCCGGCCTTGAGCGCCGCCACCGCCTGGGGCACGGTGCCGAACGCCGTGATCACCACGAAGGAGGGCGGTGCGTCGAGCTGCCGGACCCGCTCCAGGAGCTCCATGCCGTCGAGCCCCGGCAGGCGCAGGTCGCTCACCACCACGTCGACGGGGGTCCGGTCCAGGCGCTCGAGGGCCTCCTCGGCGCTGGCGGCGCCGTCCCCCGTCCAGCCCAGGTCCTCGATCTCCTCGAGGAGCAGGCGCCGGAGGGCGTCATCGTCTTCGACCACGAGGATCCGGGGACTGGTGCTCTCAGCCACGGCTCCGCCCTCCCCCCGGGGTCAGCTCCGGGATGGACACGACGAAGCGAGCGCCCCCCAGGGGCCCGTCCATGACACGGATGCGTCCGCCGAGCTCCTGGACCAGCCCGTGGACCACGGCGAGACCGAGGCCGCTGCCCTCGCCGACCCGCTTGGTCGTGAAGAACGGCTCGAAGATCCGCCCGTGGGAATCCTCCGGCACCCCGGGCCCGTCGTCGTCCACCGTCAGGGTCAGCTCCCGGCCCGCGAGCTCCCAGCCCAGGCGCACCCGGCCGTCGCCGGCGGCGTGGACGGCGTTGGCCAGGAGGTTGATGAGCACCCGCTCCAGGCGTCCCGCGTCGACCACGAGGCGGAGATCGTCCGGGGGGGTGGAGACGTCCAGGCGGGTGGAGCGCTCGTCGGCGAGCCCCCTGACGGCGTCGCCCGCGGCGCGGTACACCTCCGCCACGCCGACCTCCTCGACCTCCAGCTCGCCCCGCCGACCGAAATCGAGGAGCTGGCGCACCACCGACTCCATGCGCCGCACCTGGGCGGCCACCTCGTCCAGGGCGGCTTCCACTTCCGGGCCGGGAGCGACGGCCCCCGATGAGCTCTCCGGGCCTCGCGGCGGATCGTTCCCTCCGGCGTTCCGGAGCCGGCGCTGCGTCCTCTGGACCCGCCCGTCGATGACGCTCAGGGGTGTGCCCAGCTCGTGCGCCACCCCGGCCGCCAGCCGCCCGAGGGCGGCCAGGCGCTCGGAATCCCGAAGCTCGTCGCGCAGCGCGGACTCTCTCCGGCGGCGCTGCTCCAGCTCCTGCTCGGCCCGGGAGATGGCGTCCAGCATGTCGTTGAGCTGGTGCGCCAGGCGCCCGATCTCCCACGGGCCGGACTCCTCCGCGCGGTGGGTGCGCTCACCGGCCCCGACCCGGGCCATGCTCGCCAGCAGCCGGTTCAGGTGGCGTCCGGCGGCGCGGCGGTGTCCGGCGAGGACGAGGCCGCCCACCGCGATCCACGAGGCCATGAGGAGGCTGCCCGCCTGCCACCGGAGGCGCTCGAAGTAGCTCTCGAAGTCCTCCCGGCGGCGGGTCACCTGGAGGAGGGCCGAGACCCGGCCGGACGAATCCGCCAGGGGGACGAAGTAGGAGTAGACGTTGCGCCCGGCGACCTCGCCGTACTCGCCCTTCGTCCTCCCTTCCTCGGCGAGCTCGGTCAGGCGCCGGCGCTGGGGCAGGGACTCCTCCCGGCCGGCGGTCGCCAGGGTCTCGCCGCCGGCGTCGTAGACGTAGGCGCCGAACACCCGGTCGATCCGGAAGGCGGAGTTCAGGGCCTCCTCCACGGCGCCGGAGCGGCCCCGCTCCAGGGACCTGGCCAGGGGTCTCTGGAGCGCCCGGGCCACCAGCTCCACGTCCTCTTCCATCCGGCGCTCCATGTGCCGTTCCAGGCCGCTGACGGCGAGGACGGCGGCTACGCTCATGGCGAGCACCACCGGCAGCAGGACGTGGAGCACCAGCGCGCTCCGCAACCCCGGCTTGGGCATCGGCATCGGGTCTCCTTCCTCTCGCTTCCTCTCGGAGCAGAATCTCGATCGGGTGTCGGGCTCTGGCTCATTATGGCACATGAAGATTTCTGCTACATCATTCGGCCCACGCCAGCGCCACCGCCGCAACAGCTTTCGGGACGCCCCGGGCCTGTCCCGACAGGGAGGAGCGGCGTTCCGGCGGGCCTCCGCCCCCTCCTGGCATCCGGCTTGCGCTTTGCCCCGGACGGCGGAGCGGCGCACTCCCGTTCCGCACCGCCGGTTCAACGTTCGAGTGAAAGGAGTCGAATCGATGCAGACACGCAAGATCCTTCGCCTCGCCGCCGCCCTGCCCGTCGCCCTGGCCCTCGTGGCGGCCCCGGCGTTCGCCCAGGGCGTCCAGCAACAGCAGGGCGAGGTGCCGCCGCCGCCCGACCTGAGCGACGAGCGCCTGGAGGAGGTGGCAGAGGCCTTCCTGGAAGTGAGCGAGCTCCAGCGGGACCTGCAGCAGCGGCTCGAGAACACCGACTCGCCGGAGGAGGCCCAGAAGCTCCAGGCCGAAGCCAACGACGAGATCCTCGCCGCCCTCGATGACCACGGGGTCCCGGTGGAGGAGTACACGGACGTGATGAACGCCACCCAGAACCACACCAGCTTCCGCGAGCGCTTCATGGCCGCCGTGGACAAGGTCCAGGAGGGCGACCCGAACGACGGCTGAGCCACCTGAGCACCCGGGGCCCGTTCCGGCGGGCCCCGGGTCCCTCCAGCCCTCCTACTCCGCCCGCAGCGCCTCCACCGGGTCCATCCGGGCCGCCCGCTCCGCCGGGAAGGCTCCCGCCGCGAGGCCGGTGGCGGCCGAGACGACCAGGGCGGCGACGGCGAAGACCGGCGGGGTCTCCACCGGCAGGCCCGGGACCGCCGCCCGCAGGGCCCAGCACAGGCCCAGGCCGGCGGCGAGGCCCGCAGCGCCTCCCACCAGAGCCAGGACGCCCGCCTCCACCAGGAAGATCCGCCGCACCTGGCGGCGCCCCGCCCCCACCGCCCGGAGGAGGCCGATCTCGTGGGTGCGTTCGCCCACGGCGATCCAGAGGGTGGTGAGGATCCCGATCATCCCCACGAGGAGCGAGATCCCGGCGATCGCCCCCACCGCCACGGTGATCGTGCGCATGACGTTGTCGAAGACCTCCAGCATCGCCTCCTGGGTGGTGAGGGTGAAGTCCTCGTTGCCCCGGTGGCGCTCCGTCAGGTGCTCCCGGACGCGCTCGACGATCCGCTCCACCGAAGCGCCGGTGCGGTACTGGACGTGGATCTCGTCCAGCTCGGCGCGGTTGAGCAGGCGCATGGCGGTCGCCGTGGGGATGTAGACGGCGTCGTCGATGTCGATCCCCAGCAGGCGCCCCCGGGGCTCCATGACGCCCACCACCCGGAAGCGCCCGCCGCCGATGCGCACCCGCTCGCCCAGGGCGTCGGCGGTGCCGAAGAGCTCGCGCTTGAGCGTGGGTCCCAGGACCGCCACCGAGCGGCCCCGGCGCGGGTCGGTGGCCGGCCAGAAGGAGCCCTGGCGCACCGCCATGTCCCAGACCTGGGGGACGTTCGGGGTGACGCCGTAGACGTAGACGCTCCGCCCCCGGCCCCGGGCCTCCACCCGGGCGGAGCCGAAGGCCATGGGAAGGACCTCCTGGACGCCCGCCAGGCGCCGGAGTGACAGCGCGTCCTCCAGGGTGAGCTGGTGGGTCGTCCCGCCGAGGATGCCGGGGATCCCCAGGGTCTCGGACTTGCCCGGGTTGATGGCGACCAGGTTGGTGCCGAACTGGCTGAACTGCTCGAAGATGTAGCGCCGGGTCCCCTCGCCGATGGAGGTCAGCAGGATCACCGAGGCCACCCCGATGGCGATCCCCAAGGCGGAGAGCCCGGAGCGGAGGCGATGCCCGGTGAGGGCCCGGACGGCGAAGGCCAGGAGCTCCTTCATCGGCGCCGCCCCCTCACGACCGGAGCGCCTCCACCGGGTCGAGCCGCGCGGCGCGCCGGGCCGGCAGCAGGCCGAAGACCCCGCCGACGACCACCGCCAGGGCCAGGGCCGAGGCCACCGCCCAGCCCGGGGGCGAGGCGGGCAGGGCCGGGAACAGGCCGGCGAGGAGCCGGGCCGACCCGTAGCCCACGCCGAGCCCGAGGGCGCCGCCGGCGGACGAGAGCATGAGCGCCTCCACCAGGAAGACGGCCAGGATCTGGCGCCGGCCGGCCCCCAGCGCCTTGAGCAGGCCCACCTCGCCGGTGCGCTCGGAGACCGAGACCAGCATGACGTTCAGGATGCCGATCCCGGCCACGGCGAGCGAGATGGCGGCGATGGCGGCCACCGCCAGGGTCAGGGCGTCCAGGATGCCCGAGACCGCCCCCACCACCGACTCCTGGGTGAGGACGGTGACGTCCTCCTCGCCGTGGCGTTCCGCCAGCAGGTCCACCACCCGGTCCGCCACCGCGTCCAGGTCGGCCCCCGGGGAGACCTGGACCATCACCCGGAAGAGGGAGGTCCGGTCGAGCATGCGCATGGCCGTCACCACCGGGACCAGCACCACCTCGTCCACGTCGACGCCGAGCTGGGTGCCCCGGGCCTCCAGGACGCCGATCACCCGGAACCGCCACGCGCCGACGCGCACCACCTCCCCCAGGGGGCTCCCGGTGGGGAAGAGCTCGTCCGCCACCGTCCGGCCCAGGACCGCCACGGGCCGCCCCCGGCGGACGTCCTCCTCCGGCAGGAAGCGGCCCCTCCCGAGGGCGAGCTGCCGGACCTCGAGGTACTCGGCCGTGACGCCCAGCAGAGCCACCTCCCGGCTGCGGGCGCCGTGGGAGACGGTCTCGGTGCCGCTGGCGACGGGGGCCACCCGCCGGGCCGCCGCCACCCGCTGGCTGACGGCCTCGGCGTCGTCCAGGGTCAGGTCGTGGGGCGCTCCACCCATGCCCGGCACGGCGCCGGTGGTCTCCACCTTGCCCGGGACCACGATCAGCAGGTTCGAGCCGATGGCGGCGAACTGGTCCTCGACGTAGCGCCGGGCGCCCTCGCCCAGGGCGGTCAGGAGCACCACCGCCGCCACCCCCACCGCCACGCCCAGGAGCGACAGGCCGCTCCGCAGCACGTGGCGCGACAGCGCCCGCCAGCTGAAGGTCAGCAGGTCGGTGATCGTCACGGGGCGCTCCGGACTGCGTCCAGGGGCGGAGCGTGGCTCCACTCTCGGTGCGGCGGCCTCCGGAATGCGTGTAGGGGCGGAGCTTGCCTCCGCTTTCGGTGCGGCGGCCTCCGGGATGCGTGTAGAGGCGGAGCTTGCCTCCGCCTTCGGTGCGTCGGCCTGCCTCGCTCCGGGCGGAGACGAGCTCCGCCCCTACACGCATCCCGGAGGGGAGCGCTCCCGCGCCGGCTCCTTCGACGGCGGCGGGCTCTGCGACGTGGACGCCTGTCACGCATCCGGTGGCTCCACGGCCGGGGGCTCGACCGCCGGCGGCTCCGCGGCGAACAGCTCGTCCAGGCTGTGGATCTCGCTCGCCGGCAGGCGCCGGGCGATGCGGCCGTCCACCAGCACGATCAGCCGCTCCGCCCGGCGGGCCACGTTCGGGTCGTGGGTCACCACCACCAGGGTGAGACCCCGGTCGTTCATCCGGTCCAGCAGGTCCAGCACCTGGCGCCCCGACGCCGTGTCCAGGTTGCCGGTGGGCTCGTCCGCCAGCAGCAGCGGCGGGTCCATCACCGTCGCCCGGGCCAGGGCCGTGCGCTGGCGCTCGCCGCCGGAGAGCTGGTCCGGCCGGTGGTGGGCCCGGGGGCCGAGGCCCACCGCCTCCAGGGCCGCCGTCGCCCGGCGCCGACGCTCGCCCCGGGGGACCCCGGCGAAGAGCATCGGAAGCTCCACGTTCTCCAGAGCCGACAGGCGCCCCACCAGGTGGAAGGCCTGGAAGACGAAGCCGATCCGGTGGCGCCGGACCCGGTCGAGCTCCCGCTCGGAGAGCTCCGCCACCTCCCGGCCCTCCAGGGCGTACGAGCCGGTGGTGGGCCGGTCCAGGCAGCCGATGACGTGGAGCAGGGTGGACTTGCCGGAGCCCGACGGACCCATGATCGCCACGTGCTCACCGGGGCGGATCTCCTCGGTGACGTCCACCAGGGCGTGCACCGGCCGGCCGCCCAGGTCGTAGGTGCGGGTGATGCCGGTGAGCCGGATCATGGCGCCGCGGCGTCTTCGGCCCCTTCCACCTCCACCTGGGCCCCGGCCTCGACGCCGGTGCGGTCCAGGGAGGTGACCACCCGATCGCCGGGTTCGAGGCCCGCCACCACCTCGGTCCAGTCCCAGTTGGACAGGCCCGTCTCCACCGGCCGGGTTTCCAGGACGCCGCCCTCGCCGACGACCAGGACCCGCTCGCCCTCCACCAGGGCCCCCGTGGGGATGCGCAGCACGTCGCCGCGGACCTCCAGGATCACCTCCACGTCTGCGGAGGTCCCCGGGAGGAGGCGCGCCGCCACCTCCGGGTCCTCGATCTCCGCCTCGATCTCCACGGTCCGGTTCTGCTCCTGGACGTCCAGCACGTAGGGTGCGACCCGCCGGACCGTGCCCTGAAGCTCGCGGCCGGGCAGGGAGTCGACGGTGATCCGGGCGGGAAGGCCCGGCTCGAGCACCGCCGCGTCCACCTCGTCCATGGGGGCCGAGACGTAGATGGAGGACGGGTCGATGAGGTCCAGCACGGGCGGGACGGGCACCGCCGGCGGCGACGGGGTGATCCACTCGCCCACCTCGGAGTCGACGTCCGCCACCACGCCGGAAAACGGCGCTCGGAGCACCAGCTGCTCGACCCGGGTCCGGGCCAGGTCGACGGCGCTCTCGGCCCGCTCCACGTCGGCGCGGGCGGCCCGGCATCCGGCCTCGGAGGCCTCGGCGGCGGTCACCGCCTGGTCATAGGCGTCCTCGGAGACGATGCCTTCCTCGGCGAGGCGCTCCAGGCGGCGCTGCTCGCGGCGGGCCCGCTCGGCGGCCAGGCAGGCCTCGTCCCGGCGCGCTTCGGCGGTGCGGAGCTCGCGCACCGCCAGCTCGGTCTCCGCCGCCGGCAGCCGGGGCTCGAGGCGCAGCAGCACGTCCCCGGTCCGGACCCGCGAGCCTTCCCGGTGGGGGATGGCCACGACCAACCCTCCCACCTCCGGGGAGAGCTTCGCCCGGCGCCGGGCCCGGACGGTGCCCGCCCGGGTGTTGGTGACCGTCTCCTCCACGGGGCCCCGGCCCACCTCGCTGACCGTCACGGCCACCGGCTCCGGCGCGAGGACGGTGAGCCGCAAGGCGGCCACGCCCGCCACCAGGACGCCCAGGACCCCGAGCCGGATCGCCCATGCCCGCATGGGCGGACGCTACCACCGGCGGATTCCGGCCGACCCCACCCTCGGGGGCGGCGCGGGCCGGGTGAGAAGGGGTTACCCTGGAAGCCGGCCGGGTGACGGGTGTGCCCCGGCGGGGGACGTCACGACGCGGGAGGCCGGCGTGGCTCCCGCGGGCTGCGGGAAGCCGTCCCGAGAGGAGGAGTCCACATGGCCCGTTTCCAGAAGCTCCTGATCCCGGTCGACCTCTCGGACCGCGGCCACACGGCCCTGGAGTGGCTGCCACGCCTCGGCGAATCGGAGACCCGCTCCCTGCTCCTCCACGTCATCGAAACCCTGGACGACGTACCCTTCGAGGAGATGGAGGACTTCTACGAGGGCCTGGAGGCCCGAGCCGGGGACGTGCTGGACGGCTGGGTGGAGGAGCTCGGCCGCCAGGGGATCCCGGCGGAGCGCCGGGTGGTCTTCGGCCATCGGCTGCAGGAGATCCTCCGGGCCGCCGAGGAGGAGGCCCCGGACCTCCTGCTCCTGGCCTCCCACCCGGTGGAGCCCGACACCCCAGGCCGCGGCTGGGCCACCCTCAGCTACCGCCTCGCCGTCCTGGCCCCCTGCCCGGTGCTGCTGGCGAAGTAGGGACGCGGCGGCCCCGGCGGCAGATCGGGTCCGGGGGAGCCGGATCCGCCTCCCTGTGTTGATATCTTGCGAAATCCGTCCAGGGTGGTCCGTACTCGGGGCGGAGGATTCCGCATGGCAGGTGCCACGATCACTCCCGTCGGTGGTCCCGGTCCTCGCGGCCGGGGCGTTCCTCCCGGCGCCGAGCGATGGGGGGGATTTCTTCTCGCTCTGTCGGCCTGCACCGCTCTGGGGCTCCTCTTCGCCGGCCACCTGCGCTTCTACCACCGCGTCGAGTGGACCCTGGCTCTGTGGTGGGGCCTGAAGGACGCCTTCCTTTGGGGTCTCCTGGCGCCGGTGATCGTCGTGCTGAGCCGCCGGGCCCCTGTGTCGGAGATCCGCTGGATCCCGAACCTGCTGGTCCACGGGCTCGCTGCCATAGTCCTGACCGGGGTGCACTCCACCCTCGCGATCCTTGTTTCCGCCGTCACCGAGGGCCTGCGGAGCGAGACCTTCTGGCAGGCGGTGCAGGGTCTCGCGGTCAAGAAGGCCGCCCTCAGCCTGCTGATTTACGGGGCCGTGGCCGGCGCGGCGCACGCCGTCCTGCTCCACCGGCGCTTCCAAGACGGGCGCGGGTCGGAGGGGTATCCTCGCGCTCGGGGCCGGGCGGCGCCGGAACCCCGGATCTCCGGCCCTGCCCGGCGCCTCCTCCTCCGGAGCCGCGGGCGGGAACGCTTCCTGGACGTGGCCCGCATCGATCGGATCGAGGCCGAGGGGAACTACGTCCGCATCCACGCCGGGGGCGAGACCTGGCTGGAGCGACGGACCCTGAGGAGCCTGGAGGCCCAGCTCGATCCGTCCCTCTTCCTCCGGGTCCACCGTTCCCACCTGGTCAACCTGGACCGCGTCGACCGGATCGAGCCCCGGTTCCAGGGCGGATACGCGGTGGTGCTCCGGGACGGCACGAGCCTCCGCCTGAGCCGGACGTACCGCAAGCGCCTGGCGGAGCGAATCGGCCGCGCGTTCTGACGCGCTCCGAGCGCTCCCAGGGTTCGCCGCCGGGGCGGTCGCCCGCGACCCGCGGGTCCGGCGCTCCGCTCCCGCCCCTCCCCGGAGACGCTTGGGTCGCCCCCCTCGTCGGCGATCGGCCCCACCACGGTGCGCCTCGTCACAGAACCGTTGCCCTCCGAGGCCCGGCGCGGCGACGCTGGCGCCCATGAGACGCCGAGACTTCCTCACCGCCAGCCTGGCCGCCGCCAGCGGCCTCCTCCTGCCGGGGCGGATCCGGGCGGGAGCCGGGTCGATCCACCGGCAGGCCCCCCGCCCCCTTCGCATCCTGGTCCTCGGAGGCACCAACTTCGTGGGTCCGGCGATCGTTCGCCTCGCCCTGGAGCGCGGCCACGAGGTCACGCTCTTCAATCGCCACCACACGAACCCGTGGCTCTTCACACACGTCGAGCGGCTCGTCGGGGACCGCTACCCGAATCGGGGCGATGGGCTGCGCTCCCTGGCGGGCGACCGGCGATGGGACGCCGTGGTGGACACCTGGCAGGAGTCCCCGATCTGCGTCCGGGAGACGGCGAAGCTTCTCCGGGAACGCTGCGGCTACTACGCCTACGTCTCCTCCATCGCCGTCTACCAAGGCCGGAACTATCGCCGGAGGGCCCTCACGGAGGACATGGAGCTCCCCCCGGCCACCATGCCCGAGACGACGGCGGCGGATCTCCCGTACCCCGCCCGCAAGCAGCTCGGCGAGCGCGCCGTCTCGGAAGCGTTCCCAGAGAGGCACGGGATCTTCCGGGCCTACGCCATCGTGGGCACGGACGGTCGGGGTCGCCTGGACTACGGGGGCCCGCGGGCGCTCAAGGGCTGCTACTGGCCGATTCGGCTCCGTGCAGGTGGCGAGGTCCTCGCGCCGGGAGACGGAACCGATCCGACCCAGTGGACGGACGTCCGGGACCTGGCGGAGTTCATCGTCCACTGCCTTGAGACGGAGACGTTCGGCACGTTCAACGTCAGCACCGGGGCCAGCTTCCGGGATTTCCTCCACGAGCTCTCCCGCCTGGCGACGGCCGACCCGACCCTGACCTGGGTGCCCGCCGAGTTCCTGTTCGAACGGAACCTCGCCTCGTTCACCGACGTGCCGGGCTGGGTGTCCCACACGGAGGTCGAGTCGGGCTTCTACCGCGGGAGCACCGAGCGCGCCCGGGAGGCCGGGCTCCGGCCCCGGTCGATCGCCCAGACCTTCCGGCCGGTGGTGGACACCTTTCTCCGGGACCACGGGGAGTACGACTTCACCGAGCCCGGCTACGGCCCGGCCATCGCGCGGCGGGAGGGGGAGCTCCTGGCCGCGTGGCGGGAGCGCGTCCGCGCCGGGGAGGGCTGACCGCTGGCGGGCGTCCCGCTCACCGGTTGTAGGGCCGTTCGTTGATCCACTGGAACCCGC
>JBKHJP010000072.1:0-14728 GCA_046538065.1 Thermoanaerobaculia bacterium | reverse complement strand
CTCAGACGTCCCCGGAGCGGGGCGCCCGCTCTCGTTGAAGTGCTCGCGGCCTCCGGGGGTCGAGGTTTGGCGGGTGGTTGCCATGGCACGCCCGGACGGACCCGGAGGGGAGGCGGGGTCGACCTCTGACGTCGAGTTTCAGTCGGGTGCCGATTTTTGGCGACTCCCTGGAGAGGCAGGCTGTGGGCATGAAGACGCCGAAACCGGTGCGGGACCGCTCTCCTGGGGGATTCCTCGGGCGTCCGGCCCGGGTCCGCACCGGTCGGCACGGAAGCTGCAGTTTCATGGCGATAGCGCTCTTGGCGTATATGTTTGCTGTTCGATAGATCCAGATCCGAAGGCCAGCGTCCCGGTCGTGCAGTGAACCGATCCGAGGAGGCTCTCATGACCCGGACTGCGTGTGCCTGGTTCAGTGGAAGTGCGCCCGCGCGGTGGCTCCCCGCCGCCGCGCTGCTTCTGTGGGTGGCGCCGGCCGGTGCCACCAGCTACGTGCCCATCACCGACGCGGACCTGGCCGACCAGGCGAGCCTGGTGGTCGAGGCGCGCGTCCTGGAGGCTGCGCCGGCCCCGGTGGCCGGCCGGCCGGCCACCGACTACCGGATCGACGTGGTCCGGAGCCTCGAGGGCGAAGCTCCGGCGAACCCCCTCGTCGTCCGGGTGCCCGGAGGGACGGGCCCCGAAGGCGTCGTGCACCGGGTCTGGGGGGCGCCGGAGCTCGATCCCGGCGACCGCGTGATCCTCTTCCTCGGCCGCCGGGGCGACGGCAGCTTCGGCATCCAGCAGCTCATGCTCGGCGTGTTCCGGCCGGTCCGGGCCGACGGCCGGACCCTGGCGGTGCGGGACCTCTCCGGCGCCCGGGCCTTCCCGCGCGACGGCGTGGTGGAGCCGGAGCAGCGCGGCCTCGCCCGGGACTGGGACCGCTTCGCCGACTGGCTCGCCGAGCGCGGATCGGGGATCGAACGGCCGGGACGATACCTGGTGGAGGCGGCGCCCGCGGAGCGCCTCCGGCTCTCCGGACGCTACACGCTCCTCCAGTCGGGCGGGCAGGCCTATCGCTGGTTCAACGGCGGGGGCACCTGGTACGCCCACGAAGCGGGACAGGACGGGATGGCCGGGGGCGGCTTCAACGAGTTCCAGGCGGCGGTGGCTGCGTGGAGCAGCGATTCCGGGTCCGAGCTGTCCCTCTCCTACGGGGGCACGACGAGCCGCACGGGGGGCTTCCGGGCCACCGACGGCACCAACACCATCCTCTTCGACGATCCCAACGACGAGATCACCGGCAGCTTCAGCTGCTCCTCCGGCGGTGTGCTGGCGATCGGCGGCTTCAGCGCCGTCTCCGGCTCCGGGACGTACAACGGCGAGACCTTCTGGCGGATCGTCGAAGGGGAGGTGGTGACCCAGGACGGGGCCGGCTGCTTCTTCGCCGGCAACGGCGGCAAGAACGGAGAGCTGGTGTTCGCCCACGAGGTCGGGCACGCCCTGGGCCTGGGGCACTCCTGCGGCGACGGCTCCTCGCCCGCCTGCTCCGACCCGGAGCTGGACGACGCCCTCATGCGGGCTTACGCCCACAACGACGGCCGGGGCGCCCGGCTCGGGGCCGATGACCGGGAGGCCCTGGCACACCTCTACGGCGACGGGGGAGACGAGAGCTCCTGCGAGGTCCCGGCGGCGCCTTCCGGGCTCGCCGCCAGCGCCGTCTCCTCCTCCCGGATCGACGTCACCTGGACGGACCGCGCCACGGACGAGACCGCCTACGTGGTCGGGCGGCGCGCTCCGGGATCGTCGGTCTTCGTCGAGATCTCCCGGCTGGGCCCCGACGCCCGCTCCCTCGTCGACACCGGCCTCGCCGCTGATTCGGCCTACGCCTACCGTGTGCGGGCCGAGGGCTGCGGCGGCGCCTCCTCCTGGGCGGGACCCGTGAGCGCCACGACCGAAGCCGAGGAGTCCGAGCCCGAGCCCGAACCGGAGCCGGATCCACCACCACCGCCCCCGGAGCCGGAGCCGGGCGCCCCGCCGGCCCCCACCGGCGTGGAGGCCGAAGCACCGTCCGCCACCGAGGTCGTCCTGACCTGGACCGACCGTTCGGGAGGCAGCGCCACCGCCCACGTGGAGGTCAAGACCGGGGCCGCCTTCCACCAGGCTCGGATCGTGCCGGCGGGGACGACGGAGACGGCCTTCCGCGGCCTGGAGCCGGAGCGGACCTATGCCTTCCGGCTGCGCGCCCGCAACGGCGCGGGGTACTCGGCGTACTCGCCGGTGGTCACGATCACGACCCCCCCGGCAGAGCCCCAGGGCACCCTGACCGGCTCCCAGGTGGCCTGTGACGCGCGCCGACTGGCCGGCGTGCTGGAGCGCCTCGCGGCGGCGGCACCGGCAGCGCCGGGTCGGGGCACGGGGATCAACCTCTCCTTCACCGGGACCGGCGACTTCGCCGGCATCGCCTACGCCGTCGAGGGTTCGGGCCTTGCGGAGCGCCAGCTCGCCTTCTCGACCAACCCGGAGGAGACCACCCTGCTGCGCAACCCGGAGCGGCCCCAGCTCTTCGCCGTCAGCCTCTCCCGCAACCACCTGAGCTCCGACCTGGTGCCGGCGGGGGCTCCGGGGCACCTGCGCCTGGTCCTCGATCCCACCCTCGCCGCCGACCCGTCCCGGGACGGAGCCGGCCTCCTCGCTCTCGACAACCTGGCGGAGTCCACGGAGGGGGCCACCGCGGCGCGCCCGGGCCGGGGCCTCGCGGGCCTGGTGGCACCTTGCCACGACGGGCTCACCCCGGAGGACGTCCACGTGCTGCGCGTCCTCTCCCGGATCGTCCGCGCCCGGGTGGAAGGCGCCCGGAGCTACGAGACGGCGCTTTATCGGGGGCGGGCCCGGAACACCTACCGGATCGACGTCTTCCCGAAGCGCGGCAACGGCGCCGGCATGGGGCGGCTCGCCCTGGAGCTCGGCGTGAGCTACCGCGACGGCGCCCTCGCCACCGGGACGGCCCGGGTGCTGCCCCAGTGCTCCGGGGGAGCGGACGAGGGATGCACCACGGTGACGGCGCGCTCGGAAGTGATCTTCCGGGAGCCGGGCTTCGGGCCGGAGCCCGCCGGGGAGGCCGGCACGCGAGTGGTCTTCCTGCCGGCGGCGGCCCAGGGAGACGGCGAAGCGGTGGGGATCGACTGGCAGGATCTGCTCTCCGCCTCCAGCTGGCGGCGCCCCCTGGCGGGGGCCGCCGGCGCCCTCCAGGGTCAGGGTTCGATGGAGACCCCGGCGCCGGAGGCCGGGAGCCTCGCCGGCTCGCTCCCGGAAGCCGCCGTGCGGTGCGACGGCGAGCGGCTGGCGGGTTTCCTCGAGCGCCTGGAGGTGGAGGCCGGCGACTCCGCGACGGTTCCCGGCGTCAACCTCTCCTACACCCGGACCGGGGACTTCGCCGGCATCGCCGTCACCGGGGACGTTCCGGGGGCGCCGGAGAGCGCCCCGGTCACCCACCTGGCGTTCTCCACGAACCCGGAGGAGACGACGCTGCTCCGCAACCCGGAGCGGCCCCAGCTCTTCGCCGTCAGCCTCTCCCGGAACCCCCTGAACTCCGACCTCGTGGCGCCCGGGAGCGCCGGGCGGTTGCGCCTCGCCCTCGACCCGGCCCTCGCTCCGCCCGGGAGCCCCGAGGGGCGCCTCGCCCTGGACAACACGTCAGGGCCCGGCGGCGGCTCCACCGACGCCCGTCCGGGGCGCGGGCTGGCGCCTCTGGTGGCGCCCTGCCACGGGCCGTTCCGGGAGCGGGACGTCCACGTCTTCCGGGTCCTTTCCAAGCTGATCCGGGCCCGGACCGACGGGGCCGTCGCCCACCGGGTGGCGGTCTACCGGTCCGGCGCGCCGGACCGCTACCGGGTGGACGTCTACCCCCGGGGGCCGGGGAGAGCCGCCCTGGGCTGGGGCCGTCTCGCTGCGGAGGTGGAGGTGGGCTTCGGTCCCGGCGACGCGCTCCGGAGCGCCACCGTCCGGGTCCTCCCCCGGTGCGGGACGGGGCAGTCGACCGGCTGCACCGACGTCGCCCGACCGACGGAGGTCCTCCTGGTCCCGCCGAGCTTCGGCGAGGCGCCCCCGGACGCTCCGGCGGCCCGCGTCTCGTCCGCCGCGTCGGGCTCGGGGAAGGCGGCGTCGGTGGACCTCCGGGGCCTCCTCGCCGGCACCACCTGGAAGCGGCCGCTGTGAGGTGACCGGAGCCCGGGGAGGCCCAGGGCCCCACCCCGCGTCCCTCCACCAGGTTCCCCGCGTAGGGGAGGAGCTTGCCTCCTCCCGGGGAGGGGGGAGGCGAAGGGAGGCGCTTGCCTCCTCCCGGAAGGGCGGGAAGCGAAGGGAGGCGCTGGCCTTGCCCGGGCGGACGCAAGGTCCGCCCCTACACGCGATCGTGGTCCGCCCACCCCATCGCCCCCGTCTCGTGTAGGGGAGGAGCTTGCCTCCTCCCGGGGAGGGGGGGAGGCGAAGGGAGGAGCTGGCCTCCTCCCGGGGACGGCGGAGGGCCGGAGGTGCGGTACGCTCCGGGCCGGCCGGGGGGCAGAGCCTCTGCACCGCTCTCCGCCGGCCGGAGGGCACCATCGACCATGGCTTCGATCTGCATCACCGGAGGCGCGGGCTTCATCGGCTCCCACCTGGTGGACGCCTTCCTCGCCCGGGGGGACCGGGTGGTGGTCCTCGACGACCTCTCCACCGGCCGGGAGGAGAACGTCCCAGACGGGGCCGAGCTCCACCACCTGGACGTCCGCTCCGAGGACGCCGCCACCCTGGTGGAGCACCTGGGGCTCGATCTCCTGGTCCACCAGGCGGCCCAGATGGACGTGCGCCGCTCGGTGGAGGACCCGGTCTTCGACGCCTCGGTGAACGTCCTGGGTACCCTGAACCTCCTGGAGGCGGCGGCCCGGGGCGGCGTCGGCCGGGTGCTCTTCGCCTCCACCGGCGGGGCGATCTACGGCGAGCAGGACGTCCACCCGGCGGACGAGGAGCATCCGGCGCGGCCGGTCTCGCCCTACGGCGTGGCGAAGCTCGCCGCCGAGCGCTACCTCTACTACTACGCGGTGGAGAAGGGGGTGCCGTCGGTGGCCCTGCGGTACGCCAACGTCTACGGCGAGCGCCAAAACCCCCACGGCGAGGCGGGGGTGGTGGCGATCTTCCTCGACCGCCTCCTCGGCGGCGAGCCGGCGCGGATCAACGGCGACGGCCTCCAGACCCGGGACTACGTCCACGTCTCCGACGTGGTGGCGGCGAACCTGGCGGCGGCGGACGCCCCCCTGGATGGCCTTGAAGGGAAGGTGCCGCCCTTCCGGGTCTACAACGTGGGCACCGGCGCCGAGACCTCGGTGGTGGAGCTCTACCGCCACCTGGCCGAGGCCCTGGGCACCGACCGCCCGCCGGTCCACGGCCCGGCCAAGCCCGGCGAGCAGCGCCGCTCGTCCATCGACCCGGGGCGCCTCCGCCGCGACCTCGGCCTCTCCGAGCCCCTCCCCCTGGCCGAAGGCCTCCGCCGCACGGCGGAGTGGTTCCGCCGGCGCGCCGCGGCGTAGGCGCCTCGCCTCCCGCGCTATCATCCCCGCGAACGAGAGAACTTCCCGGGGGAGAGGAACGTCGATGAGCAAGACCCTTGGCTGTGTGCTGGTGGCCGTGGTGGTGGTCCTGGTCCTGGTGGTGGGGGTCGGGGCCCTCTGGCTCACCGGCATGTTTAACGGCCTGGTAGCCGCCGAGCAGAGCGTGGAGGCCCAGTGGGCCCAGGTGGAGAACGTCTACCAGCGCCGGGCGGACCTGGTGCCCAACCTGGTCCAGACCGTCCGGGGCGCCGCCGACTTCGAGCGCGAGACCCTGCAGAACGTGATCGAGGCCCGGGCCCGGGTGGGGCAGATGAACGTCTCGCCGGAGATGCTTGAAGATCCCCAGCGCTTCGCCCAGTTCGAGCAGGCCCAGGACCAGCTGTCCTCGGCGCTGTCCCGCCTGCTGGTGGTGGTGGAGCGCTACCCTGAGCTCCGCTCCGTGCCGGCCTTCCAGGACCTGATGGTCCAGCTCGAAGGCACCGAGAACCGGATCTCCGTCGAGCGCCGCCGGTTCAACGAGGTGGCCCGGGACTTCAACACCCGGCTCATGAGCTTCCCGGCGAACTTCGTGGTCCCGACCCTGGGCTGGGACTTCGAGGAGAAGGCCTACTTCGAATCCCAGCCCGGCGCCGAGGAAGCCCCCGAGGTGGAGTTCGACTTCACCGGCGAGGACGGGGGCTGAGGGCCGGGGAGGACCCCGGCCCCCGGGTCGGGACGGGGCCCCCAGGCTTCGGTTCAGCCCCGATTCAGTGCAGGTGGGCCCCGGGCCCAGCCGGGTCAGGCCGGGTCAGGCCGGGCCGGGCCGGCCGCAACGGATTCCGGCCGGCTTGGCAACGTTCGGGCTCGGCATCCGTAAGAAGTTCGAGAGATGCGTCGTCTCCACGCCACTGCGGTCTTCGGGCTCCTCTCCTGCGCCCTGGCGGGCTGCGCCGCTCCGGGCCCGGGGGCCCCACCGGCGGCCGCGTCCGGACCCGGCTCCGAGGGTGAGCCGGCCCTGGTGGTCCGCCGGGATGACTTCGAGCGCCGGGTGCTCCTCACCGGTGCCCTGGAGGCGGAGCACGCCATCCATCTCACCGTGCCCCGGACCCCCTCCTGGCAGGTGGAGCTGCGGTGGGTGGCGGAGGACGGCTCCGCCGTCCAGGCGGGGGAGCGGGTGGTCGAGCTCGACAGCTCCGAGTTCGTGACCGATCTCGAGGAGAAGGAGATCTCCCTGGCGGAGCGCCTCTCGGAGCTCGAGCGGCGGCGGGCCGAGCTCGCGTCCCAGGCGCGGGAGAAGGAGTTCGAGGCGGCCCGGCGGCGGGCCGAGCTGGAGAAGGCCGAGATCGGGGCCCGGGTCCCGGAGGGCATCGTGCCCCGCCAGACCCTGGCCGAACGACGGCTCGAGCTCGACAGGGCCCGTCTCGCCCTGGCCAAGGCCGAGGCCGACCTGGACTCCCACCGCCGGTCGGCGGAGGCGGACCTCGAGGTCCTGGACATCGAGATCCGGAAGGCCCGCAGGGAGATCGAGGCCGCGCGGCGGGCGATCACCGCACTCACCCTGACGGCGCCGGAGGACGGCATCTTCCTCATGGGCCGTCACCCCTGGGAGGACCGGAAGTTCCAGGAGGGCGACACCGTCTGGGTGGGGCTCAGCGTCGGCACCCTGCCGGATCTCTCCTCCCTGATGGTGGACGCACGCCTTCCGGACGTCGACGACGGTTCCCTCGCTCCGGGCATGCCGGCGGAGGTGACCCTGGACACCCATCCCGGCGAGACCTACCCCGGGACGGTCCGGGAGGTGGCGCCGGTGGCCCAGGACGAAGACGATTCCCTCCGGCGCTTCTTCCGGGCCGCCGTGGACCTGGAGCGGACCGACCCGGACCGGATGATCCCGGGGATGTCCGCCCGGGTGGAGGTGATCGTGGAGCGCCGGCCGGAATGCCTGCTGGTCCCCCGGGCGGCGCTGGCGACGCCCCCGCCCACCGCCGCCGGGGGCCCGGGCCGGGTCGCCCTGGCGGGGGGCGGTCACGCCGAGGTCGTCCTGGGCCCGTGCAACGAGGTCGACTGCGTGGTGGAGGAGGGTCTCGACGCGGGGACCCGCCTGGCGCTCGCCCGTCGTGCGGGCCTCGCCGCTGCGTCCACCGCCGGTGAGCGACGGCCGGAGCAGCCCGAGGAGACCGCACCGTGAGGCGCCGCAGCCTCGGCGTGGCGGCCCTCGCCCTGGTGGCGGGCGGGGTGGCCACCTGGCTCGGCGTACAGACCGTCGCCGCCGCCGGGGACGGCGCCTGGGGCACCGTGGAGCGGCGCGACCTGGTCCTGGGCGTTCCGGTGGAAGGTGAGCTCGAGGCCCGTAACGGCGCCTTCCTCGGCCCCCCCACGATCCCCCAGCACTTCAACTTCCGGATCGCCTTCATGGCGCCGGAAGGCCAGGAGGTCCGGCGGGGGCAACCGGTCCTCGCCTTCGACACCACCGAGCTCGAGAACCGGCTCCAGCAGCGAATCGCCGACCGGGACTCCGCCGAGACCGAGATCGAAAAGCGCCGGACCGACCTGGCGAAGCGCGAATCCGAGCTCGCATTCAGCCTGGCCGAGGCCCGGGCCGATCTCCGGAAGACGGAGCTCCAGCTCGAGACCCCCGAGGACCTGATGGCCTCCAACGAGCTCGCGACGCAGCGCATCGACCGGGGTCTCGCCCGGCGCGAGATCGCCTACCTGGAGGAGCGCCTGGCACTGCTGGAGCGCCAGGCGGAGGCGGAGCTCGGCACGCTGGGGGAGCGCCGGGCCCGTGCGGCGGCCCGGGTGCGCGAGATCGAGGACCACCTGGAGCGCATGCGGGTGCCGGCCCCCCGGGACGGGGTCGTCATCTACTACTCCGACCGGCGGGGCGAGAAGTCCAAGGTGGGGGACACGGTCTGGCGCGGCCGGCCGGTCCTCCAGGTGCCGGACCTGGACCGGCTGCAGGCCTCGGGCTCCGTGGAGGAGGCCGAAGCCGGGACCCTGGCGCCGGGTCAACCGGTCACCCTCCGGCTGGACGCCCATCCCGACCGGCCGGTCGACGGGCGCGTGGCGGCCATCGGTCGAACGGTCCAGCGCCGGTCGCCCCGGGACCCGGTGAAGGTCGTGCACCTGGAGATCGAGCTGGATGCCGTGGACCCCGCCATCATGCGGCCGGGCATGCGTTTCCGTGGCCGGGTCGAGACCGAACGGATCGGGGATGCGGTCCTGGTCCCCGCCGAAGCTGTCCTGGCCACGCCCGGAGGACCCGTGGTCTACCGCCGGGCGAGATTCGGCCACGAGGTCGTCCGCCCGGAGCTCGGGCGCCGCAACGCCGAGGCCGTCCAGGTGCTGGACGGGCTCCGCCCCGGCGAGCGGGTGTCCCTGGGCGTCCCGGACGGGGTGGAGGAGATCACCCCGTGACGCGGCGCCTCGCCTTCACGGCCGTTGCCGCCGCGGTCCTGGCCGCCGCCGCCCTGGCCGCCGGGACGCTGGGCTCCTTCCGGGCGGACCCGGTGATCCCCACGGCGCGGGTGGAGCGCGGCGCCTTCGAGCGCCGGGTGAGCGCCGACGGAATCCTCCGGGCCGCCGAATCCACCCCCCTCGCGGTCCCCACGGAGGCCGAGGGCCGGCTCCGGATCGCCTGGCTCGCCCCCGAGGGCACCTACCTGGAGGCGGGCGACGTCGCGGTGCGGTTCGATCCCACGGAGCTCGAGCGCACCGTGCTGGACCGGCGGGCGGACCTGGCGGCCAACGCCCGGCGGCTGGACAAGCACGCCGCCGAGACGGCGAGCCGCCTGGAGAACCTGGAGCGGGACGCCGAGATCGCCCGGCGCGAGCTGGAGCACTCCCGGGAGTTCGCCAGCCGGGACGAGCTGATCTTCTCCCGCGTCGAGATCGTCGAGTCCCGCCTCGACCGGGAGCTGGCGGAGGAGCGCTTGGAGAAGGCCCTCCGGGCCCGGGAGCGGGAGGCGGCCCTGGCGGCGGCCGACCGGGAGCTCCTGGTGATCCAGCGGCGCAAGCTCACCGCCGAGCTGGAACGGGCCGAGCGCACCCTGGACGCCCTCGCGGTCCGGGCGCCCCACGAAGGTTTCCTGATCTACCAGCGCAACTGGCGGGGCGAGCCGCCCCGGGTGGGCGATACGGTCTTCCGCGGCCACCCCCTCGCCGAGATCCCGCGCCTGGGCGAGATGGAAGTGCAGGCCTTCGTCCTGGAGGCGGACGCCGGCGGTATGGCCGAGGGCAAGCCGGCCCGGGTCCACCTGGAGCCTCACCCCGGCGCCGTGTACGACGCCCGGGTGGCCTCGGTCGAGGCCGTGGCCAAACCGCGACACCGGGCCTCCCCGGTGCAGTACTTCGCCACCACCCTGGAGCTCGCCGAGACCGACCCGGAGCTCATGAAGCCCGGCCTGCGGGTCCGGGTCGAGATCCTCCTGGAGGAGCTCGCCGAGGTGCTGACCGTCCCCCGCCAGGCGGTCTTCGAGCGGGACGGGGTGAAGGTCGTCTACCGCCGGGACGAGGGCGGCTTCGCCTCCGTGGAGGTGGAGACCGGGAGCACCGGGCTGGGCCGCGTCGTGGTGGAGGGCCCCCTCCAGGAAGGAGACGTCGTGGCCCTGAGAGACCCCCAGGCCCCCAATGCGGGAGCCCCCGGCGGCACCGGCGAAGAGGCGGCACAGAGCCCGTCCGGGCCCGGCGCCGCCCTGCCTGCCGGAGGCGCGCCGTGAGCCCACGGGAGGCGATGGCGTCGGCCTTCGAGAGCCTGGGGGGGCACAAGCTCCGCTCCGGCCTCACGATGCTCGGGATGATCTTCGGCGTGGGAGCGGTGATCGCCATGCTCTCCATCGGCGCCGGCGCCGAGCGGCAGGCGCTGGAGATGGTCGAGCTCCTGGGGCTCCGGAACGTCCTGGTGCGGAGCGTCGAGCTGGAGGATCCGGAGCGCACGGAGCTCCGCAAGAAGTCGCCGGGGGTCGCCCCCCGGGACGCCGAGGCGATCGCCGGCGCCGTGCCGGGCGTGGAGCTCACGGCCCAGAGGATCGAGGTGGAGCCGTACACCGTCCTGGCCGCAGGGGCCTCCACCGACGCCGAGGTCTTCGGCGTCTCCCATCACGTGGGCGGCCTCCTGGAGCTCGACCTCTCCGAAGGCCGATTCCTGGACGCCCTGGACGAGGCGGAGCACGCCCAGGTGAGCGTGATCGGCCACCGGGTGCGCCGCGACCTCTTCGGCTTCGGGCCGGCGGTGGGGGAGGTGCTCAAGGTCGACGACGTCTGGCTGCGCGTGGTGGGGGTTCTGGCCCCGGGCCCGGGGGCCGGCAGCACCATCGAAGGCGTGAGCGTCGGCGGCACCGGGGGGCAGATCCTCCTGCCCGTGAGCACAGCCCGGAGGAAGTTCGACCACGATCCCCTGGCCTCGCCCCTGGACGAGATCATCGTCCGCCTCGCCCCCGGCACCGCCTCGGGTGCCGCCGCCGAGGCGATCCGGGGCATCCTGGAGAGGCTTCACGCCGGCGCCCGGGACTACGAGCTGGTGGTTCCGGAGGCCCTCCTGGCGCAGGCGCAGCGCACGCAGCGGCTGTTCAACCTCGTGATGGGGGCGATCGCCGGCATCTCGCTCCTCGTCGGGGGCATCGGGATCATGAACATCATGCTGGCCACCGTCCTGGAGCGCACCCGGGAAATCGGGGTGCGCCGGGCGGTGGGGGCCCGCCAGCGGGACATCCGGTTCCAGTTCGTGGTGGAGTCGTTCGCCATCAGCCTGGTGGGAGGGCTGGCGGGAATCGTGGCGGGCCTGGGCCTCGCGTGGGGGGTGGCGGCCTGGGCGGGCTGGGAGACGGTGGTGACGCCGGGGACGGTCCTGCTGGCGACGGGGGTGGCGGTCGCGGTGGGGCTGGCCTCGGGGATCTACCCGGCGCACCGGGCGGCGGCGCTCCACCCGATCGAGGCTCTCCGGTACGAGTAGGAGCGGGGGCCCCGCCCCCGGAGGAGGCCGGGCCGGGCGCCCCCGCCCCCCGGAGGAGGCCGGGTGCGGGCCGGGCTGCCTCCTCCCTCCCTCGGCTCCGAACGGCCCGCCGGGGCGGACCTTTTGGGGCGGCACCACGTTTCCTTGTCGTTTCGAGCGGAGCGAAGCGGAGTCGAGAAACCTGGGCGGAGGCCCGCGGACTTGCCCGCGCCGGTCCGGAGCGCGGGCGGGGGGAGGAGGCCGGGAGCGCGCCGGGTGGAGGACGTCGAGGCCCGACCCGAGCCACCTCCGACGAGAACACCCGGATGGCCGCGGGAGGGCCGAGCCGAGCCGCGGGCCCTGCGGGAAAACGTCCGACCAGCCCGCGGCGGTCCGTAGCCCGGCGCGCTCCCGGCCTCCTCCGGGCGGGGGCCTCCCGTAGAATCGAGTCCATGGCCATCCACGACTTCGTGCAGGAGCCGCCGCGCCTCGGCAACCAGTACGACGAGGACCGGGCGCTGCGCTCGTACCTGAAACGGGCTCTGCCGCCGGACGTCCTCTCGGAGGTCGAGCCCGGCCTCCGGGAGATGGGGGAGCTCGCCGCCGGGGAGCTCCGGGAGCTCCAGGAGGCGGACCGGGGGGAGGAGCCGCGCCTGGAGCGGTGGAACGCCTGGGGCGAGCGGGTGGACCGGGTGGAGCTCACCCCCCTCTGGCGCCGGGCCCGGGACGTGGCGGCGCGCTCCGGGCTGGTGGCGATCCCGTACGAGCGCCGCCACGGGGCGCTCTCGCGGGTCCACCAGTTCGCCCTGGTCCACCTCTTCCACCCGTCCACCGACGTCTACACCTGCCCCCTGGCCATGAGCGACGGCGCCGCCAAGACCCTGGTGGCCCACGGCAACCGGGAGCTCCTGGACCGGGCGTTACCGCGCCTGACCAGCCGTGACCCGGAAACCGCCTGGACCTCCGGGCAGTGGATGACCGAGACCTCCGGCGGCTCGGACGTGGGCCTCTCCCGGACCGTGGCCCGCCGGGAAGACGGCACGTGGCGGCTGTACGGCCGCAAGTGGTTCACCTCGGCGGTGACCTCCGAGATGGCGCTGACCCTGGCCCGTCCCGACGGCAACGGGCCCGGCGGCCGGGGCCTCGCCCTGTTCTACGTCGAGACCGCCGCCGCCGGGGGCGATCCGAACGGCATCTCGGTGGAGCGCCTGAAGGACAAGCTCGGGACCCGCAAACTCCCCACGGCGGAGCTCCTCCTGGAGGGCACCCGGGCGACACCGGTGGCGGGGACCTCCGGCGGGGTGCGCGCCATCAGCCCCATGCTCAACATCACCCGGCTGTGGAACGCCGCCTCGGCGATCGCCTTCATGCGGCGGGGGATCGCCCTGGCCCGGGACTACGCGGCCCGGCGCACCGCCTTCGGGGCGCCGCTGGCGGACCAGCCCCTCCACCGGGACACCCTCGCCGGGCTCCAGGCGGAGTACGAGGCCGCGTTCCACCTGACCTTCCGGGTGGCGGAGCTCCTGGGCCGTGAGGAGGCGGGAGAGCTGGAAGCGGGGGAGGAGCTCCTGCTCCGGGTCCTCACCCCGGTGGCCAAGGTCACCACGGCGAAGCAGGCCGTCGGGGTGACCAGCGAGGTGCTGGAGTGTTTCGGCGGAGCCGGCTACCTGGAGGACACGGGGCTCCCGGCCCTCCTCCGGGACGCCCAGGTCCTCCCGATCTGGGAGGGGACGACGAACGTCCTGTCCCTGGACACCCTGCGGGCTCTCCGGGCCGAAGGGGCCTCCGCCGCCCTGCTGGCGGAAGCCGAGGCTTGCCGGCGGGCCGCCGTGGACCCGGACCTGGCGGACCTGGCCTCCCGGGCCGTGAGTGCCCTCGAGGGGTCCGGGCGCTGGCTCCGGGAGTGTTTGGCCCACCAGGGGGAC
Organism: Thermoanaerobaculia bacterium; assembly: GCA_046538065.1. Taxonomy (GTDB): domain Bacteria; phylum Acidobacteriota; class Thermoanaerobaculia; order Multivoradales; family DATKCC01; genus JBKHJP01. The sequence goes on along the minus strand of JBKHJP010000072.1, from coordinate 1,334 downwards.
CCGGCCGAGGGGAGCGGCGAGGACCAGGCCCGCGCCGCGGTGGAGACCGGCGCCCGTCGCTTCGCCCTGACCCTCGGGCGCTCCCTGGCTTTAGCGTACCTGGTCCGCCACGCCCAGTGGTCGCTGGAGGCCGAGGACTCGGGGCTCGCCCGGGCCGCCGCCCGGCGCTTCGCCGCCCACGGTGTCGACCTGCTGCTCCCGGCGGACGGCGCCGCCACCCGGGAACGAGAGCTCGCCGAGGCCGCCGCGCTGGCCGGCGACCGATCCCCGGCGGAGACGGTCCCGGAGCCGGTGCCGTGAACCTTCCGGGGCGGCGGCTGACGCGGTGATCAGCCGCGCGGTCGGCCCAGGCGCTTGACGGAGTCGATGAAAGCCCGGGCGCTCTCCGGCGGGGTCTGCTTGAAGATTCCGTGACCCAGGTTGACTACGTGGGGGCCGCCGGAGCCGCCTTCGAGCACCTGGGCGGTCAGCCGTTCGATCTCCTCCGGAGGGCCCAGGAGGGCCGCCGGGTCCAGGTTGCCCTGGAGGACCTTGTCCGGGCCGACGATCCGCCGGGCTTCGGCCAGGGGGAGGAGCCAGTCCACCGACAGGACCTCCGACGGCAGCTCGGCCAGGACCGGCAGCAGGTGGGAGCTCCCCCGGGCGAAGACGATCCGGGGCACCCCCGTGGCGGCCAGGGCCTCCAGGATGCGCACGGTGGGCGGCATGGCGATCCGGCGCCAGCGCTCCGCCGACAGGAGCCCTCCCCAGGTGTCGAAGAGCTGGACGGCCTGGGCGCCCGCCTCCACCTGGCCCAGCAGGTAGTCGATGGTCACGTCGGCCAGCAGGTCCAGGAGCCGCGCCAGGCCCTCCGGGTCCCGGTAGCTCCAGGCCATCAGGTGGGGATAGGTCTGGGAGCCCCCGCCCTGGGTGAGGTACGCGGCCAGGGTCCAGGGGCTGCCGGCGAAGCCGATCAGGGGAACCGGCTCCTCCAGGCTCTCCATCGCCCGGCGCGTCGTCCGGACGGCGTCGAACACGTAGCCCAGGGCGGCGCCCACGTTGGGCTTGGCCAGGGCTCCGATGCCCGCCCGGTCCCGGACCGGCCGCTCCAGGGAGGGCCCGTCGCCCTGGACGAACCGGAGCTCCCCCCCCATGGCGTCCAGGACCAGCAGGATGTCGGCGAAGAGGATGGCCGCGTCCACCCCCACCAGCCGAACCGGCTGGAGGGTCACCTCCGCCACCAGGTCCGGCGTCCGGCACAGGGTCAGGAAGTCCACCTCGGCCCGGACGGCCCGGTACTCGGGCAGGTACCGGCCGGCCTGGCGCATCATCCAGACGGGCCGCCGCTCGGTGGC
>JBKHJP010000424.1:0-3519 GCA_046538065.1 Thermoanaerobaculia bacterium | reverse complement strand
CCGGGAGGCCGCCCGGGGCCGCCAGCAGGGCCGGGATGCCGAAGGGGCCGCCGGCTCCGGCGGCCGCCAGGCGTTCCAGCAGCTCCGCCTCCCGCCGGGCGCGCTCCGCCGGCGGCGCCGACACCCCGGGGCGGGAGCGGTGGAGCTTGACCACCACCTCCCGGGGGGACGCGCCGCTCCCGGTCCCGGCGGCGGCCAGGACCTCCGCCACCCGGCTGTCGGTCCCGTCGTGGACCCGCCGGAGGCCCGCGAGGCACTGCCCGAGGCCGGCGGCGCCGAGGCCCGAAGCGACCGCCTGCCCGAGCTCCGGGTCGAGGGGGGCCGGGCCGGTCTCCCGGTCCAGGAGCTCGCCCAGGCGACCCACGGTGTCGTCCAGGCGGAAGGCCCGCTCCACCCACTCCCGGCCCGCGGCGGCGAGGCGTGCCGCCAGCTCGGGGTCCCGGACCAGCCGCTCCACCGCGGTCGCCAGGGCGGCGGCGTCCCCCGGCGGGACCAGCAGACCGGTCCGGCCGTCCTCCACCAGCTCCGGCACCCCCGAGAGGTCGGAGGCGACCACCGGCACCCCCGCCGCCAGGGCCTCCATCAGGGCCACCGGGATGCCCTCCATCTGGCCGTCGGGGGCCACGACGCTCGGCAGGACGAAGAGATCCGCCTCCTCCAGGCGCCGGGCCACCTCCTCCTCCGGTACCACTCCCACAAGGCGCACGGTCCCGTCGAGACCCCGGCGCCGGATCTCGTCCTCCAGGCGCCGGCGCATGCCACCCTCCCCCACCACGTCCCAGATGAAATCCCGTGGACGACCCTCCAACCCCGACCACGCCGCGTCCGGGGGCGGTGCCCCGGGCACGTCCGGATCGCCCCGGGTCGCGCTCCGCCTCCGGAGCCGCTCCGCCGCCTCGATCAGGACCGGTACGCCCTTGTAGGGCTCCAGGGCGGCCACGGTGAGGAGGCGCAACGACCGCCCGGCGCCACTCTCCGCCGCCGGTCCCCGAACCGCGAGCGGCCCGTCCCCCTCCGTGCCCGTCCCGCGATCCGCCTGCAGGCCCTTGCCCTCCGGGACCGTCCCTCGACCCGCATGCGGGCCCTTGCCCTCCGGGTCCGTCCCTCGATCCGCTTGCGGGCCGTCGCCCTCCGTGACCACCCCTTGCGTCGCGTGTAGGGGCGGAGCTTGCCTCCGCCCCGCGCCGTAACGCCCCGGATCCACCCCCACGTGGACCACCGCCACCGACTCCTCGATCCCCGGGTAGCGCCGGCCCAAAAAGCGCTTGTTGAAGGCGGAGATCGACCGGACGAACCGGGCCCGGACCAGCTTCGGCTCCAGGAACGCCCGACGGACGAACAGGTCGTGGGCGTGAACCGTCACGCTGTACGGGATGCCGGTGAAGCGCTCCACGACCCAGGCCACCGTGGCGGGGTGGGTGGCGAAGTGGACGTGGACGTGGGCCACCCCGGCATCGGCGAAGCGCTCCGCCAGGTAGACCGCCTTCGGGAAGAGGACCACGCTCCGCAGCAGGAAGCCCGGGTCCCGGACGGTGCCGGCGGCCAGGCGGGCCAGCGTGCCCAGGTACCGTCCGGGGCGCCTCGCCAGGGCCCGGAGGTTGGCTGTCCACAGGCGAAGCGAGCGCCACGGTGCGAACACCACCCGCCCCAACCAGGCCCGGGCCTCCGGGTGGACCACCGGGGGCCGCTCCCGGAAAAGGGCCGCCAGCAGCACCGGCCGGCCCTGCCGCTCCATCTCCACCACCTCCCGGAGGATGAACGTCTCGGTGACCTTGGGGAACCGGGAGACGAGGACCGCGACGGTGGGCCGTGGAGCCCACGAAGCCTCGTCCCCGGTGACCGTCCCCCCGGGGCTCCCGGTGGCCATCAGGGCGCCTCGACCTCGGTGTGGCCCTCGGTGCGGGCTCCGGCCCCGGCCCCGGCGCCGGGCTCGGGCTCCCCCGCAGGGACCTCCCCCCGGGCCGCCGCCCGGCGTCCCAGGTCCCCGAAGGCCACGGCCAGGGCGAAGAGGACCCACAGGTAGCGCTGGAACTGCCCGTGGAGGAAGAGGCTCGAGACCAGGTAGCCCACCAGGGCGATCTGGACCCCCCGGGCCAGGGCGGCGGACGAGCCGAAGTCGCCCCAGGCGCGGGGCGTGCGCCCGCCGCCCCCCGCCTCGGCCGCGTGGGCCAGGACGAGCCGGCGACGGGCCGTCTCCAGGCCGGCCAGGAGCGCCGCCAGGGCCGCCCCGAAGAGCGCCAGGCCCACCAGGCCGGTCTCGGCCCCCACCTCCAGGTACAGGTTGTGGGGGTAGTTGGGGCCGAACGGCTCGTCGTACTCCCGGGCCGGCGAGCCCACCCGCTCGGCGTACGGCCCGAACCGGGTGGTGTAGTTGCCCGCCCCGACCCCCAGCACGGGGTGGTCGAGGAACATCCGCCACGCGGAGGCCGTCACCAGCTTGCGCTTCTCGAACGAGCTGTCCGGGTGGAGGGCCGCCTCCCCGCCTCCCGAGAGCTGCTCCAGGGTCGTCAGGCGCCGGGTGAAGCCCGCCGGCAGAACCACCCAGACGAGGACCAGCACCACCAGGGCGCCGGCGATCTCCCGGCCCCGGACGCCCCGGGCCGCGAGGGAGAGGCCCAGGACCACGGCCAGGGCCAGGGCGCCCCCCCGGGAGTAGGTCAGGACGGTCCCGGCGACGAGCAACCCCGCCGCGCCCAGGGCCACCCCCCGGCGCGCCAGGCCAGCCCGCCCCGCGCCGGGGGCTCCGGCGGCCAGGGCCAGGGCGATCGGCACCAGCACCAGCAGGATCTGGGCGAAGAAGTTCGGGTCCCCCAGGGGGCCGGCGATCCGGGGCTCGAACTCGTCGCCGTAGATGTGGGCGTCCTTGATCCGGGCGAGGCCCCCGAAGCGGGCGTCGAAGTCCCCCGTGGCCACCTGGTAGGCGCCGAAGGCCGCCAGCAGGCAGCCGGAGGCCACCGCGGTCCAGCAGAGGAGCCGGACGCGCCGCGGCGTCCGGGCCAGCAGGGCGAGGACCAGGAAGAGGACGAAGGCCTTGACCGACTCCGCGACCACCTCCGTGGCGTGGGCCGGGTCCCAGGCCCAGGTCGTGGAGGCGAGCTGGGTCAGGACCCAGGCGGCCACCAGGAGGGTCGGTCCCTGGAAGGCGACGGCCGCCGTCTCCCGGAGGGGGCGGTCCAGGAGCGCCGCCACGGCCACGGGCAGCACCAGGAGCTGGAGCAGCGAGGGCAGACCGTGCTGGCGGACCAGGACCTCCGACAGGTTGAGGTAGACGAACGCCCCGAGGACCACGAGGGCGGCCTCCGGCCGGCGGATCAGCCAGAGGGCGGCGGCGAGGCCGGCGGCCAGGGCGCCCCAGACCGCCGGATCGGTGGAGAGCCCGATGTGGAAGAGGCCGGGATCCCTGGCGACGAAGGCTCCCAGCAGGGCGGCCACCGCCAGGGCCGCCGCCACGACGGCGGCGGTGGCACCCCGCGGACCCGGGACCGGAAGGCCGGCCGGCCCCCGCGTCCGGAGCGGGCC
>JBKHJP010000423.1:0-3537 GCA_046538065.1 Thermoanaerobaculia bacterium | reverse complement strand
CCTTCATGGCTCCCAGGATCGCCGCCATCTTGAGGCGGGCCTCCTCCACCTCCACGTCCGGGTCGCTGGTGGGAACGATCCCGCCACCGGCGAAGACCCGGGCACGGCAGCCGTCCACCAGGGCGGAGCGGATCGCCACCGCCGAGTCCCCGTGGCCGTCGGGGCTCACCCAGCCGAGGACCCCGGCGTAGAGGCCGCGCGGCTCGGGCTCGAGCTGGCGGATCGCGGCCAGGGCCAGGTCCCGGGGCATTCCGCCCACCGCCGGCGTCGGGTGGAGGGCGGCCACGGCGTCCAGCACGCCCCGGCCCGGGAGGAGCCGGCCGGAGATCGGGGTGTAGAGGTGCTGGACGTTGGCGAGCTTCTCGAGCACCGGCTCCCCGGGCCCCTCGACGCTCCGGCAGAGGGGCCCGAGGGCGCCGGCGATCATCTCCCCCACGATGGCGTGTTCCTCCCGGTCCTTCGCGCTCTCCAGGAGGCGGCGCCCCAGGGCTCCGTCTTCCGCCGCACCGGTGCCCCGGGGGGCCGAGCCCGCGAGGGCGCCGGACAGGACCCGCCGGTCCCCCCGGTCGTGCCGGGCCTCGCTTCGGGGATCGCCCGCGGCCTCCACCCGGGCCAGCCGCTCCGGGCTGGCGCCCAGGAAGACCGGGCCGCCGGCCGCTGGCCGGTGGGCGAAGAGGAAGCAGCTCGGGTGGGCCCTGGCCAGGTCCGCCAGCAGGGCGGCGGGATCGAAGGGGCGGTCCCGCCGGACCTCCACCCCGTGGGCCAGCACCACCTTGGTCAGGCCGCCGTGCCGGCCGCCGGGAGATCCGTCGCCCGGGGGGCGACGCCCCAGGGCCGCCAGGGCCGCCTCCACGTTCCTCCGGTGCCGGGTGGCGGCCCACTCGATCACCAGGTTCCGGACCTGCCGGGGACCTTCCAGCGGTGCGCCGCCGTCCCGGGTCGCGTCCACGAGCCCGGCGAGCTCGGCCCGGAGCTCCGCCAGGCGCTCCCGGCCGCCGACCAGGGAAGCCTCCGAGCCCGAGGGACCGCACCGGACCAGGATCTCCGGCACGAAGATCTCCAGGGGCGCGAAGCCCCGCCAGGGGGGCGGCACTCCGTCACCGCCGCTGTGGCGCTCCGGGTCGAACGTGACGGTGAAGAAGCACCGGGGCGGCCGACCCGCCCCCTCCAGACGGGACGCCAGCTCGTCCACCAGCGTCCGGCCGAGCTCCGGCAGGGTGCCGGCCGGGGCGCCTTCGCGCAGAACGGGCCGTCCCACGCACCGGCCGATCCCCACCCAGGCGTCCTCCTCCGGCGCCTGCCAGAGGAGGAACCGGCGGGTCGACGGCAGCGCGCCCACGAGGGCCACGGCGTCCAGCGGCGGCAACGACGCGCTCTCGGCCCGGAGGCGGGCCGCCTCGCTCCGGGGTGGTGCGGGCGGCTGGACGGGCTCGGCGGGCTCGGGAGTGGTCACGGCGGCGTGGGGTCGGGGGTTGCGGCGGTGGAGCACCGCCGGCGGCATTTTACCCGGCGATCCCTTCGGGCGTCGTCACTCGGGGTCCGGCGACCGTCCGCTGTCCCGGTTCCCCAGCCCTCCCCCACTGGAAAGGGCACACTGTGAACCATTGACGCATCGACTGCAAATCGAAGGGGGACTACCTAATGCACCACTTACCGAGGATCCGCGCCGTCCTCGCCATGCTGCTCCTGTCCTGGGGGAGCACCGTTGCACCGTCGGCGGCGCAGTTTCCGTCCGAGCACGCCGACCTGCTGAGCGACGGCGCCTACCGCATGCTGTTCGGAGTCCACTGCACGCCGGCCGAGGAGCCGGTGGAGACCCAGGACGACGGAGGGACGAGCTCCACCGCGGGCCCGCCGCCCCGGGTCGGGCCCAACCGCCAGGTCAGCGCGCCCCAGATCCCGTTCCCCGACGGGTTCCTGGGGCGCAGCGAGACGACCCTCGCCGCCACCGCCGGCGGCCAGCGGCTGGTGGTCGGCTGGAACGACGCCGAGGGATTCTGCGGTCCCCCCTTCAACGTCGACTGCCCGGCTCCCGACGTTCCCGGGATCAGTGGATTCGGCGTCTCCACGGACGGCGGCAAGACCTTCCAGGACCTGGGAGCTCCGCCGCCGGGGACGCGGATCGGTTTCGGCCCCGGGACGGAGGGCACCAGCGCCAGCGGCGTCTACGTCACCGCCACCGACCCCTCCCTCGACAGCCCGGCCGGGTCCCAGGAGGTCGTCTTCGCCAACCTGGCTCTCTTCGACGACTTCACCCTCAACACCGCCGGGGTCTCGGTCCACGGGGGTGCCTTCGGCCCCGGAGCATCGTTCGCCTGGAACGAGCCGGTGCTCCTCCAGTCCCCGAACTATCCCCGCGATTTCCTGGACAAGGAGCACGTGGCTACCGAGCGCCGGGGCGGGCAGACGTCGGTCTACGTCACCCTGACGAACTTCAAGGAGGTGGCGGGCGTGCCGGCGAGCGGCCTGGGGCAGATCGAGAGCTTCTCCTCCCACGACGGTGGGGAGACGTGGACCCGGGCGGTCGTCCAGCCGGACGAGACCTTCGTCGGGCTGGAAGACGCCGGGATCATCAACCAGGGCTCGGAGCCGGTGGTCGCTCCGGACGGGACCGTCCACATCGTCTGGCAGCGCGGCTTCCTCTCCCCGTTCTTCAGCCAGGGGGCGGCAGGCGTGTTCCCGGAGCTCCGGACCGCCCGCTCGGACGACGGCGGCGCCACCTGGCAGCCCGCCGCAGCCGGCCCGCCCGGATCGGGGGTCAACCCCGCCGGGGTCCGGGTCGCCTCCGTGTGCGCCGGGGATCTCTTCCCGCCCTCCGGCTACAGCCGGAACCGCAACAACACCTGGCCGCGGATCGCCGTGGCCCGGAGCGGGCCCCACCGCGGGCGCCTCTACGTGGCCTGGCAGGACTGCCGGATCGCCAACGGCGGGCCCATGCCGGCGCCCCAGGGACCGGAGGACGCCTTCGGCTTCGACCTGGGCCACCCGGACACGGACGTCTTCCTTGCCTTCTCCGACGACGGGGGCGCCACCTGGAGCGAGCCGGTCCTGGTGGCCGGCGGCGGCGACGGGCTGATCCAGTTCTGGCCCACCGTCTCCGTGGGGCCCACGGGCGCGGTGGACGTGACCTACTCCCAGAGCTTCGAGCCCGACGGCACCAGCTTCCTGGGGGAAGACGGCGGCACGTCCCTGGTGGACGTCTTCTGGGCCCGTTCCACCGATGGCGGCGAGACCTTCGGCGCACCGGTGCGGCTGACGGAGGTGACCAGCGATTGGGGGGCGGCCGACTCGAACCTGACGCCCAACTTCGGCGACTACAACGACGCCGCGAGCGTGGGGACGTCGCTCCTGGCCACCTGGGCCGACGGGCGCAACGGCGTGCCGAACGTCTTCTTCACCCGGGCGCTGGCGGATCAGGGGGACCGGGAGTAGCCCGGCTTCGGGGCTCGGGCGGGTCTCCCGTCCGGGAGGGTCGTGGTGGCTGGAGCAGGGGCGGGCCGGGGGCTCCCGCCGGGGGACCAGCGCGCGCTCCTGGGT
>JBKHJP010000071.1:0-14858 GCA_046538065.1 Thermoanaerobaculia bacterium | reverse complement strand
CGCCAGGGCCGAGCGGCCGGCCCCCTCGACCAGCCGTGGCAGGCCCCGGCGCGCCTCCGGGGTCTCCGGCGCCAACCGCCGGAGCAGCCGCCGGCCGAGGCCGCCCAGGGCGTACCCGCCGGCGGCGAGGAGCGCGGCGCCGTCCGCCCCGAGGACGAGGAAAGCCCCGGGAAGGACCGCCGTCCCGAGGCCCAGGCCGGAGCCTCCCAGGGGCCTGTGGAGGCTGCCCAGGGCGAGGCAGAGCACGAAGCTCGCCGCCAGGAGCACCGCCGGCAGGGGGTCGGCGGAAAGGTTCGTCGCCGGGGCCGGATCGCGTGCCGGCCCGGGGACCGCCAGGGCCAGCGCGGCCAGGACGGCGGGCAGGAGCGAGACGGCGAGGTGGCGCCGTGCGCGGGAGAGGGTCATGGGTCCGTGAGTGCCTCGATCCTACCGCCCCGCGGCCGGGGGTCGATACGCCGAGGGGACTTGAGCGCCGGCGCCGACGGTGCCAAGCTCGGAGGCCGATGCGCCCTCTCGCAGCCGCCGGAACGCCGGCCCGGCGCCGACTCGCCCCCGAGGCGATGGACGGTCCCCTGCCCTACGGTGAGGCCCGCCGGGCCCTCCGGGACCTGGACCGGGTGAACCGGTGGCTCCTGGGGGTCGCGGCGGCCCGGCGGGTCCTGGCGCCCCGCCTGGCGCGGGCGGCGGCCGGCGGCGACCGGAGCCGGCCGGTGCGCCTCCTGGACCTGGGGACCGGGAGCGGCACCCTGGTGCAGCTGGCCGTCCGCCGCGGAGGTCCCGGTGGGACGCCCGTCCGGGTCGTGGGGGTCGACCGCCGCCTGACGCACCTGGCGGTCGGCCGGAGCCTCGAGCCTGCACCGGAGGGCCCGCGGCAGCTCCGGGTCGCGGCCTCGGTCGATGCCCTCCCGTTCCGCGACGGGGCCTTCGACTGGACGTTCTCGAACCTCCTGTTCCACCACTTCGACGAGGAGGACAACCGGCGGGTCCTCGTCGAGATGCGCCGGTGCGCCTGGCGGGGAGCGGTGGTGGTGGACCTGCGGCGGAGCCGGCTGGCCCTCGTCCTGGCCCGCGCCTTCTTCCCCCTCCTCGCCCTGGGGCGGGTGGCCCGGGGCGACGGCGTGCTGTCGATCCGCCAGAGCTGGACCGTCGAGGAGATCCGGGCCTTCACCCGGGAGCACCCGAAGCTGGAGCTCCGGCGCCGGTTCCCCTTCCGCTGGTCCCTGGTGCTCCGGGCGTGAGCGCCGCCGGCGGGGAGCGCCGGGCGTTCGCCCCGGCCTGCGTGGGCAACATCGGGGCCGGCTTCGACCTGCTGGGGCACAGCATCGAGGGTCCCCGGGACGTCGCCCGGGTGCGCCGCATCCGCCGGCCGGAGGTCCGGCTCCGCGCCATCCGGGGCGACGCCCCCGGCGCCGGGGACCTCCCCCTGGAGCCCTGGCGCAACACCGCCGGGCGGGCCCTGGCGATCCTGCGCCGGGGACTCGGCCTCGGCCACGGCTTCGAGATCGAGCTCGACAAGGGGATCGCCCTCGGCTCCGGGCTGGGCGGCTCGGCGGCTTCGTGCGTCGCCGCCCTCGTCGCCGCCAACGCTCTCCTCGACCGGCCGCTCCCGGCCGCCGACCTCTACCGCCTGGCGCTCCGGGGCGAGGCGGCCGCGAGCGGGACCCGGCACGGCGACAACGTGGCGCCGATGCTCCTCGGCGGGGTGGCCCTCGCCACACGCGGCCGGATGGTCGCGCTGCCGGCGCCCGCCTGGCTGCACTGCGCGGTCGTGCGACCCGACCTGGTCATCGAGACCCGCCGGGCCCGGGCCCTCCTTGAAGCGCCCTACCCGTTGCGGCAGGTGGTGGCTCAGACCTCGTGCCTGGCGCTCTTCCTCGTGGGCCTGGAGCGCGGCGACCCGGAGCTGATCCGCGAGGGCCTGCGGGACCTCCTGGTGGAGCCGCGCCGGGCCGACCTGATCCCGGGGTTTTACGAAGTCCAGGCCGCCGCCCTGGACCACGGCGCCCTGGGGGCCAGCATCTCCGGCGCCGGGCCCAGCGTCTTCGGCTGGTTCCGGTCGCGCAGCGAGGCCGAGGCGGCGGCGCCGGCGATGCAGGCGGCCTTCCGGGCAGCCGGACTGGGCTCCCGGGCCCACGTCTCGCCGGTGGCGGGCCCGCGGGCGTCGCTCCTGCCCGCCGCCTCCTCGCCGGAAGAGGCCGCCGGGGAGGCCGCCCCGTGAGATACGTGAGCACCCGGGGCAAAGCACCTGCGGTGTCCATCGACCGGGCGCTCCTGGCGGGGCTCGCTCCCGACGGCGGGCTCTACGTGCCGGAGCGCCTGCCGAGCCTCGGGCCGACCCGTCCCGGACGGGACCTGGCCGCCACGGCCCGCACCGTCCTCGGTCCGTTCTTCGCCGGCTCCGCCCTCGGCGCCGAGCTCGGCGCCGTCTGCGACCGGGCGTTCGACGTCCCGGCGCCGCTCCGGCCCCTCGCCGCGGATGGCGACCGGCTGCTGGAGCTCTTCCACGGGCCCACGGCGGCCTTCAAGGACTACGCCGCCCGGTTCCTCGCCGAGGCCCTGGCGCGCCTGGAGGAGCCGGCCACCCTGGTGGTGGCCACCTCCGGCGACACCGGGGCCGCGGTGGCGGCTGCCTTCCACCGCCGCCCCGGGTTCCAGGTGGTGATCCTCTACCCGGAAGGGCGCATCGCGCCGCGCCAGGCTCACAGCCTGGAGTGCTGGGGGGACAACGTCCGGGCCTTCCGGGTCGCCGGCAGCTTCGACGACTGCCAGCGGCTCGCCAAGGAGGCCCTGGGGGATGGCGCCCTCCGCGAGCGCCTGGGGCTCACGTCGGCCAACAGCATCAGCCTGGGCCGGCTGTTGCCCCAGGTGGCGTACCACGCCCACGCGGCGTGCCGGTTCCTGGCGGAGGAGGGCGCGAGGCTCAACCTGATCGTGCCCACCGGCAACCTGGGCAACGCCTCGGCGGCCGTGCTCGCCCGGCGCATGGGCCTGCCGGTGGGCGACGTGGTGCTGGCCACGAACGCCAACGACGTGCTGCCGCGCTACTTCCGGGGCGAGCCGTTCCGGCCCCGGCCGGCCCGGGCCACCCTGGCCAACGCCATGGACGTGGGGTCGCCGAGCAACTTCGAGCGCCTGAGGGCCTGGCACCGCAGCGACGCCGAGCTGCGGGCGGCGGTGCGGGCCGTGGGAGTGGAGGACGCGGAGATCCGGGAATCGATCCGCCGGGCTCCCCGCCGTCACGGAGTCGTGCCCTGCCCCCATACGGCCACCGGCCTCCACGTCCTGGACCGGCTCCGGGCGGAAGGGGACGAGCGGCCCTGGGCCGTGGTGGCCACGGCCCACCCGGCGAAGTTCGACGAGGTGGTCGAGCCGCTGGTGGACGGGGCGCTGGAGGTGCCGCCCCCGGCGCTCGAGGAGATGCTCTCGCGACCGGCCCGGGGAGAGTCGCTGCCCGCGGACTTCGAGGCCCTGCGAAGGCGACTCCTGGCGGGCTCCGACTGAACGGCCGCCCCGCGCGGGAGGCCCCCGGCGCGGGCTCCCGCCCGCAACCCCTGCGGGTCCCGGCGACCACCGAGCCTTTTCGCACCACGGGAAGAGACCAGCTCCTCCCCTCCACGCTTCCAAGGAGACTCCGCGCGCCGCACGACGTCTCTCGGAAGCGATAGATCAGCCGGGCGCCCCCAGGTCCCGGACGGAGGGCAGGATGCCGAAACCGTCCGCCTCGGTCACCGCCCGGACGATGGCCCGTTCCACGGCCCGGGCCGCCAGCACCCCGACCTGGTTCGGGTGGGCCGGCACCCGGCCGGTGGCGAGGGTCACCACCAGGTCGCCGTCGTAGAGGGAGATCGCAGGGGCCAGCGCCCGGTAGAGACCGCCGAAGGCCATCTGGCAGACCTTGGAGGCCGTGATCCGGGTGAGCCGGGCGTCGGTCAGGACCACGGCCAGGGTGGTGTTGCCCTCCCAGGTGTGGTCGAAGTCCGCCGGCAGGTTCGCCAGGCGCTCTTCCGCCGAGGCCAGCTCCAGGGCGCCGGGGGCGGTCCGGCACCCGGCGAGGAGGCGCCCGGTCTCCGGATCCCGGACGTCGCCGAAGGCGTTGACCGCCACGGCGGCGGCCACGGCCGGTCCTCCCTCCACCGCCAGGCAGGCGAAGCCGAAGCCCCCCTTCATCCCCCGCTCCGGCCCCAGGGCCTTGCCCACGGTGGCCCCGGTTCCGGCCCCCACGCTCCCCACCGCCACCTCGGGGCCCCCGGCACCGCCGGCCGCTCCCGGGGCCTCCGCCCGCTCGACCGCCCGCGCGCCCAGCTCCGGCCAGGGCCGGGCCGACGGATCCCCGAAGGCCAGGTCGAAGAGGATCGCCGTCGGCACCAGGGGAACCACCCCGTAGCCGGTGCGGAAGCCGACGCCGCGCTCGGCGAGGTGCGCCACCACCGGGTCCGCCGCGGCGAGGCCGAAGCCGCTGCCGCCGGCCAGGACCACGCCGTGGACCCGGGTCGCCACGTGGCGTGGGTCGACGAGCGAGTCGAACTGCCGGGTGCCGGTGGCCGATCCCCGGACCTCGGCCGCGGCCGTGGCCCCTTCGGGGCAGAGGATCACGGTCACGCCGGTCATGCCCCGGGTGTCGGAGCCGTGCCCGAGGGCGAAGCCCGGGATCGTCAGGCGCGGCGAGGCGCTGGGAAAGCCGGGAGGCATCACGGCGATTCTACGGCGGGGCGAGCCGGGTTCGCGCGGCCGGAATACCCGAACCAGCCCCCGGCTTGTACGGACAGAGACGGACAGCGAGAGCTCAAGCTCAGAGGCTCCCAGAGGAAAGGACCCCCATGCGTTTCAAGCCGATCCACGGAATCCTCCTCGTCCCCGTGTTCGTCGTGGGCGTCTTCCTGCTCTCTGGCGGCTTCGGCATGACGAAGCACCAGCGGGTCTCCCCCGACGCCGAGAGCCGGGTCACCATCGACATCTCGGACCTCCAGCCGGGCCAGGTGCGCTTCTACCGCTTCCTGAACGAGGGGAATCAGGAGGTGAAGTTCTTCGTCGGACGCGATCAGCACGGCACCCTCCAGGTCGCCTTCGACGCCAGCGAGAGCCACGCCCGGGTGGGCCGGGGGTTCCGCCACGAGGGCGATTGGTTGGTGGACAACAAGTGCGACACGGCGTCGCGCCTGGAGGAGGTCAACCAGGGCGGCGGAGGCTGCCGCCCGGTGCCCTTGGAGCACCGCGTCCAGGGCGAGCGGGTGGTGCTCCTGGAGGACGACATCCTCAAAGGCTGGCGGTTGTTCAACTGACCGGCGCGGCGTCCCGCCGCGCCGGTCATCCCGAGCGAGCGCGAAGCGCGAGTCGAGGGATCTCTCCCGAGCAAGCGCGCAGCCCGAGCCGAGGGATCTCTCCCGAGCAAGCGCGCAGCCCGAGTCGAGGGATCTCTCCCGAGCGAGCGCACAGCCCGAGTCGAGGGATCTCTCCCGAGCGAGCGCAGCCCGAGCCGAGGGATCTCTCCCGAGCAAGCGCAGCGCGAGGGCCGAGGGATCTCTCCCGAGCAAGCGCACAGCCCGAGCCGAACGGTCTCCCCACGGCCCCGCAGAGACCCTGTACAATGCCGGCTCCGGCGCCCACCGGAGGGGCTCGATCCCTTAAGCTCTGTCTTTTGACCGCCTTGGGCGCCTGTGCTATCGTCTCGCGGCTCGGGGAAAGGACGACCATGGCTACTTCCGCCGACTTCGTACTCTACGAAGAGGAGTTCCGCCACCTGGAAGAAGCCCTCCGCCGCTTGCGACAGGAGGCGAACGCGCTGGCGGTCTTCCTCATCGACAAGAACGGCCAGCAGATCGCCGCGGCCGGCGACGTCGAGCGCTACGACACCACCTCTCTCGCTTCTCTGACGGCCGGCAACGTCGCCGCCACGGACGGCCTCGCCAAGCTGATCGGCGAGCGGGAGTTCTCGGTCCTCTTCCACGAGGGCCAGCAGGACCACATCCACATCTCCATCGTGGCCAAGCGGGCGATCCTCGTCGTCATCTTCGACGAGCGCTCGTCCCTGGGCCTGGTCCGGCTCCGGGTCAAGCGGGCGAACACCGACCTGGACCGGATCTTCGAGTCGATGCTGCAGAAGGGCCAGGCCACCGGAGCCACCACGGGGTCGAGCCCCTTCTCCGAGATCACGGACGACGATATCGATGCGTTGTTCAGCGAGTAGGAGCGCCCGCGGGGCCGGACGCGCACGATGACGTTCATCAACTACGCCAGCAAGGAGATCAACTGCAAGATCGTCTACTACGGCCCCGGTCTCGGGGGCAAGACGACGAACCTGCAGTTCATTTACAACAAGACGGCTCCCGAGGCGAAGGGGAAGATGATCTCCCTCGCCACGGAGGCCGACCGCACCCTGTTCTTCGACTTCCTCCCCCTGGACCTCGGGACGATCCGGGGCTTCACGACCCGCTTCCACCTGTACACGGTCCCGGGCCAGGTCTTCTACGACGCCAGCCGGAAGCTGATCTTGAAGGGCGTCGACGGCGTGGTCTTCGTGGCCGACAGCCAGGAGGAGCGCATGGAGGCCAACATCGAGTCGATCCGCAACCTCGAGGAGAACCTCCAGGAGCACGGCTTCGACCTGGCCACCATCCCGTACGCGCTCCAGTTCAACAAGCGAGACCTGCCCAACCTCGTCGCGGTGGACGAGATGTACCGGGTGCTGAACTTCAAGCGCGAGCCCACGTTCGAGGCGGTCGCCACCACCGGCCAGGGCGTCTTCGACACCTTGAAGTCCGTGGCGAAGCAGATCCTCGTGGAGCTCAGGAAGCGATAGGTGATGGGCAAGGACTGGACTGCGAAGGAGATCTCGTACCTGAAGCGCTACGCCTCCAGCAAGCGGCTGGAGGAGCTCGCCCAGCGGGTCGAGGCCGAGGAAGGCGAGGTCGCGGCGAAGCTGGACGCGCTGGGCCTCCAGGCCAAGGACGGCGCTTCCCGCTCGCGCCTCGGCAACGAGCCGCTCCTCGCCACATACGAAGAGGGGCTCGAGGCGCTCTACGGGGGCAAGCACAAGCAGGCCGAGAAGCTCCTGAGCCGGGTGGCCGAGGAGTGCGACCAGCCGGAGCTCGCCGAGCGGGCGCGCCAGCTCCTCGAGGGCCTGCACCGGGGCCAGGCCGACGGCGAGCCGGAGAGCGACGACCCGTTCCTCCTCGCCGTCTTCGAGAAGAACCGGGGCAACCACGACCGGGCTCTGGAGATCGTCAAGGCGGGCGGCCGGACGGGCAAGGACGAGCGCTTCGCCTACCTCGAGGCGTCGATCTACAGCCTGGAGGAGCGCCTGGACGAGGCCGCCGACGCGCTCTCCCGGGCGATCGAGATGAACCGGAAGAACCGCGTCCATGCCTTCCACGACCCCGACTTCGCCCCGCTCCGGAAGAGTCGCGAGCACGCCGAGCTGTTCCAGGGATAGCCTCGCGGCGGCCGTGGCGGGCCGCTCCGTGGTGGCCGTCGGCGGCGGAACGGGCCTGGCCGGCGTCCTCCGGGGCCTGAAGGAGCTCACCCCCGCGCCCCTGGGCGGCGCGGCGGACGGGCTCGCCTCCCTCGTCGGCGTGGTCACCGTGACCGACGACGGGGGCTCCTCCGGGCGGCTGCGCCGGGAGTTCGGGATGCTGCCCCCGGGCGACATCCGCAACTGCCTGGCGGCGCTGGCCGACGACGAGGACCTGCTGGTGCGCCTGTTCCAGTTCCGGTTCACCAACGGCCACGGCCTGACGGGCCACTCCTTCGGCAACCTGTTCCTGACCGCCCTCACCGGGATCACCGGAGACTTCTACCAGGCGATCCTCACGGCCGAAGAGGTCCTGTCCGTGCGCGGCCGGATCTTCCCGGCGACCCTGAGCGACGTCCGCCTGCGGGGGCGGGGCCTGTCCGGCCGCCTGTACCGGGGCGAGGTCGCCGTGCGCGGGGCCGGCGAGCGGATCGAGAGCCTCAGCCTGGAGCCGGAGCTGCCGGAGGCCTTCCCCGCGGCGGTCGAGGCCCTGGAGGGGGCCGACCTGATCCTGCTCGGCCCCGGCTCGCTCTACACGTCGGTGCTGCCGAACCTCCTCATCCCCGACATCCGTGAGGCGATCCAGCGCTCCGGCGCCCCGGTCGTCCTGCTCCTCAACCTGATGACCGAGCCTGGCGAGACCGACGGAATGAACGCCCTGGACCACCTGGAGGCGATCGAGCGCCAGGTCGGCCCGGGCCTGGTGGACACCGTGGTGACCAGCACCGGGCAACCCTCGGACGTGCGGCTGTCGGTCTACGCCGAGCAGGGCTCCCGTCCGGTCCGGGTGGACGTGGAGCCGGTGGAGGCCCGCGGCGTCCGGGTGATCGAACGGGACCTCCTGGCCCGGGGGGACCTGATCCGCCACGACCCGGCGGCGGTCCGGGAGCTGGTGGTCGAGCTGCTGGAGGGCTGCCGTGGCTGAGGCGCCGGTGGTGGCGGTGGTCCTGGCCGCCGGCAAGGGGACCCGGATGCGCTCCGAGCGGCCCAAGGTCCTCCACGAGGCGGCCGGGCGGCCGCTCCTGGCGTGGGTGCTGGACGCCGCGCGGAGCGCCGGGTGCCGGCGGCTGGCGGTGGTGGTGGGCCACCAGGCGGAGCGCGTGCGGAGGGCCTTCGCCGGCGACGACGGCGTCGAGTGGGTGCTCCAGGAGCGCCAGCTCGGCACGGGGCACGCCCTGGCCCAGGTGGAGCCCCACCTGGAGGACCTGGTCGGCTCCGGGACCGGCACCATCCCGGAGGACGCCCTCCTCCTGGTCCTCAACGGCGACGTCCCCCTCGTCGCCCCGGAGACCCTCCGGCGCCTGGTCGAGGCGGCCCGGAGCCACTGGGGCGCCCTGGCCGTGGCCGAGCTGGACGAGCCGGGCCGCCTGGGTCGCGTGGTCCCCCGCCGGAACGACCCCGACCGGCTGGAACGCATCGTCGAGGCCGCAGACGCATCCGGCGAGGAGCTTGCCATCCGGACGGTCAACGCCGGACTGTACGCCCTGCCCGCGGAGATCTTTTCGTACCTCGCCCGCCTCGATCCTGACAACGCCCAAGGCGAGATGTACCTGACCGACGCCCTGGTGGCCGCCGCCGACGACGGCCGGGCGGTCCACCTTCTGCGCCTGGACGATCCGGCCGAGGCCCTCGGCGTCAACACCTGGGAGGAGCTCGCCCGGGTGGACGAGGTGCTCCGAACCCGGGGGTGACCTCCTTCGGAGCTCCATGGTGCGGCGCTTGGATCCCCGGTGCTGGTGTGTAGGGGAGGAGCTTGTCTCCTCCCGTTCGACCGCCGAAACGCACCGCACCACGGGCGGAGGCAAGCTCCGCCCCTACACACGCCGGCCGGGGTGCGGCTGGGAGCCCGTCGGCTCCACTGGCCCGCTTTTTGCGGTCCGAAACGACAGGCGGGGCTGGGTCGAACCGTTCTGCACCACGGGCGGAGACAAGCTCCGCCCCTTCACGCTGGAGTTGCGGGCGGGAGCCCGCGCCAGGGAGCTCAAGGGAGGACTGACCTGACATGTGCGGCATCATCGGATACGTCGGCCCCCGGGAGGCGGTACCCATCCTGGTCAAGGGCCTCGAGGCGCTGGAGTACCGCGGCTACGACTCCGCCGGGGTCGTGGTGGCGTGCAACGGCCGCCTGGACCGGGTCCGCGCCCCGGGCAAGCTCGCCAACCTGCTGAGTCGCCTGGGTGAGCGCCGGTTCCAGGGCACGCCCGGCCTCGGCCACACCCGCTGGGCCACCCACGGCGCCCCGAACGAGCTCAACGCCCACCCCCACGTGGACGCCCGGGAGCGCCTGGCGGTCATCCACAACGGGATCATCGAGAACTTCCTCCCCCTCAAGCGGCGCCTGGAGTCCGAGGGCTGGACGTTCCGGTCCGAGACCGACACCGAGGTCGTGGCGAACCTGATCTCCTCCCACATGGACGGCGCCACCGGCCTGCGCGAGGCGGTCGCCACGGCGGTGCGGGAGCTCTCGGGCATGTACGCCTTCGCGGTCATGACCACGTCCGAAGCCACTCCCGGCGCGGTGCCGGAGATCGTCGCCACCCGGCAGGGGCCGCCCCTCGTCCTGGGCCTGGGCGAAGGCGAGCAGTACCTGGGCTCCGACCCCGCGGCGCTCCTGGCCCACACGAAGGACGTGATCTTCCTGGAGAACGGCGACCTGGCGCGCCTCACGCCGGAGGGCGTCGAGGTCTGGGACCGGTCCGGCCAGCCGGTGGATCGGGAGGTCCAGCGCCTGCACTGGGACCCGATCCAGACCGAGAAGGGCGGCTACAAGCACTTCATGCTCAAGGAGATCCACGAGCAGCCCCAGGTCGTCCAGGACACCTTCGGCGGCCGGGTCCGCTTCGAGGCGCGGCAGGTGGTCCTGGACGAGCTCGGCGTGACGCCGGAGGAGCTCGCCCGGGTGGAGCGTCTCCACCTGCTCGCCTGCGGCACGTCGTGGCACGCCGGGCTCGTGGGGAAGTTCCTGGTCGAGGCCCTGGCCCGCCTTCCGGTGGAGGTGGACTACGGCTCGGAGTACCGCTACCGGGACCCGATCGTCAACGGACACCTGCTGGCCGTGGGCATCTCCCAGTCCGGCGAGACCGCCGACACCCTGGCGGCCATGGAGGAGGCCCGGGACCGGGGCGCCCGCCTGGTGGCGGTGGCCAACGTCATGGGAAGCCAGGCCACCCGGATCAGCGACGGGACCCTGTACACCCACGCCGGCCCGGAGATCGGCGTGGCGTCGACCAAGGCCTTCACCACCCAGCTCGTGGCGCTCTACCTCCTGGCCCTCCACCTGCGCCAGGTCCGGGGCGGCGGGCTGGAGGAGGAGCTGCTGACCGCCCTCGCCCACCTGCCTTCGGCCCTGGGCCAGGCCCTGGAGCAGGAGGACCGGATCGAGGCGCTCGCCCGGGACCGGCGCTTCCGCTCCGCCCGGAACTTCCTCTACCTGGGCCGGGGCATCAACTACCCCATCGCCCTGGAAGGGGCCTTGAAGCTCAAGGAGATCTCCTACATCCACGCCGAGGGCTACCCGGCCGGCGAGATGAAGCACGGGCCCATCGCCCTCATCGACGAGAACATGCCGGTGGTGGCCATCGCCACGGGCGAGGACGGGATCTACGAGAAGGTGGTCTCCAACATGCAGGAGGTCAAGGCCCGGGACGGGATCGTCCTGGCGGTGACCGACCACGACCCGGAGGAGCTCGCCGGCCTGGCGGACGAGGTCATCCCGGTCCCGCGGTCCTCGCCACTCCTCCAGCCGGTGGTCAACGTGTTGCCGCTCCAGCTGCTGGCCTACTTCATCGGGGTCCGGCGCGGTGCCGACGTGGACCAGCCGAGGAACCTGGCGAAGAGCGTGACCGTCGAGTAGGGAGCCGGTGCCGGCGCGTCCGCCGGGCTCCCGCCGGGGCGGACCGGAGTCTCCGGGCCCACCGGAACGGAACGGCCGGAACTTTCCGCCGCACGGGCCTGTTATGCGTTGCGCGTCGCTGCACTCTGCCGCCAGACGCCTGACCGCCACCGAACCGATGCCCACCCCCGTAGCACGCCGGATCGTCTTCCCACTCGTCGCTCTCCTCGGGCTCGCCCTCCTGGCGCCCGCCCCGGCCCTGGCCCACGAAGGGAACGGCGAGGAGCGCTTCGTCTACCGCTGGGAGCTCAAGAAGCTCGCGGCCCTGCTGGGCGGCATCCTGCTGCCCGGCAGAGGGACGGGGCTCCTGACGGTCGAGCCCCGGGAGGACGGCCACGTCCAGTCGGAGCTGCTGATCACTTCCGAGCAGAGCGACGAGGGGGAGTTCTGGCGCTACGGCGCCGAGATCGACACCGACCTGGGGCAGACGCTCCGGGCGTGGACCTCCTACCTGTGGCGGGGCGAGTCGAAGTCCGAGAGCTCCCGGATCGAGGAGAACGGCGTGATCGACGTGGCCTCGGGGATCTACCAGCTCCGCCAGGATCCGCCGGACCAGCCCCGGCGCATGCGGATCTGGTCGGACGGCAAGATCTACCCGGTCCTGGTCGTCCCGGAAGGAGAGGAGACCCGGACGTTGCCAGGGGGCCGGACGGTGGAGACGCAGCACTTCCGCATCCGGGGGCTGGACATCTCCGGAGAGCGGTACTGGAAGGGGCACATGGACGTGTGGCTGGCCCAGGACGAGGCGTCGACGCCGGTGGAGATTTACTTCAACCGCACGCTGGTGGGGGTGCGGCTGCAGCTCGATCAGCCGCCGTAGGGTGCGGCTCTGGTCTCCCCCGAGCGTAGCCGAGGGGTCGCACCGACGCCGTCGCCCTTCCCGGGTGGGGTGAACAGCGGGGCGTTTCGACGGCTCCGGGCACGGAGGAGGTGACGCCGGCCGGGGGGCGTGCCCGTCCGGGGACCGGCGCGAGCTTCCCGGAAGCCTCGCCGTGCGGCTCGCGCCTGCGCTCACCCCGCGCGCCCGGCGTCGCCTGACTCCCCACCTTGGTCGTGAGGCGCGGGGTTCGAGCTCCCCGGACGGGCACGCCCCCCGGCCGGCTCCAAGCCGCCTGTGGCTCCGGCAAAAGCCGAGGCCTGCGTTGCCGCGGATGCACCGTCGGCACCCCGTTCCGGCCCCCGTCCAGGGGGCACTCCCACCCTCCCAAGCGTGTAGGGGCGGAGCTCGCCTCCGCCCGGGATGCGGAGGCCGCTCCACAGCCCCCGCGTCATCCTCCCGATCGCGAGCTCCGGTCCCCGGGGAGGGCTCCCGCTCCGCCTCCCTCGACTCCCGGTGCAAGCTCCCCCGGGACCGGCTTCCAGCGGCGGTGCATCCAGAGCCACATCTCGGGGTGGCGGCGGATCTCGGCCTCGCAGGCGGCGAGGTAGAGGCGGGTGAGCTCCGCCACGGCCTCCTCGCCCTCCAGGCCCTCGGCAGCCTCGGGCCAGATCGCCTCGCGCAGGACGATGCGGTAGCGCCCCCGGGGGCGGGGCAGGCCGAAGATCGGCACCACCGGTGCGCCGGTGCGCAGGGCGATCCGGGCCAGGACCGGCGTGGTGTACGACGGGATGCCGAAGAACGGAACCCGGATGCCCTCCCCCGGCCGGGCCCGCTGATCGATGAGGATGCCCACCCGGCCGCCGCGGCCGAGGATCTTCATCATGGGTCGCACGGCGCCGCGCTTCGAGACCGGCCGGTTGCCGAACCGGGCCCGGGCCCCGGCGAGCTTCCGGTCCAGGAGCGGGTTGTCCAGGGGGCGGCCCACGACGTGGAGCGGTCCGCCATAGATTCCCGGCGGGTAGGCCGCCACCTCCCAGAGCCCCAGGTGGGCCGAGAGGACGAAGACACCCACTCCCCCCTCGGCCGCCCGGGCCTCCGCCTCCTGGAGGTGGTGCCAGCCCTCCAGGTCCATGCGCCGGCAGAGCTCCACCAGGTCGAAGCGGCCCACCGACACGGTGTCGGCCAGGGCCAGGCCGAAGTGCTCGAAGCAGGCCCGGACGGTCCGGGCGCGCTCCTCCGGGCCGATCTCCGGCAGGGCCCGGGCCAGGTTCTCCCGGGCGATCCGGCGGTGCCGCCGGAGCACCCCGTGGGCCAGGCGTCCGATCCGCCGGCCCAGCGCCCTGGCCCCACGGTGGGGGAGCGCCCGGACCAGGGCCTCCACCACGCGGAAGGCGGCGTACTCCACGACGTGGCGGACCCGGGTCACGGGGCCACCCCGCTGCGGCCGCCCGGCGCCGAACCGGTGGAGGCCGCGGCAAAGCGTTCCTCCAGCCGGCCGTCCAGCCAGGCCCAGAAGGACGGCTCCGGTTCCGCCCGGAGGGGGAGCTCCGCCAGGGGCAGGTCCAAACGGCCGTGGAGCTTGACCCGGTCCTTGCCGGTGGTGAGGACCGCCCGGGCTCCGAGCTCGTGGAAGGCCCGCCGGATGCGCTCCAGGCTGCCCTCCGGATACGGATGGTGGTCCGGGAATCGCAGCTCCCCCACGACTCGCTGGCCCCTCTCCCGGACCGCCCGGACGAACCCCTCCGGGCGGGCCACCCCCACCACCAGGAGCACCGGGGTCCCGGGGGGCAGCCCGTCGGCCGCCGAGCGCCCCCCGGAGGTCCGGCGGGGCCGGCCGAAGCGGCTGGGCGCGGCGAACGTGGCGCCCCGGAACCCGAAGCGCTCCAGCCCGCGGGCCAGGGCGGCGGCGAGCTCCTCCTCGTGGCCGGTCGGCAGGGCACCGGTCAAAAGCGCCCCGTGAGCCCGGCCGGCGGCGGCCAGGGGCTCCCGCAGGCGACCGCCGGGGGCGAGGCGTCCTCCGGCCCACGGATCGGCGGCGGGAAAGACCAGGAGGTCCACGTCCCGGCCCAGCGCCAGGTGGGAGAAGCCGTCGTCCAGGACGAAAACGTCCGGAGGCGGATCCAGGTGGGCCATGGCGTGGAGCCCGGCGGCGTGGCGCTCCGCCGCCACCAGCACCGCCACCCCCGGGAGCTCCCCCGCCAGGAGCACCGGTTCGTCCCCGGCGACGGAGGGGCCCAGGAGGGGCCCGCCGCCGGTGGACACCACCCGGACGCCGGGGCCGCCCTCGGTCCGGGAGCGCCCGTAGCCCCGGGAGAGGACCGCCACCCGGCGACCCCGGTCCCGCAGGTGGGCCGCCACCGCCGCCGTCACCGGGGTCTTCCCCGCGCCGCCCCAGTGGAGGTTCCCCACCGAGACCACCGGCCGGGGCAGCCTGCGGGCCCGGCGGGCCCACCAGCGGCGGCGCGCGGCGTGAGCGGCGCCGTAGAGGAGCTGCCAGGGGGAGCGGGGCGGCGGAGGAGGCGGAGGCAGGCCCTTCAGGACGTCGGCCCTCCAGGGTTCGATCCGTGGCCCCGGCGGTGGGCCTCGGCGCAGGGGCGGAGCCGACCTCCGCCCGGAGAGATGCCCCGGCACCTCACCGC
>JBKHJP010000422.1:0-3552 GCA_046538065.1 Thermoanaerobaculia bacterium | reverse complement strand
CATCATCCAGCACGACTGCGGCCACGGCTCGTTCTTCCCCTCCAAGCGGGCGAACAACGTCCTGGGCTCGATCCTGGGCGTGGTGACGCTCACGCCCTACCGGTACTGGCGGCGCACCCACGCCATCCACCACGCCACCTCGGGGAACCTCGACCGCCGCGAGTTCGGTGAGGTCAGCACCCTGACGGTGGGCGAGTACCAGGCGGCCAGCCGCTGGAAGCGGCTCGGCTACCGGGTCTATCGCAACCCCATCACCCTCCTGGTCCTGGGGCCGGCCTGGCAGTTCCTGATCAAGCACCGCCTGCCCGTGGACGCCCCAAAGACGTGGCGGGCCGAGTGGCTGGGCGTGATGGGCACGAACGTCGCCCTGGCGGGCGCCGTGGCGGTCATGGTGGCCGTCTTCGGGCTGGCGCCCTTCCTCATGGTCTGGGCGCCCATCTTCGTCCTCTCCGGCGCCGCCGGGATCTGGCTCTTCTACGTCCAGCACCAGTTCGAGGACACGTACTGGGAGCGCCAGCCGGAGTGGGACTTCCACCTGGCGAGCCTCCAGGGCAGCTCGTTCTACGACCTGCCGGCCGTGGGCCACTGGTTCACCGGCAACATCGGGTACCACCACATCCACCACCTCTCCAGCCGGATCCCCAACTACAACCTGCCCCGGTGCATGGAGGAGGTGCCGGACCTCCGGCACGTCACGCGCTTCGGGTTCCTGGAGAGCCTGGGGTGCCTGCCCCTGACCCTCTGGGACGAGGAGCGCGGCAAGCTGGTCCGGTTCCGGGACCTGAGAGGGCAAGCGGCCCAGGAAGCTCCGGCCACCTGACAGGCGGGGGCCGTGGGCTCCCACCACGCCGATCCGGCTACACTCCGGGCCATGGATCCGGAGCGCCTGCACCGCGAGAGCCTGGTCGTCGACGGGCACACCGACCTGCCGACGCGCCTGTTCTACCGCCCGGCGGACGTGGCGGAGCACCTGGAGGACGGCCACGTGGACCTGCCGCGGCTGCGGGAGGGGGGCGTGAACGCCGTGGTCACCGCCCTCTTCGTGCCCCCCGTCCTGGACCCCGAGGAGGGCTGGGAGCACGCCCTGGACCTGTGGCGGGGGCTGGAGGCGCAGCTCCGGCCCGGGGGTCTGGAGCTCGCCGTGCGGGCGAGCCAGGTGCGGGCCGCCGCCGCCCGCGGCGCCGTGGCGGCGATCCTGGGCCTGGAGAACGGCCGGCCCCTGGTCCTGCCCGGGACCCTCGACGAGTGCGCCCGGATGGGCGTGCGCTACGTCACCCTGACCCACGTGGGAAGCCACGAGTGGTGCGACGCCTCCACCGACGAGGCGCTCCACGGGGGCCTGTCCACCGAGGGCGTGGAGCTGGTGCGGCGGATGAACGCCCTGGGCATCCTGGCGGACGTCTCCCACGTCTCCGACGACGCGGTGCGCCACGTCCTGGAGGTCGCCCCCCTGCCGCCGGTGGCCAGCCACAGCTCCGCCCGGACCCTGTGCGACCACCCCCGGAACCTCCCGGACGAGCTGATCCGGGAGATCGCCCGGCGCGGCGGCGTGGTCATGGCGAACAGCTACCCGGCCTTCCTCGACCCGGCGGCGGACCGGGCGAACCGGGAGATCATGGGCCACCTGAAGGGGCTCTACGCCGAGGTCGAAGAGCTCCCCGCCGGCGAGCGGCGGGCGGCCCTGCCGGAGCTCCGGGTGAAGTTGCGGGAGGTGATGGCCGGACACACCCTGCCGCAGGTGGGCCTGGAGGTCCTGGTGGACCACGTCCTGCACCTGGTGGAGCTCGCCGGCGAGGAGCACGTGGGCGTGGGCACCGACTTCGACGGCATCCCTGAGACCCTGAAAGGCTTCGCCGACGTCTCCGAGCTCCCGAACCTGACGGAGGCCCTCCTGGCCCGGGGCCTCGACCCGCAAGCGGTCCGGCTCATCCTGGGGGAGAGCTTCCTCCGGCTGCTGGAGCGGGCCGAGCGGGCGGCGTAGCGTCTCATCAGCCCTCGAAGCGGGCCAGCACCGGGGGCTCCGCCGCCTTGCCCTCCAGGAGGGCCAGGGCGGCATCGAGCACCCGGTGCTGGAGCTCGGGGTCGCCCGGCGCCCCCAGCGGATAGCCGTGCCGGAACGGGAGCGACAGCGCCCGGGGCGGACGCACCGCCCGGGCGACCTCCTCCAGGAGGACCAGCGCCACCGTCGCGATGCCGTGCTCCTCGAGGGCTGCCGCTGCCAGGCACACGGCCTGGTTGCACATCGGTCAGACCGGGACGAGGAGGGCCACGTCCACCCCGTCCGCCACCAGGCGGCGGGCCACCTCCGGCAGGGTGTCCCGCCGGAAGCGCCCGACGGCCGTGAGCGACCCCATCACCGAGACGTGCCGGCGGGCGACGGAGCCGATCCGCCTCCGCGCCTCGAGCTCCCGGACGCGGTCCAGGGGGAAGGCCAGGTTCGGGTCGCGGCGCATCCCGGCGTGGTCGAAGAACTCGCTCCGGTGGGTGTCCCGCAGATCCGCCACGGCCGCGTCCGACGGGATCTCCCGGAAGCTGGGGTCGCCCCCCCGCACCGATTCGTCGAACGGGTCCTGGCCGGGCGGCACCAGTCCCGCCGTCGAGACCAGCGCCAGCCGGCACTCCGCCAGGGGCTTCTCCAGCGGCGCCCACGGCACCGGATCGACCCGCTGCCAACGGTACGCCCGGAAGAACAGCCGCAGGTGGAACGGAAACTCGGAGAGATCGGCCACCCGGGAAGTGTACCGAGGCGGGGGGAGCCCCTACGCGAACCGTTCCGTGTACCGGTTGCCGATCGCCTGGATGAAGGCGTCGTAGTGCAGGGGATCCCCGACCTGGGGCGCCGGCGAAGGGCTCGCCTGCTGCTGGCGCAGGCGGCCCGCGGCGAGCTCGAAGTACTCCGGCTCGATCTCGTAGCCGACGCTGTGCCGCCCCCAGCGCCGGGCCGCGAGACTGGTACTCCCCGTTCCGGCGAAGGGATCGAGCACTGTGTCCCCGGCGAACGAGAACATGCGCACCAGCCGCTCGGCGAGCTCCAGGGGGTACGGCGCCGGTTGCTCCCGGGTCGAGGCGCCCCGCAACGTCCAGACCTGCTGAAACCACTCGCGGTGCTTGGCCTCCGGGATCACCGAGAGCAGCCGCGAGGCGAGGGAAGGCCGGCGATAGCCTCCCGGCTTGCGCTGGAAGAGGATGAACTCGATGTCGTTCTTGATCACCGCGTTCGGCTCGTACGGCTTGCCCAGGAACCCCGCGGCGCCGTTCTCCACCTCGAAGCGGGCGTTGGCGATCTTGTACCAGATGATGGGCGCCAGGTTGTCGAAGCCCAACCGCCGGCAGCGCTCCTGGATACTCGCGTGGAGCGGCATCACCAGGTGGCGGCCGAAGACCTTTCTCGACAGACACACGTCCCCGACCACGACCACCAGGCGCCCTCCCGGAACGAGCACGCGATGGACTTGGCGCCAGACCTCGTCCAGGGTGTCCAGGAACTCCTCGTAGTCCTCGACGGCACCGAGCTGGCCGTCGGCGCCGGGGTACTCCTTCAGGGTCCAGTAG
>JBKHJP010000421.1:0-3557 GCA_046538065.1 Thermoanaerobaculia bacterium | reverse complement strand
AAGCTCCGCCCCTACACTTGTTCCGGGCCCGCCCGGGCGGAGGCAAGCTCCGCCCCTACACTTGTTCCGGGCCCGCCCGGGCGGAGGCAAGCTCCGCCCTTACGGGCGGGGTTGCGGGCGAGAGCCCGCGCGGGGGCCGACCTCCGATACCCCCGAGCTGCTAGACTGACGGCCGGCGGGGGAATGTGAACCGTCCCGGAACGGTTCCGAGCCTCCGACCGAGGGTCCGCGAGAAGAAAGGACCCGAACCGGACGGGGCGGCCTGGTGGATCCCTGGGGGATCGATGGCCGCCCCGACGCGTACTCGCGCCCCCTACCGGCCGGTCACCCTCCGGCCCGACCCCGACGGAGTCGTCATGACCGCGCCCGACGAGCAGACCCTCCTGGCCGCCGCCACCGACGCCGCCCGCGCCGGCGGCGAGGTCCTGCGCCGCCTCTACGGCGCCGCCTCGCTGGACGTGCGCCTCAAGGGGCGCAACGACCTCGTGAGCCGCGCCGACCACGAGAGCGAGGAGGTCGTCCTGGGCCGGATCCGCCGCGAGTTCCCCGACCACGCGATCCTCTCGGAGGAGGGGGGCGGCGGGGCCGGCAGCGCGGCCTACCAGTGGGTGGTCGATCCCCTGGACGGCACCAACAACTTCCTCCAGGGGCTGCCCTACTTCTGCTGCTCGGTGGGCTGCCTGGACGCCGCGGGAGAGCCCGTGGCCGGGGCCGTCTACGAGCCGCTGGCGGACCGCCTCTTCGCCGCAGCCCGGGGCCACGGGGCCACGGTGGACGGCGAGGCGCTGCGGATCTCCGAGCACCCCGGGCTCGACGGGGCGTTCCTCGCCACGGGGTACCCCTTCCGCGCCCACGCCGCCCTGGACCGGTACCTGGCCTGCTTCCGGGAGGTCTTCCTCCAGGCCCGGGGAATCCGCCGCTGCGGCTCCGCCGCCCTCGACCTGGCCCACACCGCGGCGGGGGTCTTCGACGGGTTCTTCGAGTTCGCCCTCTCGCCCTGGGACGTGGCGGCCGGGGTGGTGCTGATCCGCGAGGCCGGTGGCGTCGTCACCGACCTGGACGGGGGCGAGCGGTTCCTGGCCACGGGCAACCTCGTCGCCGGCGGCCCCGGCGTCCACCGGGAGCTCCGGGCCGCGGTGGCGCGCCACGCCGACGAGGCGGTCCTCGCCGAGCTCACCGGCCACCCGGACGAGACGCCGGTCGGAGCCGGCTGACGGAGGATCCCTTCTTGCTCCGCCGACCGGAGGGGAGGGACGGGGGACGGAGGGATCCGGCGCTCCTCGAGCTCCAGATCCACTCCCAGGACATTCGCAAGAAGGTCCGGTACCTCTTCCTGTCCCGCAGGGAGGTCCTGGCGTGGTCCGGCGTCCTGGCGGTCTACCTCTTCCTGGTCACCCTGGCGGCGGCCTTCGCCCCGGGGGTGATCGCCGACCTCTGGCGCGCCCGCGAGCGCAAGGCCCTCCTGGCCGAGCGGGAGCGCCTGGAGGAGCGTCTCGCCACCCAGGCGGAGACCATGAAGAGCCTCGGCCGCCAGGCCGACGAGCTCCGGCTGGTGATCGACAAGGTCTTCCTGCTCTACGGGCTGTCCAGCGAGGTGAGCGGCGGCCAGGGAGGGTTCCCGTTCCTGCGGGAGCAGGACGCCCAGCCCGAGGGGGAGGACCTCCTGGGCTACGCCCGGCGCCTGGAGCGCCTGGTGGAGGAACAGGTCTCGGTCACGGGCATCTTCCTGGACGAGATCCAGGACTTCGAGGCCGCCCGGCGCGACCTGGTCCAGCTGACGCCTTCGCGCTCCCCCCTGCGCCGGGCGGAGTTCGTCCTCACCAGCCCCTTCGGCGACCGCCGCAACCCCTTCACCAAGGGGCGCGACTTCCACGCGGGGCTGGACATGGCCGCCCAGGTGGGCACCGAGATCCACGCCCCGGCGGACGGGGCGGTCCTGTTCGCCGGCCGCTACTCCCTCCAGCGCAGCGTCGCCTGGTGGCGCTACGGCAACCTGGTGCTGCTGGGCCACGGCGAGCACTTCATCACCGTCTTCGGGCACTGCGAAGAGGTCCTGGTGCGCAAGGGGCAGCAGGTCTCCCAGGGTGACGTCATCGCCAGGGTGGGCTCCACCGGCATGAGCACCAGCCCGCACCTGCACTACGAGGTCCGGCGCCGGGAGGAGGAGGGCTCCTTCCGGCCCGTGGACCCGCGCATCTACATCCTGGACCACCGCTGGCGCGACGAGGAACGCATCCTGGTCCGCAACCGCTCGGCGCCGGCGGCCACCGAGTTCCAGCCCCTGCCGCCCCTGGCCGGGCGCTGAGCCCGGGAGACAACCCCATGACGAAGATCGAGTCCGCCGAGAGCGCCACCATGATCGTCCCCCAGGGGACGGAGATCGACGTCGACGGTCACGGCCAGCTCTCCATCCGCACGCCGGGAAACCTGATCCTCCAGAACTCCGGCTCCTTCGGCACCCTGGAGTCGGTCCACGGTTCGATCCGCATCGAGCGCGGCGTGGAGGTGGAGGCCGCCACCGTGCGCTGCGCCGAGACCTGCTACGTCCAGGGGAGCCTGACCGCCTGGAACGTGATCGCCCGGACCCTCCACCTGGAGGACACGGCCCAGGCCCACATCGTGCTCCAGGACACCGAGCGCCTGGACGTGGGCCGCGGCGCCCGGCTCGTGGGCAACTTCTCCTCCGAGGACGAGCTCTTCCTGCTCTTCTCGCGCTTCGCCGAACAGGTCCGGAACCTGCCGATCTACTCGAGCCGCCGGCGCCGCCCGGCGGCCGGCGAGGTGGACCCCGGCCTCATGCGGGCCCTCGCCCAGGGGGGCGACGGCGCCGCCGGGGCGGAAACGGCCGCCGACGCCGAGGTGGTGGAGGCGGCGCTGGAGCCGGAGCCCCCGGAGCTCCCCGAGTCCCTCCAGTTCGCCCGCACCCTCCTCGCCCGGGAGCTCGAGGACACGGAGCTCCCCAAGGCCTCCCGGCGGATCCTCCGGGAGCTCGTCAAGCTCCTGGACGACGGCGACCTGGACACGCTGCGCTCCATCCACCGCACCCTCTTTGGCCGCCTCCCCGAATCCGGCGACAACGTCCGCAAGGCCGAATGGCTCGTCGCCGACCACTTCGACCACGAGTAGCGGGCGGAGGCGAGCTCCGCCCCTACACGCGGGTGCGGCGAGTCCCCGACATGCGGGTGCGGCTTGTCCTCAACACGCGGGTGCGGCGAGTCCCCGACATGCGGGTGCGCCTTGTCCTCAACACGCGGGTGCGGCGGGTCATCAACACACGGGTGCGGCGGGTCATCAACACACGGGTGCGGCGAGTCCCCATCTCGTGTAGGGGAGGACCTTGCGTCCTCCCGGGATCGGCGCGCGCCGGTTCCCGGGCGGCCCGATCCGGACCACTGCGGAGCTAGATCCACTGCCGACGTCGAAGGAGCCGGTGCGGGCGGGCTCCCCTCCGGGGAGCTCCAACGAGGGCGGGCCGCCGGCGGCAGCGGCCTCGAAGCGCCGGCCGCTTCCCATGGCTTCGGGAACCGACGGCTTCCGGCGCCGGCGCTGAGCGGAGC
>JBKHJP010000070.1:0-14994 GCA_046538065.1 Thermoanaerobaculia bacterium | reverse complement strand
CCCGTGCCCTCTCCCCCGCGCGGGGGAGAGGGTCTCCCACCCACCCTCCCCTTGCTCACCGGCGGAGGGGGTGGACGACGACTGCTCATCGGCGGACGTGGTGAATCGAGCCGCCGCTCGTCGGCTCGAAGAAGTTGCCTCGCTGCCATGAAAGGAGCTCGCTGATGGACGTCCGCTCCCAGATCTCGATGGTCTTCCACCTGGACAAGTGCATCGGGTGCCACACCTGCTCGATCGCGTGCAAGAACGTCTGGACCGATCGCAAGGGCACCGAGTACATGTGGTGGAACAACGTGGAAACCAAGCCCGGGACCGGCTACCCGACCCTGTGGGAGGACCAGGAGAAGTTCAGCGGCGGCTGGGAGGTGGACGGCGACGAGCTGCGCCTGCGCTCCACCGACCGCACCCGCACGGTCTTCAACATCTTCCACAACCCCCACCAGCCGTCCATGGACGACTACTACGAGCCGTGGACCTACGACTACCAGAACCTGTTCAACGCCCCGGAGGGGCCGGACCAGCCCACGGCCCTGCCGATCTCCCTGGTCACCGGGGAGTACCTGGACATCGAGTCCGGCCCCAACTGGGACGACGACCTTGGGGGCTCGCCGGTCTACGCCGAGAACGACCCCAACCTGGCCGGCCTGACCGAGGAGCAGCGCCAGCAGCTCTTCGCCGTGGAGCGCCTGGTCTTCTTCTACTTCCCCCGGATCTGCAACCACTGCCTGAACCCCTCGTGCGTGGCCTCGTGCCCCTCCGGGGCGCTCCACAAGCGGGGGGAGGACGGCATCGTCCTGTTGGACCAGAAGCGCTGCCGGGCGTGGCGGGCGTGCATCGCCGCCTGCCCCTACAAGAAGGTCTTCTACAACTGGCACACCGGGAAATCCGAGAAGTGCATCCTCTGCTACCCCCGGCTCGAGACCGGCCAGGCGCCGGCGTGCTTCCACTCCTGCGTGGGCCGGATCCGCTACCTGGGCGTGCTCCTCTACGACGCCTCGCGGATCGAGGAGGTGGCCAAGAGCCCGGACGACGAGCTGGTGGAGGCCCACCGCTCCATCGTCCTCGACCCGAACGACCCGGAGGTGGCGGCGGCCGCCTCGGCCAACGGGATCCACGAGTCGGTGATCGACGCCGCCAGGAAGAGCCCGGTCTGGCGCTTCGTCAAGGAGTGGAAAGTGGCGCTGCCGCCCCACATCGAGTACCGGACCCTGCCGATGCTCTACTACGTGCCGCCCATGTCGCCGGTCATGGCGCAGAAGGACGGCGACGTGCTGGAGCAGCCGGACGGCGACCTGTTCCACGACATCGAGCGTTCCCGGGTGCCCATGAAGTTCCTGGCGAACCTGTTCGGCGCCGGCCACGAGGGCCAGGTGCGCTACGCGCTGCGCAAGCAGAAGGCGGTGCGCCTGTGGCGGCGCTCGCTCACCGTGGGCGACGTGGACGAGGCCACCGCCCGGCGGGCCCTCCGGGAGGCCGACTGCTCGCCGGAGGAGGCCGAAGCGATCTACAAGCTCACGTCGCTCGCCACCTTCGACGACCGGTTCGTCATCCCGCCCATGCACCGGGAGGAGGCGATCGAGATGATGAAGGATCCCATGGAGGCGAAGCAGGAGGCCGGCTTCGGCTTCCTGGCCGGCCCCCGGAGGGGGATGTGATGGCCGGCCCGGTGACCGATCCCCTGCGGCCGGATCCGCTGGACCTCGTGGCCGAGCTCCTGCGTTACCCGCGGCCGGGGTACGAGGCGTCGATCCTCGCCTGCCGCGACGCCCTGGCAAAGGCCCACCCGCGGGCCGGCGAGGGGATCGCCCGCTTCGCCCGGGCCGCCGAGGGACTCCGGCTGGAGGAGCTCCAGGAGCTCTACACCCGGAGCTTCGACCTGGACCCGGTGGCCGCCCTGGAGGTGGGCTGGCACCTGTACGGCGAGAGCTACGACCGCGGGCGGTTCCTGGTCCGCATGCGCCAGCTCCTCGAGGAGGTGGGCGTGGAGGAGACCACCGAGCTGCCGGACCACCTGATCTCGGTCCTGCCGGTCCTGGCGCGCCTGGAGCCGGAGAGCGCGGCGGAGCTCGCCCGGAGCTCCGTCCTCCCGGCCGTGGCGCGGATGCTGGACGGCCTCGCCGGCAACGACAACCCGTACGAAGACGTGCTCCGGGCGGTGGCGGAGGTGCTCCAGGAGCGCTTCGGGCCCGCCGGGGACCTGGAGGGGGCGGCCGCCACCGAGCCCGCTCCCCACCACCGAAGGAGGACACGATGAGCTCCGCGGCCAACCCCCTCGACCTGGTGCTCCTGGCCGTGCTGCCGTACGCGGCCCTGCTCCTCTTCTTCCTGGGGACGATCTACCGCTACCGGGCCCAGAGCTTCACCTACTCGAGCCTGTCGTCCCAGTTCCTGGAAAACCGGCAGCACTTCTGGGCCCTGGTGCCCTTCCACTACGGGATCATCGCCGTCCTGGCGGGGCACCTGGTGGCCTTCCTCGTGCCGCGCTCGATCCTGCTCTGGAACGCCAAGCCCCTGCGCCTCTACATCCTGGAGGCCTCGGCCCTGGCCTTCGGGATCCTCACCCTGGTGGGGCTCCTGGGGATCGTCGCCCGTCGCCTCACCGAGCCCAAGGTGCGGGTGGTGACGAGCGGCGCCGACTGGGTGGTCTACGGGCTGCTCCTCGTCCAGGTGGGCTCCGGGGTCTACGTGGCGCTGTTCCACCCCTGGGGCTCGTCCTGGTTCGCCTCGGCGATGGCGCCCTACCTCTGGTCGCTAGTGCGCCTGGCTCCCGAGGTGGCCACGGTGGCCGCCCTGCCCTGGGCGGTGAAGCTCCACGTGATCGGAGCGTGGGTGCTGATCGGGTTCTTCCCGTTCAGCCGCCTGGTCCACGTGCTGGTGGCGCCCAACCCGTACCTGTGGCGCCGCAAGCAGGTCGTCCGGTGGTACCGCCGGCCGGGTGCCGCCGCCGCCCGCAACCGCTGACGAAAGGAGGCCGTCGATGTCGTCGAGCGCCACTCATCGAACGGCTCCCCTCCGGGGCACCCCGGGCCAGGGCCTGTTCGGCGCCACCCTGGGCTTCTTCTTCGGCTTCGCCGCCGTCGCCCTGTTCGGCCCCACGGCGAGCCGGTTCCAGGAGGTCATGGACCTCTCGCCCATGGCGGTGGGGTTCCTGGTGGCCATGCCGGCCCTCTCGGGCTCGCTGCTGCGGATCCCCTTCGCCGCGTGGGTGGACACCACCGGCGGGCGCAAGCCCTTCCTGGTCCTGATGGCGGTCTCCACCGTGGGGATGGCCGGCCTCACGTGGGTGGTGGGGGCGCTCTACCCGGACCGCCTGGGAGGCGCGGGGATCTACCCCCTCCTCCTCTTCCTGGGCCTGCTCTCCGGCTGCGGGATCGCCACCTTCTCCGTGGGGATCGGCCAGGTCTCCTACTGGTTCCCCCAGCGGCGGCAGGGCAAGGCCCTGGCGGTCTTCGCCGGGTTCGGCAACGTGGCGCCGGGCCTGTTCTCGTTCCTGCTGCCGGTGGCCCTGGTCTCCCTGGGGCTCTTCGGCTCGTACCTGGTCTGGCTCTCGTTCCTGGTGGTGGGCACGGGCCTCTACTGGGTCTTCGGCAGGAACGCCTGGTACTTCCAGCTCCGCCAGCGCGGCCGGGACGCGGAGGCGGCCCGGGAGGCGGCCCGGCGGGAGGGCCAGGAGCTCTTCCCCACCGGCGGCCTGCGGGAGAGCCTGGGCCGCTCGGCCCGGGCGTGGAAGACCTGGGCCCTGGTGACGGTCTACTTCACCACCTTCGGCGGCTTCATCGCCCTGACCGCCTGGTTCCCCACGTACTGGCAGGAGCACTTCGCCCTCTCGGCGGTCGTGGCCGGGGTCCTCACCGGGGTCTACTCGGTCCTGACGTCGCTGGTGCGGATCGCCGGCGGCGTCCTCTCGGACCACCTGGAGGAGGGCGGGGAGAACACCGCCGTCCTGGCCCTGCTGATCATGCTCATGGGCGCCCTGGTGATGACCGTCTCCCGGGAGGTGGAGCTGGCGATCCCGGGGGTCCTCCTCCTGGCCGTGGGCATGGGGGTGACCAACGCCGCCGTGTTCAAGATGGTCCCTCAGGCGGTGCCCCGGGCCGTGGGAGGGGCCGCGGGTTGGGTGGGCGGGCTGGGGGCCTTCGGCGGGTTCGCCATCCCGCCGGCCCTGGGCTTCGCCGTGCGCGACCTGGGGGATCGGGGCTACGCCATCGGGTTCATCGTCTTCGTCTTCCTGGCGCTGGTGTCGCTCTCGGTCGTCTGGGTCCTCAAGTACAGCCCGGCGGAGGCCGACCGGGACGAGGACCGGCGGGTCACCGGTGAGCGGGCCGCCGCCGGGGGAGGGGTCGCGCCGTGAGGTGGCGGGTCCTCACGCTGGTCCTGGCGGTGGCGGTGGGCCTGGCGCTCCTGGCGCTGGTCCCCCGGCTCGCCGGGCTGCGCCTGCCCGGGTACCACCAGGGCTACGAGCCGGTCCAGCCCATCGCGTACTCCCACCGGCTCCACGCCGGGGAGCTCCAGCTCGACTGCCAGTACTGCCACGCCGGGGCCGACGAGAGCCGGCACGCCGGGATCCCGCCGGCTTCGACCTGCATGAACTGCCACCGGCACGTCAAGGCGACCCGGGCCCAGGTGCGGGCGGAGGAGCAGGCGGCCGAGGCCGAGGAGCGCGAGCCGGAGCCCGTCGTCTCCACCGAGCTGGCGAAGCTCTACGACGCCCTGGCCCTCGACCCGGCGACCATGGAACCGGTTCCGGGGAAGGAGCCGGAGCCGATCCGCTGGCAGCGGGTGACGGAGGTTCCGGACTTCGTGTGGTTCGACCACCGGCCCCACGTGGCCGCGGGGGTCGACTGCCAGAGCTGCCACGGTCCAGTGGAGACCATGGAGAGGGTCCGCCAGGCGGAGTCGGTCTCCATGGGCTGGTGCCTGGACTGCCATCGCAACCCCGATCCGGCGCTGCCGGTGGGCTCGACGATCGCGGCTGCCTCCACCGATTGCTCCGCGTGCCACCTGTGAGGGGATCTCCATGACGACCAACGGACGGAATCGGAACCGGCACCCCCGGGTGGAACCTGTAGGGGAGGAGCTTGCCTCCTCCCGGGTTGAGGACACCGAAGCCCGTGTGAAGGAAGAGCCCGCCTCCTCCCGGGGTCTGCGATGCACACCGGTTCAGGAATCCGACGTCCAGGCGGAGCCGTTCGGCTCGACAGGCTCGCTCAGGGCGGAGGCAAGCTCCGCCCCTACACGCGGTCGGGGAACACCTCCGGCTGGACCCATCGGCCCGCCGGACGTGGCGGCCACGCCGCCGTCCGGCCTCGACCGGCGGGACTTCCTGAAGGCCGCCGGCTTCTCCGCGGCCGCGGCGGGCCTGTCCGGCTGCCGACGGGGGCCCGCCACCGAGGCGGTCCCCTTCCTGGAGCAGCCGGAAGGCGTCGTCCCGGGCAAGGCCCTCTGGTACGCCTCCTCCTGCGCCGCGTGCCCGGCGGGGTGCGGCACCCGGGTCAAGACCCGGGACGGCCGGCCCATCAAGCTGGAGGGCAACCCGGATCACCCCCTGTCGGAGGGGGGCCTCTGCGCCGTGGGGCAGGCCTCCGTCCTGGGCCTCTACGACACCGAGCGCCTGGGGGAACCCCTCACCGCCGGCGGGTCCGCGGACTGGGCCGCCGTGGACCGGGAGGTCCGCTCTGGTCTGACGGAGGTCGCCCGCCGCGGGGGCCGGATCCGGCTCCTCACCGGGACCGTCCACTCGCCCACCGAGCGCTCGGCGATCGGGCGCTTCCTCGAAGGGCTCGCCGCCCGGGGCGCGGACGTGCGCCACGTGGCTTACGACGCCCTGTCGTCCTCGGCGATCCTGGACGCCCACCGGCGGACCCACGGCGTCCGGGCGCTGCCCCGGTACCGCTTCGACCGGGCGGACGTGGTGGTCTCCTTCGACGCCGACTTCCTGGGCACCTGGATCTCCCCGGTGGAGCACGCCGCCGGCTGGCGCAAGCGCCGGGACCCGGCCCACCGGGAGCCTCGACTCCCGGAAGACCGGCCGGCCCTGTCCTGGTGCGTCCAGCTCGAGGGGCGCACCTCGCTCACCGGAACGAAAGCCGACCGCCGCGTGCCCCTTCTGCCCCACGAGATCGCCCCGGTGGTGGCCCACCTGGCGGCTCGCCTCGCCCGCCGGGCGGGATTCCCCTGGAGGCCGGAGGGGGACGCGGCGGCGCTCCTGGGGACCGCGGCTGGGTCGACCGCCCCTGCGCCGCCGCTCGACCCCGACCTCCTGGACCTCCTGGCGGATCGCCTGTGGGCCGCCCGGAAGCGGGCCCTGGTCGTCTCCGGCAGCCAGGACGTGGCCGTCCAGGCCCTGGTCAACGCCATGAACCACCTCCTGGGCGCCTACGGCGAGACCCTGGACCTGGGGCGGCCCTCCCTCCAGCGCCGGGGGGACGACGGGGCCCTGGAGGAGCTCCTGGCCGAGCTCCGGGAGGGGACCGTGGACGCCCTCCTGGTCCGGGGCGCCAACCCGGTGGCGGAGCTGCCGGCGGGACCGGAGGTCGCCGAAGCCCTGGGGCGCCTGCCGGTCTCGGTGGCCTTCGCCGACCACCGGGACGAGACCGCCCGGGCGGCCCGCCACGTCTGCCCGGAACCGCACTTCCTGGAGGACTGGCGCGACGGCGAGCCGGTGGCCGGGGTGGTGACCCTGGGCCAGCCGGCGGTCCGGCCCCTGGGCGGAGCGCGGCCGTTCGTGGAGAGCCTGGCCGCCTGGAGCGCCGCGCCGGAGGCCGGCCCGGTGCCGTCCGCGTACGAGCAGATCCGGCGCCACTGGGAGGAGGCCGTCTACCCCCGCCGGGCCGACCGGTCCCTCTCCTTCCGGCGCTTCTGGGACCTGGCGGTCCACGACGGCCTGGCCCCCCTCGCCGTGGAGCCGGCCCCGGAGGAACCTCCGCAGCCGGCCTTCCGCCGGGAGGCCGTGCCGGCGGCCCTGGCTGCGGCGCTGGAGCCGGAGCGCACCGAGGTCCCCAAGGCCGGCCGCTTCGCCCTGGCCCTCTACCCGAAGCCGGCGATCCTGGACGGCCGGGGCGCCGAGAACCCGTGGCTCCAGGAGCTGCCGGATCCGGTGACCAAGGTCACCTGGGGGAACTACGCCTGCCTCTCCCCGGCGGCGGCGAGGGACCTGGGCGTGGGCGACGGCGACGTGGTGCGGCTGGCCCTCGACCCCGCGGCCGGAGCCGAACCCCTCGCAGGTGCCGGCCCGGGTTCCGCCCCCGGAGAGTCCGACGGAGGATCGGAGCCGCCGGTCCTCGCCCTGCCGGTCCGCGTCCAGCCCGGCCAGCACGACCGCCTGGTGGCCGTGGCCCTGGGCTACGGCCGCGTCGGCAGCGCCCGGTTCGCCCGGCTGGGGCCCCGCTGGATCCACAAGCGCCCCACCGTGCCGGAGGGCGGCCGCGTCGGGGCCGACGCCAGTGCCTGGCTGCGGCTCGACGGCGGGACGCTCCGGTACCACCGCTCCGGGCTGGCGGTCCACGCCACCGGCGAGACCGCGCCCCTGGCGGTGACCCAGGTCCACGATCGCCTGGAGCCGCCGGAGGGCGTGGCCCCGGC
Organism: Thermoanaerobaculia bacterium; assembly: GCA_046538065.1. Taxonomy (GTDB): domain Bacteria; phylum Acidobacteriota; class Thermoanaerobaculia; order Multivoradales; family DATKCC01; genus JBKHJP01. The sequence continues at coordinate 7,413 of JBKHJP010000070.1, read as the reverse complement.
CTACCTGGCGGCGGCGGGCACGCGGCGCCCCGCCGTGCAGGAGGTCTCCGTGGCGGAGGTGGAGTCCGCGGAGCCCCACGGCCACGACCCCCACCACGAGAAGCTCTGGGGGAAGCGCGAGTACCCCGGCCCCCACTGGGCCATGGTGGTGGACCTGGAGGCCTGCACCGGCTGCTCCGCCTGCGTCGTCGCCTGCCAGGCGGAGAACAACGTCCCCGTGGTCGGCCGCGACGAGGTCCTGCGCCGGCGCGAGATGCACTGGCTCCGGATCGACCGCTACTACACGGGCGAGGGCGAGGGCCTCCGGGCCGCCCACCAGCCCATGCTCTGCCAGCACTGCGACAACGCGCCGTGCGAGACGGTCTGCCCGGTCCTGGCCACCGTCCACTCCAGCGAGGGCCTGAACCAGCAGGTCTACAACCGCTGCGTCGGCACCCGCTACTGCGCCAACAACTGCCCCTACAAGGTGCGCCGGTTCAACTGGTTCGACTACCCGGGCTCCGGCTGGCTCGAGGGGCGCGAGACCCTGGTCCTGAACCCCGACGTGGTGGTGCGCTCCCGGGGCGTCATGGAGAAGTGCTCCTTCTGCGTCCAGCGCATCCAGGAGGCCAAGGGGCAAGCCCGGGCCGAGGGCCGGGAGCTCGCCGACGGCGACGTCACCACCGCCTGCGAGCAGTCCTGCCCGGCCCGGGCCATCACCTTCGGCGACGCCGCCGACCCGGAGAGCCGGGTGGCCCGCCGGATCCGCTCCGAGGAGGGCCGGCGGGCCTACCGGGTGCTGGACGAGCTCAACGTCGAGCCCTCGGTGACCTACCTCGCCACCGTGCGCCATGAGGAGGAACCCGATCGTGGATAGCACGACCGTCAACGCTCCGCCGCCCGCCGCCCCGGGAGCCCGGCCGCTCCGGGAGCCCCTGGTCGCCGGGAACAAGACCCCGGCCCAGGTGAGCGACGACGTGGCCCGCCCCCTGGAGGGCCGGCCCACCCCCCTGTGGTGGGCGGCGTTCCTGGTCTCGGCCGCGGTCATGTCCGTGGGCGTCGCCGCCGTCGCCTACCAGATCGCCACCGGCATCGGCACCTGGGGCCTCAACCGGACGGTGGGCTGGGCCTTCGACATCACCAACTTCGTCTTCTGGGTGGGGATCGGCCACGCCGGGACCCTGATCTCGGCGGTCCTCTTCCTGCTCCGGCAGCGCTGGCGGACCTCGGTCAACCGGGCCGCGGAGGCCATGACGCTCTTCGCCGTGATCTGCGCCGCCCTCTTCCCGCTCATCCACATGGGCCGGCCGTGGCTCGCCTACTGGGTCTTCCCGTACCCAAACCCCAGGGGATCCCTGTGGGTGAACTTCCGTTCGCCCCTCCTGTGGGACGTCTTCGCCATTTCCACCTACTTCATCGTCTCGGCGGTCTTCTGGTACGTCGGGCTGGTTCCCGACCTGGCGACGCTCCGGGACCGGGCCAAAGCCCAGGGGAGGCGCCTGCGGGAGCGGCTCTTCGGTTTCTTCAGCCTGGGATGGAACGGGAGCCTCCGGACCTGGACGCGCTACGAGAAGGTCTATCTCCTCCTGGCCGGCCTGGCCACGCCGCTGGTGCTGTCGGTCCACTCCATCGTGAGCTTCGACTTCGCCACGTCGGTCCTGCCGGGCTGGCACACGACGATCTTCCCGCCCTACTTCGTGGCCGGGGCGATCTTCTCGGGGATGGCGATGGTGCTCACGCTGATGATCATCGCCCGCTCCACCATGCGGCTCCAGGACTACATCACCCTGCGCCACGTGGACGCCATGACCAAGCTGGTGCTCCTGACCTCGGGGATCGTGGGCCTGGCTTACGGCACGGAGCTCTTCATCGCCGCCTGGTCGGACAACGCGTACGAGCAGTTCGCCTTCGCCAACCGGATGTTCGGGCCCATGGGCTGGGCGTACTGGATCATGGTGGGCTGCAACGTCGTGGCGCCCCAGGTCTTCTGGTCGGCCCGGGCCCGGCGGAGCCTCCCCCTGGTCTTCGCCGTCTCGATCCTGGTCAACGTGGGCATGTGGTTCGAGCGGTTCGTGATCATCGTCAGCTCGCTCCACCGGGACTTCCTGCCCTCGAGCTGGGCGAGCTACCGGCCCACGTCCATCGAGATCGCCACCCTGGCCGGGACCTTCGGCCTCTTCTTCACGGCCTTCCTCCTGTTCTGCCGGTTCCTGCCGGTGATCGCCATGGCGGAGGTCAAGGGCGTGCTGCGCGTCGGCCGGGAGGCCCAACCGGCCCTGCCCGGCCCCCTCCCCGGCCCCCTTCCCGGCCAGAGCGTCGAACCGGAGGAGGAGGAGGAGACTCCGGCGGCCGGTCGCCCGGGTGACCGGGAGCCCCGAACCGTTCCGGCGGCCGTGAGGGCCGGACTGGAAGCCGAGGAGGTGGGAACGTGAAACGCCCTCTGCCCGAGACCCGCCGCGTGCTGGTGGCCACCTTCGACCGGGAGGAAGGGGTCATGGCGGCCCTGCCGGAGCTCCGGCGCCGCGGCTACCGCATCGAGGACGTCTACGCCCCGTACCCGGTCCACGGCATGGACCGGGCCGCGGGCCTGGCACCGTCGCGCCTGGGCTGGGTCTGCGGCGCCGCCGGCCTGACGGCGGCGGTCCTGATGATGCTCTTCCAGGTCTGGGTCTCCGCCGCCGACTGGCCCCTGGACGTGGGCGGAAAGCCCATGGCGTCGCTTCCGGCCTTCGTGCCGGTGGCCTTCGAGGCCGGGGTGCTGGCGGCGGCGCTGACCACGGTGGCGGCCCTGTTCGCCGTCTCACGGCTCCGGCCGGGCAAGCGGCCGGAGCTGGTCGACCCCAGGGTGACGGACGACGTCTTCGCGGTGGTGGTGGCGGAGGCGGACGCGGGCTTCGACCCGGGGACGGTGCGGGAGCTCCTCCGGGAGCACGGCGCCCTGGAGACCGAGGAGCGGGTGCTCCGCGGGGACGGGGAGGTGGCGCGATGACCCGCCGCGGTGCCCTCAACCTGAGCCTGGCCCTGGGCCTGGCGGCCCTGGTGGGCCTCCACCTCGCACTCGCTCCGGAGCCCACCGAGCGCAACCTCGAGCTCCTGCCCGAGATGGTGGACTCGGTGGCCCACGACGCCTTCGCGTCGAGCCCGGTGTTCGCCGACGGCAAGACGCTCCAGGCGCCGCCGCCGGGGACGGTCCCCCGAGGCCGGTTGCCCCTCCACCTGGAGCCCGGTCCCGAGGGCGCCGCCCGGGCCGGGCGGGAGCTGGCGAACCCCCTGGCGGCGCCGGCCGTGCTCCTCCCGGAAGGGGCCCGCGGCGCGGGTCCCGCAAGCCTGCCGCCGCCGGTCTCAGCCCTCGTGGAGGAGGCGCAGGCGGTCGAGGCCCGGGCCGCCGCGGAAGGGGAGGAGGTCTACCGGATCTACTGCGGGGTCTGCCACGGCCCCGGCGGAGCCGGCGACGGCCCGGTGGCCCGCCGCGGCTTTCCCGCGCCGCCGTCGCTCCTGGCGGAAAAGGCCCGCAAGATGCCCGACGGCCACATGTTCCAGCTGACCACGGAGGGCGGCGAGACCATGCCCTCCTACGCCGCCCAGACGAGCCGGGAGGAGCGCTGGCAGGCGATCCTCCACGTCCGCGCCCTCCAGGCCGCGGCTCCGGCGCCACCCCCGGCGGAGGAGGGGGCTCCCGGCGATGCGACGACCCGAGAGTCGGCCGGCGCTCCGGCCCCCCTCCCTCCCCGGGAGGAGGCAAGCTCCTCCCCTACAGGGGTGTCGGGTGACCCCCCTTCGCGTGTAGGGGCGGACCTTGCGTCCGCCCGGCGGCCCGAGTCGCCGACCGCAGTGGACGGAGCGAACCCGGCACCCGCCGACCGATCCAAGACCCCGCCGGCCCCGGCCCCGGAGGAGATCCCATGATTCGCCGGCCGCTCACGATCCCACCCCGCCCGGACCTCCTGGGCCCCGCCCGGATCCTCGCCGGCCTCGGCGCCGCGGTCCTGGCCGCCGGAGCCTTCTTCGCCCCGGAGCGGGTTTGGCCCGCCCTGCTGGTTGCCGGTCTCTTCACCACCGGCCTGGGCCTGGCGGGGCTGGTCTACGTGGCGATCCACTACACCACCGGCGCCGGCTGGGACGTGGCGGTCCGCCGCGTGGCGGAGGGGGTGGCCGGCCTGGTGCCCGCCGGGGCGCTCCTCGCGCTGGTGGCTGTGGCCGCCGGCGGTGCGACCCTCTACCCCTGGTGGGACGGTAGCCTCGCGGCCGGCGAGGCCGGCGGGCACGCCTTCGGGCCGTTCAAGGCGTGGTGGCTCACGCCGGGCTTCTTCCTCCTCCGGAGCGTCCTCTACGCCGGCGTCTGGACCGCCTTCGCCCTGGTTCTGCGGCGGCTCTCCCGGCGCCAGGACGAGGCGGCGCACGGTGGCCCGGGCCCGGTGCGCCTGGCGGGCGGGCCGGCCGGACCGTCGATGGCCGGGCGCCTCGATCCGGACCCGGCCCGGGGCCTCACCCTCCGCCGCCGGGCCACCGTCGTCTCCGCCGCCTTCCTGCCGGTCTTCGCCGTCACGTCCACGCTGGCCACCGTGGACTGGGCCATGTCCCTGGAGCCCCACTGGTACTCCACGATCTACGGCGTCTACCACTTCGCCGGGCTGTTCGTGGCCGGGCTCTCCGCCCTGATCCTCCTGGTGGTCCGGCTCCAGCGCGGCGGACCGCTCGCCGGCCGGGCCACGGCGGAGCACCTCCACGACCTGGGAAAGCTCCTCTTCGCCATGACCACCTTCTGGGCCTACATCTGGTTCAGCCAGTACATGCTGATCTGGTACGGCAACCTGGCGGAGGAGGTAACCCACTTCACGGTGCGCAGCGAAGGCCCCTGGGCGCCGCTCTTCTGGGTGAACCCCATCGTGGGCTGGGTGGTGCCGTTCCTGGTCCTCCTGCCCCGGGGGCCGAAGCGCGACGCCACGGTCCTCTCCCGGGTGGCGGGGCTCCTCCTGGCGGGTCACGCCCTGGACCTCTACCTGGCGGTCTACCCGACCGTCCACGCCGGCGGCCCCGTCTTCGGCGGCTGGGAGGCCGGGATCGCCCTGGGCACCTTCGGCCTGGTGGCCCTGGTCCTCCACCGCGCCCTCGCCGGCGCCCCGGCGGTCCCCGTGGGCGACCCCCACCTGGCCGAGAGCCTCCACCACCACGGTTGAGGGGCAGCGGCGGCGGGCCCACCCGCCGGCCTGGGCCACGAGATGTCGTCTTGCGGCATGAGCCGTCGATCTGCGGCATGAACGGTCGATCTGCGGCATGAGCTGTTCCTGATCGCCTTTTTCGGGAACCGGGCGCGCTCGGGGCGGGTCCAATCGGTCGAAGGAGGTGACCCCATGGCCCGTATCCGACGCGACATTCCGCGAACCGCACCGCTCCCGGACGAGGATGACCGGCGGGTCCTTCGAGCCTGCTTCGTCGCCGCCGTCCTCGTCCACGGCGCCGTGCTCCTGCTCCCGGCGCCCTGGTCGGACGCCTCTGCGGCGCCCGAGCCGCCGCCCCGGACGGTCTACCGGGTCCAGGACTTCCGCCTGCCGGAGCCGGAGCCGCCGCCGGCCGAGACCCCGCCGCCTCCCCGGGAGGCCTCCCGTTCCGTTCCCGTGCCGGAGCTCCTGGTGGACGAGCCGCCGCGCGAGCCCACCCCCCTCCCCGATCCGGACCTGGAGGCGCCGGCGGAGGTGGCCTTCGCCATCCCGGACGTCCCGGGGCCGCCGCCGAGCGAGCCGGAGGACGAAGGCCCCGTCCACGTCGTCGGGGAGGTGGTCCCGCCGGAGCCGGTCCACACCCCCCGGCCCCGCTACCCGGAGATCGCCCGGCGGGCGGGTCGGACCGGAACCGTGATCGTCCAGGCGACGATCGACCGTGAGGGCACGGTGACAGACGTCGAGGTCCTCCGGAGCGCCCCCCTGGGGATGACCGAGGCCGCAGTCGAGGCGGTCCGCCGCTGGCGCTTCCGCCCCGCCACCCGGGAAGGGCGGCCCGTGGCCGTCTACTACCAGCTCACGGTGCGCTTCCAGGCCCGCTGACCGCCCGGGCAGTGGCGCCCGTGTCCGAAGCAGGCGCGACGGCGGCGTGGCCAATGGACGTTGGTGCACGGCATGAGCTGTCGTTCTGGAGCATGAGAGGTCGGTTCGCGGCATGAGCTGCGACGCTGTGCGGCTTTGCCGCATAACACTTCTGCGGTACGCTGCGCCGGGCAGGAGGTTTCCGATGGGGAAGCGTGAATACCATGTCGGTGTGCAGGCGCGGGGGACCCTGGCCTTGCCGGCGGAGCTCCGGAAGCGCCACCACCTGGACGATCCCGGGGCACAGGTCCGCATCGTCGAGCGGGACGACGGGGTGATCGAGCTCCATCCTCTCGTCTCCGTCCCTGCGGACCAGCGCTGGTTCTGGACCGACCGGTGGCAGCGGATGGAGCGCGAGGCGGACGAGGACGTCGCGGCCGGACGCGTCCGTGCGTACGAGGACGTCGACGACCTGCTGGCCGCCCTGGACCGGTGAGGTTCGAGACCATCCACAGCTTCGAGTCGGACTACAAGAAGCTGAGCGAGCGGGAGAAGAGCCTCTTCAAGGAAGCCGTCCGAAAGTTCAACCAGGCGTGCGACGCCGCGATGGCGCGAGGGGCGAGACCCCGGTGGCCCAAGGGGCTTCGCGTCAAGGACGTCGAGGGCGCCCCGGCATCTGGGAGATGACGTGGAGCTTCTCGGGGCCCGAGGGGCGGGCCACCTGGGAGTGGGCCACCCAGACCGTGGACGGTCAAACGGTGCCGGTCGTGCGTTGGCGCCGGATCGGCGGCCACTCGATCTTCCGCGATCCGTGAGGAGCCCCGGTCTTGAGTCCGAGCGGTCGATCTGCGGCATGAGCTGACGGCCCTCGTCCGCCCTGGTACGCTGCCGGTGATGCCGATGGAGATCCGCTTTCCCGGGGGTGTGGCCGCCGACGCCGTCCACAAGGGCCACGTGATCCATACCGACCAGTCCGAGCGCTCCGGCGGTCGCGGTGCCGCGCCGGAGCCCTTCGACCTCTTCCTGGCCTCCATCGGGACCTGCGCCGGCTACTACGCCCTGGCCTTCTGCCAGGAGCGCGGGATCGAGACCGGCGGGATGCGCCTCCTCCTGGAGCCGGTCCGGAGCGGCGAGCCCGGCCGCCTCGCCTCCATCCGGCTGACTCTGGAGCTTCCCGAGGGCTTTCCCGAGAAGTACCACCGGGCGATCGTGCGCTCCATGGACCAGTGCGCGGTCAAGCGCCACATCGTGGACCCGCCGGACTTCGAGGTCGAGGCGGTCCCGGCGGCCGGCGACCGGTAGGGCTGCCCGGGCGGCTCGTCTGATGAGCCTGTGAAGACTCTCCGGGCCTACTGCCCGTCGCCCCGATCGCTTCTTCTTGTCGCCCCGAGCGGAGTCGAGGGGCCTGGGCGGG
>JBKHJP010000069.1:0-15002 GCA_046538065.1 Thermoanaerobaculia bacterium | reverse complement strand
CACCGAAGGGCACCAGGTGGAGGTCGCCCTCGGCGACCACCACGAGCCTGGACGCGGCGGAGACGCGCTCCGTCACCGGCCCCAGGACCAGCTCCGCCAGGCGAGCCACCTGCAGTTCCACCTGCAGGCTGCTCCCCCGCAGGTGACTCAGGGAGAGCAGGGCGTGGGTCCGCCGGGCGGCCTCCTCCAGCACCGCGGCGGCCGGCAGGGTGAAGGTCTCGACGCGATCGGTGGAGATGGCCCAGACGAAGCTCCGCTCCTCTCCCAGGTCGTAGCTCAAGAGGAGCTCCCCCGGCTCCAGGACCCTCGCCTGGACCTCACCGGGGGTGAGGAACCGTGGCGCGGGCCCTGGCTCCCGGCTGTCCGCCGGCCGGTCCGCAGCCCGGGCGCCGGCGGTCTTCCGGAGCTCCTCCAGGGCCCTCCGCAGGCGACCCTCGGCCCGGCGGAGGGCCTCCGATGCGGCCCCCTCCGACAGCAGCCGGAGCCGCTCCTCCGCGGCCTCGTTCACCTCTTCTCGGAGAGCCGCGAGCTCCGGCCCGGCATCCCCCGGGGGCGCCGCCCGGTCCCTTGCCGGCGTCCCGTCCCCGAGGACGTCCAGCAGCCGCCGGGCCCGGCCCCGCTCGCTCACCACGAAGGCCCGCCGGGCGAAGCCCGCCCCGGGCTCGCGGCGGTGGAGCTCCATCAGGCAGTCCACGGCGACGTCGAAGTACCCGTGCCGCGTGGCCAGGAGGGAGGCCCGCAGGTCGGTGCGCTCCGTGGCGGCCCGCACCTCGTCCAGCACCTCCAGGGACCGCTCCGCCCACGCGGCGGCGGCCGCCACGTGCCCCAGGGACCGCTCCACCCGGGCGATGCCGGTGAGGGTGGCCGCCTCTCCCACGGCGGAGCCCATCCGCTGGAACGTGGCCAGGGCGCGCCGGAGCAGGGGGAGCGCCCGCCGGGGCTCGCCCCGGCGGAGCTCGATCCAGCCCAGGCTCTGGACGAGCACGGCCCGCCGCAAGGGGTCGCCGTCCTCGCCCAGGCGGGCCAGGGCCTGCCGGTACCGGCGCAGGGCCTCCTCGTGCTCACCGGCTTCGTAGTGCAGGCGCCCCAGGCCCTCCAGGGCGACCACCGTGCCCTCCGGCGAGCCCGCCCGGCGCCGGTGCTCCAGGGCCGCCCGGTACGCCTCCCGGGCCCGCTCCCAGCGTCCCAGGCGCCGGGAGGCCAGGCCCATCTCCTCCAGCACGAAGGCCCGGTCCTCCTCCGCACCGTCGGGGGACAGGAGGGTCCGGGCCTCCGCCAGCAGGTCCAGGGCCGGCTCCGGCTGGCCGGCCACGCTGTAGACGCCCGCCAAGTTGGCCAGGGTCACGGCGGCGTCCCGGGGCCGCTCCAGGCGTCGCCACAGGGCCAGGGCCTCCTCGTAGCGCCGGGCGGCGGCGGCCGGCTGATGCCGGACCTTGTGGAGGTTGGCCAGGAGCGTCAGGGTCCGGGCCTCCGCGGCCTCCAGGCCGTGCCGGCGCTGGAGCGCCAGCGCCCGGGTGAGGGCGTCCAGGGCGGCGTCGGGACGCCCGGCGGCCCGGAGGGCCTCCCCCAGCTCCGCCAGGACCAGGGCCTCCCGCTCGGCCCGGCCGGCCCGGGCGAAGCCCGCCGCCGCGCGCTCCAGCTCCCGGGCGGCCTCGCCGGGGCGCCCGGAATTCTCCAGCATGCGGGCCGCCCACCGCAGGGCATCCGCCTGGCGCCCGGGCTCTCCCAGATCGTGCCAGCGCTCCGCCGCCGTCCGGTACCCCTCCGCGGCCTCGTCGGCGGCACCCTGGCGCCGGAGCTCGTGGCCCCGCCCCAGGTGGACGACGGCCGCAGCCCGAGTCCGGAGCTCCCCGTCCGCCGGAGACAGGCCCGCGACCTTCAGCCGGAACCGTCCGCCCCGGGACGGCGGCACCCCCTCCACTTCCAGGGTGTAGGTGCCCGACTCCTCCGCCACGAACAGCAGGTGCTCCGGCGCCTGGCGGCCCACCGGGCTGTCCAGGCGGAGGAGGAGGGTCCCCTCGGGGTCCAGGAGCCGGAGGGCGAGGTCGGCGTGCTCCTGGTGGAGGAGGACCTCCAGGGCCTCGCCGGATGCCAGGGGCACGCCGTAGCGAGCCCGCTCCTCCGGGGCCAGGACGCCGTGGGCGGCGTCGCCGGCGCCCAGGCAGCACAGGGCCCGGCGCGGGACCGGTTCCGCGTCGCGAGGGGAGGCGCTCGCAGCGGACCCTTCCCGCGGCGGCTCACCGGCCGGGCACCCCAGGAGGACGACTCCCAGGGCGAGGAGGAACCGGATCCCCGGAGCGGTCCTGGTCCCGCGACGCTTCACCCCGGGGACCCGCCCGTCACGCCACGACCCGGACCGGGTAACGCTCCACCACCTCCCCCCCGCCCGCGGGCTCCAGCTCGATCCGGTAGCGGCCGGGCGCCAGGGAGCCCGCCGGCAGCCGGAGGGTCAGGTTGCCGAAGTCGGTGGGCTCCAGACCCTCCACGGTCCAGACCCGCGTCTCCCCGGCGTCGTACACCAGGGCCCGGTAGCGGCGCTCCTCCAGGGGCTCCCGGGTGTTGAGGATCAGGACCGGCGAGGCGCCGAGGCGGATCTCCGTCGGCTCCTCGCCCACGGAGCGATCGGTCCCTGGCGGTCTCAGGTCGACCAGGGGCACGTTGGCCTGGGGCTCCCCAGGGCGGCGGGCGCCGTCCGCCGGACCCAGTGCCCGCCAGAGCACGGCCGCCCCGACGACCATCACCAGGGCCGCCGCCAGCCCGGCCGCCAGGCGGGGCACCCGGACCGCGGTTCCGGCGCGGGACGGCCCGCTCTCTTCGGTCCCTCCGTCGTCTTCGGAGGAAGGCGGCGCGTCCGCCAGCCGGCGGCGGAGCGCCGCCCAGTCGGCGGCCCGCTCCTCCGGGTCGACGGGCTCGCTCTCCCCCGCCGCGAGCTCCTCCCACCCCTGGAAGAGGTCGGAGCACTCCCGGCACCAGGCCAGGTGCTCGTCCAGGACCTCCGCCTCTTCGGCGGACAGCTCTCCACGCTGCCGGGCCACCAGCAGCTCCGGGGCCGGATGCTCCGGCAGGCTGGACTGCACCGCGTCCGCGAACCGGCTCAGGGCTTCGTCCCACCGCGTGTCGTCGCTCATCTCGGAGGCTCCTCAGGGTCCCCCGGGTCCACCGGCGCGAGCTCCCCGGCCAGGCGCTCGTTCAGGCGGCGCTTGCCCTGGTGGACGTGGGCCTTCACCGCCCCCACCGAGATGCCGAGCCGGCGGGCGATCTCCTCGTTGCCCAGCCCCTGGCGCAGCCGCAGGAGGATGCACTGGCGCATCCTGGGCGGGAGGTCGCGGATCTCCCGGGCCAGGCGTCCCATGCGCTCGGCTTCCAGGAGGGCGTCCAGGGGCCGCTCCCAGGAACCGGGCTCGCCGGAGGGCGGCGAAAAGCCCCGGCTCTCGATCATCTCGTCCAGGGAATCCTCGGGCATGTTGCGCTTCTGGGTCTGCCGGGCCCGCCGGGCGTTGCGGAGCACGTTGGCGGCGATCTGAAACAGCCAGGCCTCGAACGTCGCGATGCATTCAAACTTCCCTCTGCCCTGAAAAACACGGAGAAAGGTCTGTTGGGTTAGGTCGCGGCGTTCTTCCGGGGGAGCTCCACGCCCGCCGAAGAAGCGCCGAACAGGGCCATAGTAGGCGTGGAAGATCCGCTCGGCGGCCTCGTCTCCGGGCTCTTGGCCCTCGATCTCCCGGATGGCGGACAGGAGGTCCGGGTCCCGGGAGGCTCCACGGCTCTCACCGGAGGAGGGGGAGACCCCGGCAACCTCCTGGATCGAGCGCGGACCCCTGGAGCCGGCTTCGGTCATGGAAGGGACGGGCGCGGTGCAAGGCTGGGCGCTGCGTGCCGTGAGCCGGCAGCCTAGCACGGGGGGCGCGCTTGAAGCGGCAGGGGCGGCGGCGGACACGGCCCCGGCAGCGACGGCCGGCACCGGGACTCCCGGCGACCCTTCAACCCTTTCATCGAAGTGGTGTTCTTCAGGGCAGGAGGGACCGAACCATGCGCTACGAGACCCTGGACGTCGAGCTCCGGACCCGGACCGGCGGCGGCTACGAGGCCCGCGTCACCTCGACCACCTCCGGCACGGCCAGGGAGCCGTGCGACCTGGGCCTTCCCGTCGAATCCGCCCCTCGCCTGGTGGAGGCGCTGGAGCGGACCGTCTGGCGGCGGCGCCTCGGCCGGGAGCCCGGCCGGGAGCTCGGCGGGGAGGGCGGCGAAGGGCACGCGCCGGAGGAGGACGACCTCCCGAGCCCCGAAGAGCTGGGAAACGCCCTCTTTGCCGCCGTGTTCCACGGCTCCACGGCGAGAGTCCTGGACAACACGATGGGCGAGGTCGAGGCCTCCACGAAGAGCGCTGGCGAGCCCCGGGGCCTGCGCATCCGGTTCGTCTTCGATCCCGCCGACGCGGAGCACTCCGCCCTGGCGATCCTGCCGTGGGAGCTCCTGCGGCGCCACGAAGCCCGCAGGTACCTGGCCCGCTCCCGCCACACCCCCGTCGTCCGGAGCCTGGACGTCCCGGGGAGCATCCGCCCCCTCCAGGTCGAGGGCCCGGTCCGGGTACTCCTCGTCGAAGCGAGCCCTCAGGACGAGGAGCCCCTGGACACCGCCGCCGAGGCCGCCGCCGTCCGGAAGGCCCTGGCGGCCGTCCCGGGGATCGACGTCGAGCACCTGCGGAAGGCGAGCTTCCAGGACCTGATCGACGCGGTCTTCGACGGCGAGTTCCACGGGGTCCACTTCATGGGCCACGCCCGGTTCGACCGGGACCGCGGCGAGTCGCTCCTGTGCTTCGAAGGCTCGAACGGCGCGGCCGAGCCCGTCCCGGCCGGCTGGGTGGCGGAACACCTCAAGGAGGATCCCGGGATCCGGTTGGTGGTGCTCAACGCCTGCGCCACCGGGGCCCTGCGGCGCCACGAGGGGCAGGACCCCTTCTCCGCCGCCGCCGCGGCCTGCCTCCTGGAGGGCCTGCCGGCGGTGGTGGCGATGCAGTTCCCCATCAGCGACCCAGCCGCCATCGCCTTCGCCCAGGGTTTCTACAAGGCCCTCGCCCGCCGCGACCCGGTGGACGCCGCCGTGGCACGGGGGCGCCTCGCCATCTGTAGCGCCGACCCCGCGGCGCGCCGCGACGACTTCCTGGAATGGGCCACGCCGGTGCTCTACCTCCGCTCCCGGGAGAGCCAGCTCTTCGCGGCGCCGTCGCGGCCGCGGCCCCGAACGGGCGAGGGCGAACGCACCGAAGCGACCCCGGCCGGCGACTCTTCTTCTCTCCGCCCGACCCACGACCGCCGCCCCCTCCGCCTGGGGATCCGCAGCATGGAGGGCCACGGCGTCGGCCTGGAGGAGGAGGCCGAGCGCACCCTCTCCCTGGTGGAGCACTTCGAAGGCCGCTGGATCCGGGAGCCGGCCCTCTGGGAGACGACGGTCCTGCCCGAGCTCCGGGAGTTCCTGGCCGAAGCCGTCGCCACCCGGCGGCCCCTCGTCCTGGACCTGGCGGCCCACCAGAGCCTGGCCTTCGCCGCCGGGAGCTTCCTGGAGGCGAAGAGCGGCGTCGCCATCAGCCTGGTGCAGCGGAGCCAGGCGGGAACCCGGGAGTGGCCGGCGCGGCCCGGCGAGGTTCCGGAGGGGCTCCTGTGGCAGGAGCCGGAGGATCTCCCGGTGGACCCGGAGGCCCGGGACCTGGCCGTAGCGGCCGCGGTGACCCGGGAGGTCCTGGACGACGTCGCCCGCTACTGCGAGCGCGAGCGCCTGCCGGTGCGGCGCATCCTCCACCTCTCCCTGCCCGAGCCCGGACCCACCGCCGTCCACGACGGCCCCCACGCCCTCCGCCTGGCCCAGACCCTGGCCCGCGAGGTCCGGCGCCGGCCGCCGGAGGAGCGCACCGGCACCGTCCACCTCTTCACCGCCGCCCCCAACGGCCTCCTGGTCTTCCTGGGCCAGCTCGCCCCGGGCCTGGGCCCGGTCCAGCTCTACGAGTACGACTTCGACACCCTGGCCCTGGGGGGATACCGGCCCTCGGTCCGGATCCCGCCGGAGGGATGAGGAGGCTCAACCTTCCGGCCTGCACGGTGTTGTTCCCCAGTGAAGGCCCAGCTCCGGCGAGTTCCGAGCCTGTGAGGGAGAGACGTCCATGAGCCCACTGCCGTCCTTCGAAGAGATCGTTGCACAGCAGGTGGCGGCCGTCGCCGCCGCCCTCCGGAGCCAGGCTCAAGCGCGCGGGACAGAGCTCTCGCCCGAGCTGGCGGATCGAGTGGCACGGCAGGCCCTCGTCGGCTCCGTGCGGTCCGGGGACGGCCAGCGGCTGCGGCAGGTCTTCGGCGCGGAACCGCCCCTGGCTCTGGTGGCGTTCGACACTCCAGGGGTCCACGACTACGTGTTCCGGGTCGGTCGCCCGGTCGACGTCGCCGGGGGAAGTCACCTGGTGGCGGCCCTCACCGACGCGGACCTCGCCGGCTCCGCAGGCGAGTACCTGGGAAGGTCCATCGACTCCCTGGACGACCTCCTGACCCGGGCGGGCCATCCCCTGGGGGCCATGATCTTCGCCGGGGGCGGCCGGGGGTGCGTCGTCGTACCGGCCCACCGGGCGCCGGAGCTCCAGAGGGCCCTCGAGCAGGTCCTCTCCGGGGTCACGGCGGGAGACCTGACCACGGTGACCGCGGCGCTCCCGTGCTGGCCCGAGGACCTGGGATCGGAGGCCGCCCCCACGGCCTCAGCCGGCTCTCCGGCCACCCGCTACGGGGCCACGATCTCCGTCCTCATGGCGGCGCTCGGCAGGGAGCGCTCCCGGCGCGAAGCCTTCGGCGAAACCGTAGAGCCGCGGGCCCGGCGCTGCGACGCCTGCCGCCGGAGAAAGGGAACCGTTTCCCGGAGGCAAGTCGACGAGTGGATCTGCCCCGGCTGCGCCGCCCGACGGAGCCTGGGGGGCCGGCTCAAGAAGGGAGCCAACGAAGGAGCGACCTTCCTGGACCTGGTGCCGGAGGACGACCCGCGCCTGGCGCTCCTCTACGCCGACGGCGCCAACGTCGGGGCGGCCTTCCAGCAGGTCGACGCCCCGCCCAGGCACCGAGCCCTGTCCCTTGCCGTCGAGGAGGCCTTCGACGCCGCCGTGCACGCGATCCGGGAGGCTCCGGAGCTCCGGGACGCCGACGACCGCCTCCTCTGCCAGTGCCCCATCCGGGGGGGCGACGATGCGGTCCTGATCCTGCCTGCGCTCCAGGCCTTCGAGGCGACCAGGACCCTGATCGACACCGTCGAGTCCCGGTTCGACCTGACGGGCAACCCTCTCCTCCGGGACGCCTTCACGGATGCCCCCGAGACGCTCCGCTCGAGCGTCGCGACCTTCGGGGTAGGAGTGGGCATCGTCTTCGGTGCCGCCCACTTCCCCGTGGGATTCATGGTGCGCTACGCCGAGGAGCTCCTCAGGAGCGCCAAGTCTCACCTCCACGCCGGGGACGCCCTCGCGGCGAAGGACGATCCGACGCCGCGCAGCGCCGTGGACTTCCTGGTCCTCGGGTCAGGAAACCCCCTGTCCACCTCCATCCAGAACCTCCGGCGAAACCACCTCTACCGTCCGCCGGCCGACGGTGAACCGGGCCTCGCCCTGACCGAGGGCCCCTGGAGCCGGCAGGCGTTCGAGGACCTCCTGGCCGAAGCACGGGCCCTGCGCAAGGTGCCGCGCTCACAGCTCTTCGCCATCCGCCAGGAGATCTTCCGGGGGCCGACCCTCGCCCGGAGCCTCTGGCGGTACCAGCACGGCCGGGCGAAGCCCGGTTCCGAGTGGGCCCGCTACCGCCAGGACCGGGGCGCCGGAATCGAGGCCGTGGACGAGCTCCTCTTCCGGCCGGCGGAGAACCCTCCGGACGAGGGGGAGTGGCTCTCGACCCGCTTCCTGGACGCCCTCGAGGCCGTGGAGCTCCTTCCTACGAACGACACGGCGACGCGAGGAGTCGAACGATGACCGAGGCGATCGAGGTCCGCCTCAAGGGAGCTCTGCTCCTGAGCGCCGGCCGGTCCCGGGAGCTCCACGACACCACCCTGCGCCGGCCCGACGGCACCCCGTACATTCCGGCGAGCGCCCTCAAGGGGGCGATCCGGGAACAGCTCGTCCGGCTCTCGGGAGACGCAAGCGCCCGCAGGCTCTTCGGCGGCCAGGGCTTCCGCCAGGACGTGGATCCGGGAAGCGACGAGGCCCTGCCGGCGCAGCCCGAGCGACCGGGGGGCGGCTACACCCGCGTCTACCTCGCCGACGCGGAGCTGGACAGCGACGCCCGCGACCTGTTCCAGCGAGGGTTCGGAACCTCGGTCCGGCCCCACGTCGCGATCGATCGGCGGGACCGGCGCGCCTTCCACCAGCGCCTCTTCCAGCGCGAGGTGGCCGGCTCCCCGGGCCAGGCGCTCCGGTTCCGGGCACCGGTTGACCTGTCCCTGCTGGCGCCCGACGATCGCGACCTCTTCCAGGCGGCCCTGGGCGCCGTCTTCGCCCTCGGTTCCTCCCGCAGCCGGGGGCTGGGCTGGGTGGACCTCGCCCTCGTGCAGGACGACGAGGGAGACGAAGAGGCAGTCGCGACGCCGCCGCCGGCGGCCCTCCCGGACGCCGAGGAGCTGGAGATCGTCTTCCAGGCCCTGGAGCCCCTCTCCCTGGGGCCCCTACCCTTCGTCGGCAACTTCCAGCCGACCCTGGACCACCTGCCGGCCTCCACGGTCCGTGGCGCCGTGGTCACCGCCGCCCTGAAACGACGGGGGACGAGGACCGACCAGAGCGACGACCCGGCCTTCCGGACCTTGCTCCTGGACCCGGAGACCTGCGTGCGGTTCGGCGACGCCGCTCCCCTGGCCGACGGCTCCACCCCGAGACCCCGGATCGCCCCGGCCACCGCCCGGGTGGGCAAGTACCGCGGCGAAGAGGCCGGCGTCACCGACACGCTCGTCCGCGACTCCGTGCAACGCCTCCTGGCGGAGCACGGGATCCTCTGCCCCGTCGTGGACGAGGTGGTCGACGCCTCCGGCACGCGGGAGCGAGCCGTTCGCCCCCCCGGACGCTGGCTCGCCGGCGGCGCCCCGGAGCGGCGCGTCATGACCCGTGTGGCCCTCGATCGCCGAAGCGCCCGGAGCAAGGACGGCGCCCTCTACTCGGTGGAGCTTCTGGAGCGGGGCACCTTCTTCGCCGCCCCCGTCCACAACGCCGGGCCGGAGGCTCGGCGCCTCCTGGAGGACGCCATGGCGGTGGACCTGCGGGCGGGACACGGCCGGGGCCAGGGGTACGGGAGGTTGCGCATCGTGGAGGTTCGCGAGGCACGGAACCAACCCCTCCGGGACCGGCTCGACACCTTCGACACCCACGTCCGGAACCGGATCGCCGCGGCGGAAACGCGCCACGGCGTGGAGCTGGAGGCGGGACCCGACCGGTTCCTGGCGGCGCTCTTGCTGACCGATCTCTTCCCCCACGAGGACGACGGGAAAGGCTCCGCCGAGGCAGCCTTCCACGCCGCCCTTCGGCTCCCCGAAAGCCGGCTCCTCCACGCCGAGGTCCGGGCGGGGCACCGCGGCGGCTTCGACACCACCCGCCACCGGCCGCGACCGTTCCGGCCGGTGGTCCGGGCAGGCTCGGTTCTCCTCCTCGCCATCCCGGACCTGGGCGAAAGCACCGTCAAGCACCTCGAGCGCCTGGAGCGCCACGGTGCCGGGGAAGCCCGGGACCGAGGCTTCGGCGCCCTGCAGTTCGGCGATCCCATCCACCGGAAAGGAGAGACCCCATGACGCCCCAGCTCCGGGCCTGGATCGAGGCCCAGAAGCCTTCCCTCGTCCAGGCGGCCGAGGAGTACCTAAACGAGGCCAAGATCTACCTGCCCAAGGGCGGAGGCGGCAAGGGGGGCAAAGGAGGGCGGGGTGGCGGCAAGCGCAAGGACCCCCGGGTCTCCGGCTCCCAGCTCCGCAATCTCCTCAACGTGGCCCAGACGGAACGCTCCGTCGCCGTGTTCCGCAACTTCCTCCGGTACCAGGTGGGCCGCGGCTCCCGCGGTTGGCCCGACCCGGCGTCCGGAGAAGCCCTGGAGAGCTACGTCGACCGGGCGATCGGTAAGCGCAGCCGGAGCGCTGCAGGGCAGCACGGCGTCGACGCCCGGGAGCTCGAGGCGGAGCTCCTCCCGCTGCTCCTCGGCTACGTCATCCGCGAGTTCACCTACCGCTGCGCCCAGAACGGGACCTCCGCCCATGGCTGAGCCTGCCACGCGGTTCCAGACGTTCGACCGGCTCTCGGTCCGCCACCGGATCACGGGCCGGCTCGTGGCCGAAACGGGCCTGCGCGTCGGGGCCGACAAGAGCCTGGACGTGGGCACCTCCGATCAGCCGGTCCTCCGGGACGCCGTGGGGCGGGTCTTCCTCCCCGGAAGCTCCCTCAAGGGGGTCCTCCGCTCGGGCCTGGAAGCGGTGCTCCGGGGCCTCGCCGACGAGCGGCTCCGGGCCTGCGATCCCCTGGCCGCGCCGTGCACCGAACCCCTCCGCAAGAAGGCCAAGGCCGCCGGCAGCCCTGTCGACTTGGACGAGGTGCTCGAGACCGTCTGCACCGTCTGCGGACTCTTCGGCTGCCCCTATCTGGCCGGGCGCGTCTTCGTGGCGGACCTGCCGTTCGAGGACGCAACGGCTCTGCGGACCGAGATCCGCGACGGCGTGGGCATCGATCGGGACCGCCGGGTGGCCCGGACCCGGCCGGCGATCAAGTACGACCAGGAAGTCGTCCCCCGGGGAGCGAGCTTCCGGCTGGAGATGATCCTGGAGAACGTCACGGACAGCGTCCAGCTCGGCCTGGTCCTCAAGGCCCTGGAGCTCTTGGACACCGGCGAAGTCCGCATGGGAGGCCTCACCAGCCGGGGCCTCGGCCGGGTCTCCCTGAACGATCTCCGCCTGGAGCGGACCGACGCCGCCCGCCTGCTGGCGGGCAAGGGCTACGACGTCCTGGATCTCGAAGAGGCCAAGGCCGGCGCCGAGAGCGCCCTGGCCGCCGTCTTGTGGCCCGAACGCGAGGAGGGTTGACATGTTTCGCCGCTGGCTGAACCGAGCCGCCTTGGAGATCGCCATCAGCCCCCGGGGGCCGATCCTCATCAAGAGCGGCCAGGAGACGGCCGATCCCACCCGGCCGGGCATGGAGTTCGTCCGCACCCGCCACGCCGCGTACGGCGAGACGGTCTACCTCCCGGGCACCAGCCTCAAGGGAGCCTTCCGGAGCCAGGCCGAGCGGGTCTTGCGGGGTCTGGGGGTCGACGTGTGCGACCCGTTCCACAACGGTTCCCGGTGCCGGAAGGCGTCCAGGAACCGCACGGAGGGCACGGGCCGCAAGAAGCGCAGCCGTCCCCCCACCGGCGCCGAAGTCTTCGCGGGCCAGTGCCCGGCCTGTCGGACATTCGGCTCCCTCGCCGTGGCCGGCCGGTGCAACGTGGAGGACTCCTACCCCGAAGGCAACGGTGTGACCCCCGATTCCGACGCCACGGAGACGCGGTGGCAGGTAGGGATCGACCGGCGCACCGGTCAGGCCAAGGGCGCGGCCCTCTTCGACCTGGAAGTAGTCGTCTCCGGTCGCTTCCTCACCACGATCCACCTGGAGAACTTCTCCCTGTGGCAGCTCGGCCTAGTGGCCGCCCTCCTCCAGGACATGGACCACGGCGACGTCCCCATCGGATTCGGCAAGAGCCGGGGGCTCGGGCAGGTGGGCGTGGAGCTGCGCGGCTTGAACCTGGAGACCCTCGGCCGGGCGGCGGGAACCCTCGCCGGTGCCGGCGCCCTGGTCGCCGAGACGGAAGCCCGGGAGTACGACCTCGACCCGGGAGACGTCCTCTCCCTGGACGGGGACCTCGAGCCGGTGCCCACCTGGCGGGGCCAGCGACTGACCCTCTCCGGAACCCAGGGCGCCCAGCTCCTGGAGCGAGTCCTCGACGGCCCCCTCGCCCGGTGGGTGGACGCCACGGCCGCCGAGGGCGGGACCCCATGAGCCGCCGCACCGCACCGCCGCCCAGGAACTACTTCGGAATCCCGGAGAGCGGTTCCGGCCGCCGGGAACGCCCCCCCGCCCACCACGACCGCCTGCTGGCCGACCCGGAGACCATCACCGGAGCCGTCGAGCTCGGGATCCGGGTCCTGGAGCCGGTCCACGTCGGCTCCGGCGCCTTCGGCCTCCACCAGGGCAGAGTGGTCAAGGAGCCGGTGCGCCGCCGGGAGCTCCTCGTCATCCCCGGAAGCTCCCTCAAGGGCATGTGCCGCCAGATCGTCGAAGCGCTGACGGCCAGCGACTCGCCCTTCGACCCGCGAGCCAGGTACCGGGCCCCGCCCCACGGCGACCCGCCCCGTCCCGTGAGCGCCGCCAGCGCCCTGTTCGGCGCCCTGGGGTACCAGGGGCGCGTGAGCTTCGACGACGCGGTACCCGCCGAGGCCCTCCACCCCGAAGAGATCGCCCTCAGCGTCCCCTACCCCCCGCAGAAACCGGTGGGCCGCCGCTTCTACGGCGACCCGCCCCGCGGCGCGGACCAGCCTCCCTCGATCGGCGCCCTGGCCATCCCCGGCGGCAGCCTCCTGCTCTCCACCCTGCGGTTTCGCAACCTCGACCGGAGGGAGCTCGGGGAGGTTTTCCTCGGCCTGGGGGTGGACCGGTTCGCACCGCGCCTCGGCGGAGGCAAGTACGACGGGTTCGGCCGGGTGGAGATCGTCCCCCGGGGGTACCGTCTCCGGCCCCGGGGCTTTCGCCGCAGCCGCGGCTGGCAACGCGACTCCGCAGAGCTGACGGCGTTCGTCGACGGGTGCCTGGGGGCGGTGGAGCTGGACGCATCCGCCCGAGAGGTCCTGAGCGTCCTCCAGCGCAAGCTTCCCCTGCCCGCCCCCGGCGAAGACCGAAAGGACCGCCCATGAACCGTCTCAGCATCCAGCGACGGGAAGAGCTCCTCCGTCTGGCGGAGGAGCTCGCCATGCGCCTTCGCACCGCCCGGGTGCCCTATGTGAACGATCCGTCGGAGCACGCCGCCGGCGGCATCGCGGCGAGCACCCTGGCCCATGCGGACTCCCACCTGGCCCGCGTCCGGGACGTGGCGGCCTTCCGGGAGTTCCTCGCGCATTTCGACGCCCTGGACCGGATGACCGCCCAGAACGTGGACAACCCGAAGGCGGAGCACCGCATCGCCCGTCAGGAGATCGAAAGCCTGCTCGAGGCCCACCCGAACCTCAGCGCCGACGAGCTCCTGTACCTCCTCGCCTGGAGCCGCCGGCTCCTGCCGAGGCAGCCCGGGCCGACACGCCGCAGCCGTCCGAAGGGCGACAGCCCATCCGGGAAGCGGGGCGGCCCGACCCGCGAACGCCGCCGGGGCGGCTCCAAGCCCTTCAAAGGGAGCCAGCTCGCTCAAGAGATCGAGAAGCTCCGGGGCAACGAGGACCGTGGCAAGGAGTGAAGACGAGTGTTCATTCGCCAGTGGGGGTCAAATTTTCTTGTCGGAGGCGGATCGGGGCTTCCTCTCTCCGAAATATCCAGATCGCCAGTGAACCGCCACTGGTCAGATCACCACCGAGAAGGACCAGGATGGCTTCAGGGCATTGGTAGTTCTCGGAACGGGCAATCTCCAGCATCTGGGCGTGGTCATGTTGGCTAGGGACCGACGCTCCTCCGGGGTGGACATGCCACTCTCCCAAGTAGTACCGACGCTCCTCCGGGGGGCGACGCCAGAACCGGGCCAACAATCGCTGCAGCCCCACGACTCCTCTATAGAACCGAGTCCGGCTGGCCTCGGAATCAGGGGACGGCAGCGTGGCGCTTTCCACCACGGCTGTTCTACGCGAACGAGTGTAGTAGCCGATAAGGACGCCACCCGTTTCGTTGGGCAAGCTTGTTTTCCCGGCCTCGATCATGGTGCTCAGACAGGTGTCGCTGAGCTCCACACGAAACCGCCCATCCGGCGAAATGAAGTCCACTTTTCTCAAGAATTGCAGGGATCTTTGTCAGCCCCGCCAGGGGGGTCGCCACGCCGTGCGATCCCCAAGAAAGAACCATCCTGAGCCACTGAGCATTCGAACACCGCGAAATCAGGCCGACTCGAAGAAACTCGGACCGCTCTCTCCAGAAACTTCATTGCCACGGATGCCATCAACCAAATGTCGTCGGCTCGGGCGGGAAACACTGGATGCCAGCACCCCAAACCCTCCCGGGGAAGATTTGCCAGATCCCGGCTCTTACGATCATCGCAGATCCACGGGTTCAACGCCTTCTTGTAAGTTTCGCTTGAAAAAGAACCGCCTCTCACCCCAAAGCAATACAGGCGGCTCGCCCCGAGGTTCAGGGCGAAGGAGGTCAAGAGGCACTCCTCCTTCCACTCGAAATCTTGAAGATGGCTCAGCACGTCTTGGTCCGCGGTACAGTCGATGACGAGATCAGCTTCAGCACACCGTTTCAGAACCTCGTCGCTGTTCGGGGGAAAGTCTTCCAGCCTGGCCTCGACGTGTGCGTGGGGTGAAGCTTCGTTCAGACGGTCCGCCAGACGTTCGGACTTCCCCTTCTCCAAGTCTTGGAGGAGGAGGGTGTGGCGGACCAGGTTTCCAGCGCGGAGCCGGTCAGCGTCAAGGATAGTCAAATTCCTGAGCCCGGCGCGGACGAGGAGCTCAGCGAGCGCGCTACCGAGCGCGCCTGCGCCGAGAAGGATCGTGTTCTGCGCTTGGAGTTGGTGGGGCAAGTACCCGCGGCTGCCGATCTCACGGCCTGCCCACGACTCGGCCGCCCCCCAACGCATACGATCATCTGGCTTGAAATGCGTCCGACGGTCTTGTTCCCACCATCCACGCTCGCCTGCCCGAAACCCCTTCCGAAAGTTCTGACCGGAAGAAAGAGGGGGAAGCTGGATAGGAAGCCAGTGCAGTCGCACACCGGGGCCACCGATCGTCTCCGGAATCGGGAACCCCACGAGGAGGAGACGCGGCGGTGAGGGCTTCCTTTTACCTGGCGGATTGCGGAGCCT